>CAVDFD010000093.1:0-7193 GCA_963608145.1 Bacteroidaceae bacterium | reverse complement strand
TTACCCACAAAATACAGTCTCTATTCCGATAAGCGCAAAAAAACTCCTGCCCCATCGAGCAGGAGTTTTTTTAGTATACGCTTAGATTACTTCTTCAGGTTTGCCTTGATGACCTCGCCGAGGATGGTCATGCCCTTAACGATCTTCTCTTCGGGCATGCAGGAGTAGTTCAGGCGGATGCAGTTATTGTGGCCTGCATCGGGGAAGAAGCCGTCGCCGGGAACGTAAGCAACGTTGCGCTCGAGGCACTGCTTTGCCATCTCATTGGTGTTGATGTACTCGGGGAGCTCGACCCATGTGAACAGGCCGCCGTTGGGGTGAGTGAACTTTGCCTCGGGCGGGAACTCCTTCTCCATGGTCTCCATCATGACATCGCGGCGCTTGCGGTAGCACTCCTTGATGGCTGCAACGTGTGCGTCCAGATCATACATGTCGATGAACTTGGAGACAACGAGCTGAGCCTCGGTGGAGGACTGCAGGGAAGCTGCCTGAGCAAGGAAGTTGTACTTCTGGAGGATCTCACCGTCTGCGCAGACCCAGCCGAGGCGGTAGCCGGGGGCGAGGATCTTAGAGAAGGTGCCGAGGAATACGACAAGACCCTTGGTGTCCATGCTCTTGAGTGCGGGCAGGTACTCGCCCTCGAAGCGGAGCTCGCCGTAGGGGTTATCTTCAACAACGGGAACCTCGTACTTGTTTACGATCTCCATGAACTGCTTGCGGCGCTCCAGAGGCCAGGTGCGGCCGGAGGGGTTCTGGAAGTCGGGGATGACGTAGATCATCTTGACGTTCTCGGTGGTTGCAAGAACCTTCTCGAGCTCTTCCATGATCATGCCGTCGCCGTCGGTGGGGATAGCAACGAAGTTGGGCTCGCAGGCCTTGAATGCGTTGAGTGCGCCGAGGTAGGACGGGCTCTCGATGATGATGACGTCGCCCTTGTCGCAGAACACGCGTGCCGAGTAGTCCAGACCCTGCTGAGAGCCGGAGGTGACGAGGATGTTGTCGGCAGTGGTCTTGATGTTGAGCTTTGCCTCCATGCGGTCGGCGATCTGCTGACGGAAGTGCTCGAAGCCGTTGGTGCTGGAGTACTGAAGAGCAACTCTGCCCTGCTCGTCCATAACGGCATCGGTAGCAGCCTTTATCTTGTCAACGGGGAAAAGCTCGGGAGCGGGCATGCCGCCGGCGAAGGAGAGGACCTCGGGCTTGTTTGCCAGTGCGAGGAGCTCACGGATTGCCGAACCCTTAAGAAGGTTCATTCTGCTTGAAAATTTGATCATTTGCTTTATTCCTCCTGTTTATTATAAGGCATTTTACATGATTATTTAATCATAAATCAAGCCGTTTGTAAACACAATATTGACATTTCTCTTGTTAAAATCGTGATAATTGCACAGTTTCAGGTTCTGTTATACAGGGTTTGAACTCCACGGTGTACGATATTGCACAAAAATTCATGCATTACATTCAAAATCAGAATACTTTATGTAAAGTTTTCGTTTAGTTTATATTTTGACATTGTATTGATAAAAACGACGGCAAATGATATAGTTACGGTCTGTAGACAACTACTATATAAATAAAATTTTTGCTGCGGCAGCCAGCCGCGGGAAAGGACGGAAAAATGAAAAACAGCGAAAAGACTATGGACAAGATCGTTGCCCTGTGCAAAAACCGCGGCTATGTGTATCCCGGAAGCGAGATATACGGCGGCCTTGCAAACTCCTGGGACTACGGCCCTCTGGGCGTTGAGTTCAAAAACAACGTCAAAAAGGCATGGCTGAAGAAGTTCGTTCAGGAAAGCCCCTACAACGTCGGCCTCGATGCCGCTATCATCATGAATCCGCAGACATGGATCACGACCGGCCACGTCTCCAGCTTCTCTGACCCTCTGCTCGACTGCCGCTCCTGCAAGGCGCGCCACCGTGCCGACAAGCTCATCGGCGAGGAGCATCACGAGGTCAACGTCGATGCAATGACCTTCGACGAAATGGACGAGTTCATAGCCTCGCACGAGGATATAGTCTGCCCCGTATGCGGCAAGCACGACTTCACTCCTATCCGCAAGTTCAACCTCATGTTCAAGACCGCCATCGGCGTGACCGAGGACTCAAGCTCCACCTGCTATCTGCGTCCCGAGACCGCTCAGGGCATTTTCGTGAACTTTGCGAATATCCAGCGCACCACGCGCAAAAAGCTGCCCTTCGGCGTGTGTCAGGTCGGCAAGGCCTTCCGCAACGAGATAACCCCGGGCAACTTCATCTTCCGCATCCGCGAGTTCGAGCAGATGGAATGCGAGTTCTTCTGCAAGCCCGGCACCGACCTTGAGTGGTTTGCCTACTGGAAGGACTTCTGCAAAAACTGGCTGCTGTCGCTGGGCATAAGCGAGGAGAACCTGCGTCTGCGCGACCATGAGCCTGCGGAGCTTGCCTTCTACTCCCGCGCTACGACCGATATAGAATACGCCTTCCCGTTCACCGACTGGGGCGAGCTGTGGGGCATTGCAGACCGCACCGATTATGACCTTGGCCGCCATCAGGAGGCCTCCGGCAAGGATCTGACCTATTACGATCAGGATACCAACGAGCACTACATCCCCTACGTCATCGAGCCGTCCCTAGGCTGTGACCGCGTCGCGCTGGCTTTCCTGTGCGAGGCATACGACGAGGAGGTCGTCGGTCAGGACAAGAAGGGCAACGACGATATCCGCACCGTTCTGCACCTGCATCCGGCGCTTGCGCCCTATAAGTGCGCGATCCTGCCGCTGAGCAAGAAGGAGATACTCACAGGTCCTGCAATGGAGCTTTACACGGAGCTGAGCCGAGAATTCATGGTCGATTATGACGAGACCGGCTCCATCGGCAAGCGCTACCGCCGTGAAGACGAGATAGGCACGCCCTACTGCATCACCTTCGACTTCAACACCGTCGGCACCGAGACCGACGAGGCCGACCACTGCGTCACCGTCCGCGAGCGCGACAGCATGCAGCAGGTGCGCATCCCCATCAGCGAGGTCAGGGACTATATCGCTGAGAGAATAAAATTCTGAGGCCACGGCCATGACCGGCACAAAACAAGGTCATTTTCTGTTCGGCACGGACATTTCCGTCTGTGCCGGATCGCGCCGGCGCTTTTGCTTTTATCTGTGGAATTACGGAATGCTCGCCGTCTCCGCGGCGGGGATATGCTGCCTGACGCTGTTTCTCGGCATCGGCATGGGCAGCTACGAAATGCTGCTGGACTATTTCCGGCACCCTTTGATATTTTTCCTGAATTTCTTGCCGGTATGCCTGTTTGAGCTTTTGCTCTACTGCCTGATAAACAGAGCGTGGATCTCGTTTCTGGGCACATCGGCGATCTTCGTGACGGCCTCGGTGGGAAACTATTTCAAGCTCAAATTCCGCGACGATCCGTTCATGTTTTCCGACATCACAGCAATACATACGGCGCTGGGCGTATCGGCAAACTATAATATCACGCTCACAAAGCGCATAGCCCTCTGCCTTGCCTGCGTCGCCGTCGGAGCGCTGCTCCTGTTCTTCTTCGTGCGAGGCCGCTCGTCCGGCAAAGTGAGGGCTGCCATCGCCGCCGTCATCGCCCTGAGCGTATGGCCGCTGTGGAAGCTCGTCTACTCCAGCACCGCAATCTACGATGAGAAAACGGCAAATTTCGAGCACGCGAGCCAATGGGAGGCAAGGGATGTCTTTATTTCCAAGGGCTTCGTGTACCCGTTTATCCACAGCATCAGCACTGCGATCGACACTCCGCCCGACGGCTACGACGAGGCCGAGGCGGAAAGCGCTCTCTCGGCTTACAGCGACTCCGATATCCCCGAGGATAAAAAGGTGAACATCCTTGCCATTCAGCTCGAGGCCTTTTCCGACCTTACGACGGCGGGACTTGAGGGAGTGAAGGATATATACGCCGACTATCATGCGCTTGAGGCCGAAAGCTATACGGGAAACCTTCTGACAAACGTATTTGCCGGCGGCACGATAGACACCGAGCGCTGCTTCCTGACCGGCTTTTCCGAGCTCAAGGATTACCGCAGCAGCGTAAACTCCTACGTCTGGTATCTGCGTGAGCAGGGCTACACCGCAAACGGCAGTCACCCCTGTCTGCGCACCTTCTACAACAGGTATAACGTAAACGGCTATCTCGGCTTCGAGGATTACCTGTACACCGAGGGATATTACGAAAAATACGGCTATCCGACGAGCACCGACGATGATCTTTTCCCCGAGCTGCTGAGCCTTTTCAAGGCCGATATCGCATCCGGCGAGGATGTTTTCTCGTTCAACGTCAGCTATCAGGGACACGGGCCGTACAGCAGCGAGGAGCTCATCTGGGACGGGGAGCTGTGGAGCGGCGACGTGAGCGAATACAGCTACTATGTCATCAACAACTACCTCGGCTCGGTCAAAAACACGATAGAAAACCTCTGTGAGCTCAAGGCTGAGCTCGAGGCGATGGACGAGCCTGTCGTGCTGCTCGTATACGGCGACCACGAGCCCTGGCTCGGCGACGGCAGCCTGTGCTATACCGAGCTCGGCATAAGCCTCGACCGCTCGACCACGGAGGGCTTCAGAAATTACTACACCACGCGCTATCTCATATGGGCAAACGATGCCGCCAAGGAGCTATGCGGCAGCGGCTTTGCCGGTCAGGGGCCGGACATAAGCCCCTGCTATCTCATGAACGAGCTGTTTTCGCTGCTCGGCTGGGAGGGCACGGCCTACATGAAGTTCATGAACGAGGTGCAGGCCGAGCTTCCCGTTATAAACACCTCCGGCTTCTACCTCATAGACGGCGAGGTCACGGACAGCATAAGCGGCAGCCTGCTCGATACCGAGCAGCTGATGTACAGGGTGCAGTATTATATGAGACGAAACTTTTTGTATTCGGAGGTGACATCATGACGGCAGGCGAAGGCTTTGTTAAGGCGATAAAACCCATAGGCTGTGTGATGTTCCTTATCCTGTTTGCGGTGTTCATGGTGTTCTGCTTCACAAGCGAGGCTCCCCTCGGCGATAAGTACACCTGCCCGCACACGACCGAATATTACTCCGAGCATCTTGACGAGTTTGAGCAGGAGCTTGAGGATAATCTCCTTCCGCTTGTTGACGGCGTTGAGGACTGCCGCATAAGCGGAGACAAGATCACGATCGTCATAGCTCCCGACAGCTTTGACGAATCGTCGAAAATAATAATCCACTATTATGGCGAAACTTTATTTGACATACAAAAATCAGAGAAATGAGTGATAAAAATGAAAGACGGATTTATTAAAGTTGCAGCCGCATCTCCGATGATCAAGGTCGCCGACACGGAATATAACGCCGCTCAGGTCATCGAGTGCATGAAAAAAGCCTCCGAAAAGGGCGTAAAGCTGCTTGTTTTCCCCGAGCTTACGCTCACGGGCTGCTCCTGCTATGACCTTTTCGGCCACAGAGTTCTCCTGCGCGGTGCGGAGGCAGCGCTTGAAAAGGTCATCGAGGCCAGCGCCGGAAGCGACATGCTCGTTGTGGTCGGACTGCCCTACGCGCCGAGAGGCGGCGCACTGTACAGCGTCGCGGCGGTCGTATCCGACGGCGAGCTTCTGGGTCTTGTGCCCCGCTCCGAGACCGACGGCACCATCTTTGCCGCGGCAGATGATGAGGGCGGCGAGGAGACCGTCTGCGGAAAGTTCGATGCATTCTTCGATACAGAGCTGCTGTTCACCAGCGACGTGCTGCCCGGCCTTTCTGTCGCGGTCGAGCTCGGCGCGGACGCTGATGCCATAGATTCTCCGGCAGCACGCCACGCTCTTGCGGGCGCGACGGTCATAGCCTCTCTTGCATCCTTCCCCGCGACCGTCAGCTCTACGATCGAGGCCACGGCTTCTGTCAAGTACCGCTCCAAGCACCTGAGCTGCGGCATCGTTCTCGCCGCTCCAGGCAAGGGCGAGAGCACGACCGACAATGTATACTCCGGCCTGTGCATGGTCGCCGAAAACGGCGAGGTGCTCGCATCCGACGAGTGCGAGGACTGCTTTGTAGTCTCCGAGCTCGACATTGAGTATCTTGAAAACCTCCGCCGCAAGAGCGGCAAATACGGCAGGAGCCAGTATAAGTACAGCCACTCCGAGCTCTACTGGGGCGAGGAGGTCTGCGAAACGGAGCTTACGCGCACTTACCGCAAGCTGCCGCATCTGCCCGAGCTTGAAAAGGACATGGGCAACTACTGCCGCAGAATGATAGACATTCAGGTCTCCGGCCTTGTAAAGCGCATGACCTACGCAGGGCTTGACCACTGCGTCGTCGGCATCTCCGGCGGCGTTGACTCGACCCTGACCGTCATGGTCTGCGCCGAGGCCGTGAAGCGCATGGGTCTGCCCTCGACGAACGTCGTCGCCTGCACGCTGCCCTGCTTCGGCACCTCCTCGCGCACGAAGTCCAACGCAATCATCGTCGCCGAGCAGGTCGGCGCGGAGGTTCGCGTTATCGACATCGGCGAGAGCGTTTACAAGCACTTTGACGACATCGGCCACGCCCACGACGACTACTCCATCGCCTTTGAGAACGCACAGGCGCGTGAGCGCACGCAGGTGCTCATGGATATAGCAAACAAGGTAAACGGCCTTGATGTCGGCACAGAGGACCTCAGCGAGTTCGTTGACGGCTGGTGCACCTACAACGGCGACCACACGAGCATGTACGACGTGAACATGGGTCTGACCAAGACGCAGGTTCGCGCAGGCGTTCGCTACATCGCCCAGCACACCGAGGACAAGGTCCTTGCCGAGGCACTGTGGGACGTTCTCGACTGCCCCGTAACGCCGGAGCTGCTGCCGATACACGACGATCAGATCGAGCAGAAGAGCGAGGAGAACGTCGGCTCGTACAGCCTGCAGGACTTCTTCACGCACAAGATGATGATCTGCGGCTTCTCGCCGGCCAAGACCATGCGCCTTGCAAAGGCCGCCTACGGCGACGAGTTTTCCGACGAGGAGCTCACCAAGTGGCTCCGCAGCTACTGCAAGCGCTATTTCAGCCAGCAGTTCAAGCGCAGCTGCCTGATGGACGGCCCGAGCGTCGAGGCCTTCTCCGTCTCGCCGAGAACCGGCTTCCTCATCCCCTCGGATGCCGAGAACAGCCTGTTCATGGCCTCTGTTGACAGCGTCGCTAAGGAGTAAAAGCTAACAGTACAAAAAGCTCAGG
>CAVDFD010000092.1:0-7273 GCA_963608145.1 Bacteroidaceae bacterium | reverse complement strand
CAAGGCAAAGCCCGCAGCGCATACTTTGTGTATGTGCAAGGGCTTTAACGCCGCACGAGCGCAAGCAGCTCCCCTGACGGCGGATATTTGCGCTCAGGCAAGGCAAAGCCCGACGGGAATACCGTGTGTATTTCCTAAGACTTCAACGCCACATGAGCGTAAGCAGCACTCCTGACGGCGGATATTTGCGCTCAGGCAAGGCAAAGCCCGCAGCGCATACTTTGTGTATGTGCAAGGGCTTTAACGCCGCATGAGCGTAAATAGACCCGTCAGGGCAGTAGGTTCTTCATGCTGCGTAGCCCTATAGCTAATGTCGATACATTGTGCAGCAGCGCCGAGGTCGAGGGAGGAAGAACGCCCGCGACACCGAGGACGATGAGTCCGGCGTTGAAGGATATGATGAAGCGGTAGTTGGCGTGGATGCGGGCCATGAGGCCGTCGGATATGCGCTTTAGGGTGACGAGGCTCTCGAGCTCGTCCGAGCAGATGGTAATGTCGGCGATCTCGCGGGCTATGGCGGCACCGTCAGACATTGCAATGCCGGCATCGGCCTCGCTGAGGGCGGGAGAGTCGTTCACGCCGTCGCCGATCATGATGACCTTGCGGCCCTTTTCGTGCTCGGAGCGGATAAACGCCGCCTTGTCCTCGGGCAGAACCTCGGCATAGTATTCGTCAAGCCCCGCGTGCTCGGCAACTGCCCTGGCCGTGCGCTCGCTGTCGCCGGTCATCATGACGAGCTTGTCAAAGCCAAGCTCGCGCAGCTTGCTCATGACGCTGCACACCTCGTCGCGCAGGGGATCCTCGATGCATATGACCGCCGCCAGAACGCCGCTTATCGCAAGGTAGAGATGCGAATAGCGCGTGGGCAGGCCGTCGAATTTTTCGCGCTCGGCCTCGGGGATGGTGCAGCCCTCGTCCTCAAAGACGAAGTGGTGGCTGCCGAGGACGACCTTTTTGCCGTCAACGATGCTGTGGATGCCGTGGGCGACGACGTATTCGACCTTGGAGTGGCGCTCCTCGTGGTTGAGGCCGCGGCGCTGCGCCTCCTTGACGACGGCGTTTGCGATCGAGTGCGGATAGTGCTCCTCGAGGCAGGCCGCAAGGCAGAGCATCTCGTTTTTCTCGTTATCGCCGAAGGTGACGATATCGGCGACCTCGGGGCTTGCGTGGGTGAGCGTGCCGGTCTTGTCGAAAACGACGGTGTCGGCCTGAGCGATGGCCTCAAGGAACTTGCCGCCCTTGACGGATATGCCGTCAGCACCGCTCTCGCGCATTGCCGAAAGCACCGCGATGGGCATGGAAAGCTTCAGCGCACAGGAGAAATCGACCATGAGTATGGCCAGCGCCTTGGTCGGATTGCGCGTTATGAGCCATGTCAGCAGCGTTGCGCCGAGACTGTAGGGCACGAGCCGGTCGGCAAGGTGGTAGGCCTGCGACTCTGTGTCGGATTTGAGCTTTTCCGAGTCCTCTATCATGTGGACTATCCTGTCGTAGCGGCCCGAGCCGAGGCTCTTTTCGACCCTCACGACGCACTCGCCCTCCTCCACGACCGTTCCGGCGTAGACATAGCTGCCCGTTTCCTTGCGCACGGGCATGCTCTCGCCGGTCATGGATGCCTGATTGACAGCCGCCGAGCCGGAAACGAGCTTGCCGTCGAGGGGGATCATGCTGCCCATGCGGACGATGACCTCGTCGCCGACGGAGATATCGGAGATGTTCCGAAGCTCCTCGGTATCGCCGGTCTTGACCCAGACCTTATCGACATTGAGGCTCATCGTGCGCGCAAGGTCTGCAACGGACTTCTTGTGCGTCCATTCCTCAAGGATATCGCCGATCTTCAGCATGAACATGATGGTCGAGGCCGTGTTCGTGTCGCCGCGCAGGACGGATACCGTTATCGCCGTCGCGTCGAGGACGGCAACGTCGAGCCTGCGGGCAAGCAGGGACTTTATGCCGCGGGCAAAGTAGCGGCTGCTTTTGACAACGCAGATAGCCGCACGCCACGGTGCGGGCAGGAAGGCTTTTTTGAGCACCCTGCGCATGACAAGACCCGCGAGCTTATCCTGATATTCGCGGTTTAACGCCCTGCCGGTGGGCTTGGGCTGGGTTATGCCGCAGCCTTCATACGAAAAGTGCGCCAGCGCCGATACGAGCGCTGCGCGGTCGCTGTATTCAATGACCGCGTCGCAGTTGCGGTCATATACGTTTACCTTTTTTACGCAGCCGAGCGAGCCGAGGTATTCCTCAACGATATCGGCCTGCGCAAGGGTCATGCGCGGCGTTATAAAACGCACGCGCATTCTGCCCTTAGTTTCGCTGAGAATTCTGCATTTCATTACTCTGCCTCGGCGTTTTCAATAACAGTCGCTGCCTCTTCCTCGGCGCGGCGCTCGTTGATGTCCTTTGCGCCGGCGTAGATATCCTGGCAGTCGCAGCGGATATCGTCGGCGGTCTGCATGACCGAGTCCTTTGCGCGCAGAACTGCGGCGGTGACATGGGTGTACAGGGTCTTTGCGTCGCGGCTTCTGAGGATCTTGATGCCGGCGGTGCCGAACAGCACGCCGTAGCCGAACATCTTTGCGGTGTCTTCAATGTGGAATTTCATGGTTTTTGTCTCCTTTTATCTATTTGCAGCCGCCTCAGCCCGCGCTGCGGTACTCGGTCGGGCTCATGCCGACGGTATCGCGGAAGGCCTTGGCGAACTTGCTGCCGTTGTCGTAGCCGTAGCGTCCGGCGATCTCCATGATGCTCATCTCCGAGCTGCGGAGGTCTGCCGCGGCGCACTGCATTTTCTGGCTGCGGATGTAGGAATAAACGCTCTCGCCGTAGACTGCGCGGAAGCAGGATTTGAGCGCCGTCTGCGAGAGGTGGAATACGCAGGACAGCTCCTCGAGCGTTATGCGCCTGTCCATATTTGCGGAAAGATACGCGCCGATGCGCTTTGCAAGCTCGACCTGAGTGTTGGATATCCTGCGCTCGGCAAGAGCCGAGGAATCAAGCTCCATCGCGCTCAGGAACAGCAGCAGCTCCAATATCTTGACCTTGAAATAGCCCTTGCGTATGCTCTCGGGCACGCTGTAGAGCTCGGAGAAGATGTGCTCTATCGCCGCCGAGGAGCGTGCGACGAAGCACTGCCCCTGCGCACAGAATTTTTCGCGCAGAGCATCGGGCTGAACGTTCACGTCCGCGAGGAAGCAGGACAGGCATCTGGGCGCGTCGCTGCCGTTTATGCGTATCGTCACGCCCTCGTAGCTGCCCGTGGGGAAGCTCGAATGCGAGATGGCGCCGTCTGAGAGGCTTATCGACAGGTCGCCCGGCGCAAGGTAAAAGAAATCTGTCCCGATGCGGCACTCCATGCGCCCCGAGCGGCAGTGGTGTATCTCCAGCAGGGTCTTGTTCTCCTCGGGCTGGATATCGTGCTCGTACAGGCGTATATCGTTGTATATAAGCTCGATTCCGGGGAAAACATCGTAGCTTGTGACCTTGTAGCTTCCGCCCGCGCCGGAATAGGTCTTAGTTCTGCTTTGCATCGCTGTATTCGGCTTTCATAAGAGTGTAAACGCCCAGCTCGTTTACCGTTTTGCGCAGGGTGTCCTCGTCAACGGGGGTCTTCATGAGCACCTCGACCCTCCCGTCGGAGGAGCTTGCCTTTGCCCACACGCCGTCAAGCGCATTGAGCGCGTTTTCAACCCGCGTCTCGCAGGCGGCGCACATCATGCCGTCAACGGTAAGATGCGCGGCATAGGGATAGTGCGCCCTGTTTTTATCCGCGACCTTGACCTTCTTCTCGGCATCTCCGCCTCCGCAGCAGCCGGAGGCGAGCTTTTTTGTATAGCTCTTTATGACAAAGACCGCGAACACGATGAGAATGATTGCAAAAATTGCGTATTGCATAATATTACCTCCATTGTTTTATTCAATATTCTTCAGAGCCTTGGACAGAGGTATCCTGCCCAGACGCCTGAGCTGTATCATGTGGATGATAAAATACGTCGCCGCGCCGAGACCGAGCATCGCAGGCCATATCCACGGCGCTATATAGAACGTCAGCCAGCCGCTCATCTGGCTCATAAAGCAGTAATAAAGCCACTTCATGCCCAGAGCGCTCAGCGGGATCGTCACGATAAGCGACACGCCCACGGCAATGGCCGTTGACGAGTTATACAGCGAGCTTATCTCGCGCTGCGTGTAGCCGAGGATCTTGAGCATGGATATGCTCTGCGCGTTCTTCTCGATGACCGTCTTCGACAGCAGATACACCAGAAGCATGTACAGCGCCAGCGAAAAGCCGCCGACGAGCGGGAACATGCGCCCCATCGAATCGTCGAGCTGATCGGTGACGACGGTCAGGTCGTGCTCGGTTATGACGCTCGAAACCGCCTCGGGGTCGAGGTCCGTGAGCTTTTCGTCCGAGAAATAGCCGTTAAAGAACCACGTCTCCAGCCCGAAGGTCTCGTTGAAATTCAGCTTGCTCATGAAAACGGCAAGTCCCGCGGCGTAGGGCGTGGAGTCGTAAACGGTGAAGGTATACTCCTTGTCGCCGTATTTTTCGTGCAGGCTTATCCTGTCGCCCCGCTCGAGGCCGTACTTTTCCATGAAGCCCTCGGAGACGAGAACGCTGCCCTTTTCAGACGGCAGGAAGGAGAAATCGGCATAGCTCGAAGCGTGCTTTACGCCGTAGATGCTTATCTCCTCGTCCTCATACTCAAGAGAGCTCAGGCAAAAGGGCTCCGCGTTTTCGTTTTCCGTAAGAACCGGCACCTTGAGAAGGTACTGATAGTCGGAAAGCTTCGTTTCGAGGACCTCGTCCTTGAAATTATCCAGCACCGGCGGCATTATAAGGCCGAACAGCAGCAGGACATTGGCAAACAGGATGCCGATAAGCAGCGTTATGTAGGCGCTGCGGTTTTGCAGGATGATCCTTTTGCGGAAGCGCTCGATTATGCCTCCCGCACGCAGCGGCGGAACGTACTGCTTCCCCCGCCCGCCGAGCTCATGACGCAGAAAGCTCTGCACCGGACGGCGCATCATGCGCCAAAGCACGGCGTACACCGTGACCGCTGTCAGCACGCAGGGCACGAGCGTTGTTTTTATAAACGCCTCGGCGTTCCAGAGCGTGACGTAGGTCGTCAGCGAGTAGCTGTGGTAATACAGGCTCGCGCAGTAGTCCTTGAAGACGGTGTAGCCGAGGATATTGCCGATAAGCGCCGCAAGGAGCGTGACGATGATGGGCATAGCCATATAGTGGCGGATAAGCTCCCGCCTCGTGTAGCCCGAGGCCAGCAGCGTTCCGACAGTGCCGGACTCCTGCTCTATCGTGCTGCGCGTCGTTACGGCAAACACGAAGCCGAGAATGACGATGACAACGTACAGAAGCGTTATCATCATGGCCTTGTCGCTGCCGATGTCCTCGCCCGTGAACATGATCGCCTGATTGTCCGCCCGTCTTACAAGCTCCGTTATTTCGCAGTCCTCGGAAAGGAGCTGCGCGATATCGTCGGCCTTGTCCCTGCACTGCTCGTCGCTGAGGCTATCGTCATTATTGAGCCATGCATAGCAGTAGTGAATATTTTCGTTTATCTTATCAAAGCTATCGGGGCTTACGACGGCAACGCAGAACTTGTTCGCGTCGAGCATCATGTCGGTGTTGTTCTTAAACAGCGCCGAGTAGTCGGACAGCGCGACGATGCCGGTTATTTTCAGTCCCGCCAGCTCGTCGCCGATGCCGAGGGAGTTGTTTTCAAGATACAGCCTGTCGGCTGCGATCTCGCCGTCATTTTCGGGAAGAGCGCCGTCCATGAGGCAGACCCTGTTGAGCTCCGTGCGGTTTTTGTAAATGCGCACGGTGTTTTCGTTATCGAGCGTCACGTCCTTGTAAAGCAGTTCGCACACGGATATCTCCGCTTCCTCTTCGAGCCTTGCCTTTGTCTCCTCCGGCAGCTTATCTTCAAGGATGAAGTGGCCGCTTTCGACGCTGTATTTTGAGAAGCTTTCGTCATAGGCTGTTTTCATGCTGCCCGCGGCGACGATAAAGCCGGACACCATACCGGCCGTCATGCTCAGGAACAGAAACAGGGCTATGTACTTGCCGATATCCTGCCGCAGCTCGCGCAGCAGGCGGCGCCTGAGTGGATTTTTCATAGCCTGCGCTCCCCTACCAGTCGAGCTGCATCGCGCTGAGCTTGTCTCCGTTGAGCTCATCGGAGCGTATAGCGCCGTCGCGCAGGCGTATGACGCGGTCGGCCATGCGCTTTATCGCATCGTTGTGCGTGACGAGTATGACCGTGCTGCCGTAGCTTTTGTTTACCCGCTCTATGAGCTCAAGTATCTCCTTCGAGGTCTTATAGTCCAGAGCGCCCGTCGGCTCGTCGCACAGCAGTATATCGGGGTTTTTGACTATCGCCCTGCCTATGGCCGTGCGCTGCTGCTGACCACCCGAGAGCTGCGAGGGCACCTTGTCCCTGTGCTCCCACAGGCCGAGGGTCTTGAGTATTTCATCCGTCGGCAGGGGCTTTTCAGCAAGATACGCGCCGACCTCGACATTTTCCTTCACCGTCAGGTTCGGGATGAGGTTGTACGACTGGAAGACATAGCCGAGATGCCTGCGCCGGTACAGCGAAAGCTGCTTTTGGCTCATCGCGGCGATCTTCTGTCCGCCTATGCTTATGCTGCCCGAGTCAGCCGTTTCAATGCCGCCTATTATATTCAGAAGCGTCGATTTGCCGGAGCCCGAGGGTCCCAGCAGGACGCATATATGTCCTTTTTCAATGCCGCAGCTTATGCCGCGCAGTACCTCGCAGCGGTTATCGCCGCTGCCGAAGCTCTTGTGAAGGTCTCTTATCTCAAGATACATTAAGTGTTCCCTCCGCGCCGCCTTGAGCGCACAGCTCCTCGAGCACCTGCTCGGAAAGCTCAGCAACAAGTGCGCACGCCGCTTTTTTTATATCCGCCGAGGACGGCAGCACCCGCGCAAGCAGCTCGGAAACGGCGCAGTAATAGCGCCTGTACTGGCTTGTCAGCTCCGTGCCGTAGCTTGTCAGATGCGCTATGCCCAGCTCATCCTTGGTCAGAAGCCCTGCGTCCTTTAAATTGTTGAGCATCGTGTGTGCGCTCGGCTTTTTTATGTTCAGATACCTCGCCACGTCTATCGTGCGTATCCCGCCCGCGCCCCTGAGGGCATCCAGCGCGAGAAGGTATCTCACCACCGAGGCGGACACCGCAAACTTGGGGTTAGTCATCGCTTACTCCTGTTTGTAAAACAGGGAGGTGCAGG
>CAVDFD010000091.1:0-7346 GCA_963608145.1 Bacteroidaceae bacterium | reverse complement strand
CGGCTGCCGTAGGGGCAGAAGCGGTAGGCAAGGCCGGGGGCGAGCTTATCTCCGTTTCGGCACAGAAGCTCGTCTGCGCGGACAAACTCAAAGCCCTGCTCGGTGAGCGTATCTATGGCGCGCAGCACCGCCGGAACGGTCGCGTCCTTGGTGTCGTGCAGCAGAACAATATCGCCGTCACGGGCATTTTCAAGAAACCAGCTGTAGATATACTCCTCGTCGATATGCACCCAGTCACGCGGCGAAGCCGACCACAGAACGGCAATGCTGTTTATCTTGTTGAGCATCGCGCCGGTGTAGTAGCCGTAGGGCGGGCGCAGAAACTTGGGGTACTCCCCCGTTATGCTCTCGATAAGCTTATTGGTGCGGTTTATCTCCTCCTGTATCTCAGCATCCGTGTGCTCAAAAAAGCTTATGTGCGACCATGTGTGGCAGCCGATGAGATGACCGTCGTCGTGCATGGTTTTTACAAGCTCGGGTCTGCGCTCGACCTTGCTGCCCATGAGGAAGAAGCTCGCCCTGATACCGCGCTCGCGCAGCCCGTCAAGAAGCTCGGCGGTATGTTTTCCGGGTCCGTCGTCAAAGGTGAGGGCTATCTGCTTTTTCCCCTGCGAAACGTGCTCGGCTGAATAGGTCTTCGCATAGGGCGTGAGAAGAAAGCTCACCATGCCGAACACAAGAATGACGGCAATGATCCCCGCCGACGCGCCCAAAAGACGCTTTTTCATATTCTCGCAACGCCGCTTTTTACAGCCGCTTCCCTGACGGCCTTGGCAACCGTTTCGCCCACACCCTCGTCAAAGGCCTGCGGCAGTATATTATCGCAGCCGAGTTCCGAGTCGCTGACCATACCGGCAAGAGCATAGGCCGCTGCAAACTTCATCTCGTCGTTTATATCCGAGGCGCGGGCATCCAGTGCGCCGCGGAATATGCCCGGAAAGGCAAGGACGTTGTTTATCTGATTGGGATAGTCGCTGCGCCCCGTGCTGACGACGGCGGCTCCGGCGCGCTTTGCCTCGTCGGGGAATATCTCCGGCGTGGGGTTTGCGCAGGCAAATACGACAGCGTCCTTGGCCATGCTCTGCACCATCTCGGCGGTGAGCACTCCCTGGGCGGATACGCCGATGAACACGTCGGCACCCTTTATGACATCGGCAAGGCTTCCCTTTTCGCAGGCGCGGTTGCTTATCTCCGCTATCTCCTGCTTTGCGGGGTTAAGGCCGCTGCGTCCGGCGTATATCGCGCCCGTACGGTCGGTCATAACTACGTTTCCCGCACCGGCGGATATGAGCAGCTTTATCACCGCGATACCGGCTGCACCCGCGCCGGAGGTGACTATCTTAACATCCTCAAGGCGCTTCCCGACGACCTTCAGCGCATTTATAAGACCTGCGAGCATGATGACCGCCGTTCCGTGCTGGTCATCGTGGAAAACGGGGATATCGCAGCGCTCCTTGAGCCTTCGCTCTATCTCAAAGCAGCGCGGCGCGGAGATATCCTCAAGGTTCACGCCGCCAAACGATCCGGCGAGCAGCGCAACGGTGCTGACGATCTCGTCAACGTCCTTGCTGCGGATGCACAGGGGTATGGCATCAACGCCGCCGAACTCCTTGAACAGCAGGCATTTGCCCTCCATGACCGGCATTCCGGCCTCGGGGCCTATATCGCCCAGACCGAGGACTGCCGTTCCGTCGGTGACGACGGCGACGGTGTTCCAGCGGCGGGTCAGCTCGTAGCTTTTATTGACATCCTTCTGTATCTCAAGGCAGGGCGCGGCAACGCCGGGGGTGTACGCAAGGCTGAGCGACTGCCGGTCGTTTGCCTTGGTGCGCGACGCAATTTCTATCTTGCCCTTGAGCTCATAGTGCATTTTGAGTGATTCTTTCGCGTAATCCATTATTTTTCTACCTCTTTCAGATACTGCGCTCTTCCGAGCTTATACAAATCGTTTCCCTCGCTGTCGATGGCCACCGTCAGCGGCATATCCTTTACCCTGAGTCTTCGCACGGCCTCGCAGCCGAGATCCTCCCAGCACACGAGCGCAGATTCCTCGACGGAGGCCGCCATAAGCGCTCCCGCGCCGCCGATCGCCGCCAGATACACCGCGCCGTTTTTTATCATCGACTGCACGACCTCGGCGCTGCGGCTGCCCTTGCCTATCATTATCTTCAGTCCCTCGTCGAGCAGGCGCGGAGAATAGGCATCCATTCTGCCGGAGGTCGTCGGCCCCGCAGAGCCTATACAGCAGCCCTCGTGCTCGGGAGTAGGGCCGACATAGTAGACTGCGCTGCCGTTTAGATCAAACGGCGGCCTTTCGCCTCTGTCGAGGCATTCGCAGATGCGCTTGTGAGCCGCATCACGCGCCGTGTACACCGTGCCGGACAGCAGCACGCTGTCCCCCGCTCTGAGCTTTTTAAGCTCGCTCTCCGATGCCGGAGCATTTATTCTGTATTCCATATCGCACCTCACAGACTTGCGCTTTTGCGCCGCGTAACGTGGCAGCTTATATTTACCGCTACCGGCAGACCGGCTACATGCGTGGGCATGCTCTCTATCGCAACGGCCAGCGCCGTGGTCCTTCCGCCGAAGCCCTGCGGTCCTATGCCGAGGGCGTTTATTTTTTCAAGCAGCTCCCGTTCGAGCGCGGCGTAGTATTCGTCGGGATTCGGCTCGTCCAGCGGGCGCAGCAGCGCGTGCTTTGCAAGATACGCCGCCTTGTCAAAGCTGCCGCCGATGCCTACTCCGACGATTATCGGCGGGCAGGGGTTTGCTCCCGCCTTCTCGACCGTTTCGAGCACGAAGCTCTTTACGCCCTCGACTCCGTCGGCGGGCTTGAGCATTTTCAGAGCGCTCATGTTCTCGCTGCCGAAGCCCTTTGGCATGACGGTGATGCGCAGCTGCTCGCCCTGCGTGAGCTTTACGCTCAGAAGCGCCGGAGTGTTGTCGCCTGTGTTCACTCTGCGCAGCGGGTCGCACACAACGCTCTTGCGCAGATAGCCCTCGCCGTAGCCGCGGCGAACGCCATTATTGACCGCCTCCTCGAGGTCTCCGTCAATATGCACGTCCTGACCGAGCTCTAAAAACACGCAGGCCATGCCGGTATCCTGACACACGGGCAGCGTCTTTTCCGCTGCGACGGAAACATTATCGCCCAGAAGCGAGAGTATGCGCTTTGCTCCGGCAAAGGTCTCCTCGCTTTGCGCACGCTCGATGGCGCTCACAACATCGTCCGGCAGGCAGAGGTTTGCCTCGATGCACAGCCGTGCAACTGTATCTTCAATAAGCTTTGCGTCTATGTTTTTCATTTCAGTCTCCATATTTTGATTTCAAACAATTATAAGCAAAAATAAAGCAGGAGTCAACGACTCCTGCTTTATTTTTTACAATGGCACCTTGAGCACTTTAACGGGCGGAGTGCTCAATTCCTCCCTGTATCATGTTCCCGGTGCGCTGTCTGGTTTCGCAGATGACGCTTCGGACAGTCTGCGTCAGTCCCCCCGCATCAATTCCGAAACAGTGCTTGCCAGACGCACCGCGTCACCTCCGCCGAATCGGGAAGCAGATACTCCGATGTGGGCTTCGTCGTATCACGATCCGAAAAAAGAGCCGCAAATGCGCATGGCACTATCTCAATAAGAGGTCCGGCTCACGCCATTCCAATAAATGAAATACGCTGTCAGTGCTCACCGCACCATTTGACGATATCGTCAACGCACCAGCAGGGCGGCTCG
Organism: Bacteroidaceae bacterium; assembly: GCA_963608145.1. Lineage (GTDB taxonomy): Bacteria > Bacillota > Clostridia > Oscillospirales > Oscillospiraceae > F23-B02. Next base: position 3,615 of record CAVDFD010000091.1, on the reverse strand, counting down.
CCGACGCCTGTGGATGCCATCTTGAAGGTCGCCTTCTGCGCGTCGCTGAGCTCCGTCTTGCCCTCAAAGCGGGCGGCGATCTCCTTATTCTTTATCTTCATGATAAATCTGTAGTGCGGCGGCAGCTTGTTGATATCAAAGCCGCCCTGACGTGTGAAAAGAGGAACATCGGGGCTTATCGCGTTCTTCTTGCGGCCTGTCTCCTCGCTCTTTGCGGAAACGGGGCTCATGCCGACCTGAACAACAGCACCGACATCATACTTCTTTGCAGCCTTGTCATAGCCCATGATCTTTCCGGCAAACAGCCAGCCGACGAAAATTATTTTCGTGTCGGCGGGAACATACTCCTTGCCGAGAGGGAACGCAGGAATGTGCAGACGTGCCGAGAGGAGCTGCGCGTATTTTTTGCAGGAACCGGTCGTGGATTTGTAAACTATTGCGCTGAACATAAAATAATACCCCCTGTACTGTATTTTTTGTTTAGTATAGAATATCACAAGTATCTGTCAAATTCAAGACTAATAAATGCACGATTATGCCAATTTGTTAAATTGATAGAACGCTGTCGGGTAAGGTTTACATAACATTATTGCCTCTTGATCTTTCCCGGGCTTACCCTGAAGGTTTTCGTAAAGGCTCGGTGGAAGGCGGAATAGTCGGAAAAGCCGCATTCGGCGGCTGCTGCCGAGGCGCTCATCCCCTCTCGGATGAGCCGTGCGGCAAGGACAAGGCGCTTTTGTCTTATATAATTATGCACCGTGCAGCCGGTCTGAGCCTTGAAAAGGCGCATGAAATGATAGCGGCTCATATAGCACATGGCGGCCATATCGTCGATACTGAGCTCCGCTGTGAGGTTTTCGTTTATATACGACAGCGCGGGGGCTATCCTGCCGCCGCTGCCGGCGCTGTCCTCATGGCTGTTGTCGCTGAGCATGATGCGGTTTATCAGAACCAGCAGCTGAACCAGCAGCGTTCCGCGCAGCAGCTGCGCGCCGAAAAGCTCATCGTCCTCGGCATCCTCAAGCCTGCGCAGCGCGTCCCTGAGCCGCTCTGCGCTGTCCGCATCAGGCCGCATGAGGCAGTAGCGCCGCTTTTCAGCCGCCGCAAAGCAGTCCATAAGCCCCGCCTCTGGCGCAAAGCGCTCGACATAAGCAGAGTCGAGATATATTATTATCCTCTCATACGGAACGGAGAGGTCTATCGCCGCCTTGTGTATCATATGGTGGCGCACAAGGAGAATGTCCCACGGCTCGAGCCTGTAGCTCGTGCCCTCGACGGTGTAGTCCACCCTGCCGGAGACGAGGATAACGAGCTTATCAAACTCATGGAAGTGAAAGTCCTTTTCCTGCCCTGAGCTGTCCTTCAGATGGAACAGGCGAAAGTTCTCATTGAGGTAGCCGTCGTTTGAGTATTTATACCGTTCTGTCATCGCAATGCTCCCAAAATGTTTTCATACAGGATTATATAGCACTTTTTGCAATGCTTCAAGCACTATTATCAATTTACTTGGCAAATATATGCGAATATAATCAACTTGAAAAAATTATTAAGGAGCTAAGTCATGACAAAGAAGACATCATTTCTGAAGTCCTACGGATTTATACTTTTCATGCTGGCCGGCATCATCGGCGGCTGCGTGGTCGGCGCACTCAATCCCGTTATCAAAGACGCATCGGGCGAGGTGATATCCAAGGGAGCTACCGTTCTTGAGCCTATAGGAACGGTTTTCATAAACCTCATGTTCTGCGTCGTCGTTCCGATGGTTTTCTGCTCGATAGCATCGGCCATAGCGAACATGTCCAGCGCAAAGCGTGCCGGCAAGGTCATGGGCATCACCGTCTGCACCTTCCTTGTCACCGCGGCGATAGCAGCTGTTATCATGTACGTCATCGTGCGCTGCATCCCCATCGTCACCGGCGACTACACCGTCGTTGAGGGCGAGGTCGGCTCGACGCTGAGCATCACCGATATGATAATCAACTTCTTCACCAAGCCCGACTTCGGCGAGCTGTGGAGCCGCAAGGCGATACTGCCTCTTATCATAGCCGCCATTTTCTTCGGCTTCGGCATTCAGATGACCGGCGGCAAGGACAGCATGGTAGCAAAGTTCCTTGACAACCTCACCGCAGTTCTCATGAACGTTGTCAAGATCATCACCTACTACGCCCCCATCGGCTTCTTCGGCTTCTTTGCCTATCTCGTCGCCACCTACGGTCCCGACCTCATCGGCGACTACAGCCGTACGCTGATCATCTACTACGCTCTGTGCTTTGCCTACATGTTCGTCTTCTTCCCGATCTATGCCCGCTTCGGCGGCGGCAAGGGCGGCGCGAAGGTCATGTGGAAGCACCTGTTCCGTCCGGCGGCTGTCTCCTTCGGCACCTGCTCCTCGGTAGCTACGATCCCCACCAACCTCGAGGTCTGCGAGGAGACCGGCGTTTCCAAGGAGGTCTCCAACATCGTTATTCCCCTCGGCGCAACCATGCACATGGACGGCTCTGCAATGAGCGCCATCATCAAGGTCGCGTTCCTGTTCGGCATCTTCGGCATGGACTTCGGCACCGGTCAGGCAATACTGGCCATCATCGTTGCGGTGTTCTCCTCCGTTGCAATGAGCGGCATCCCCGGCGGCGGCGGTACGGGCGAGCTTGTGCTGTGCACCCTGTTCTTCCCCGACCAGCTTGCGGTCGCCTTCCCCATCGCTCTGGCTATCGGCAACCTCGTCGATCCTCCCGCGACGATGGTAAACGCAGCCGGCGACTACGTTGTATCCTACATCGTCGAGCGCTTCGCAAACGGCAAGGATTGGCTTCAGAAGAAGCTCGCAAAGGACGCAGCGGGCGAAATCAAGGCATAACATCTCTCTCATATATGCAAAAGCTCCCATGCAGATTTCATGAACTGCATGGGAGCTTTTTTCGTTCTTTATTCGTTTCTGCGGAGAAATTTAAGTTTTGTTTCACTCGTGAGCACCGCGAAGAAAATGAGGCAGAAGCCGAGTGCGATATTGAAGGTCAGCACCTCTTCGCCGAGGATAACGGATATCGCCGTTCCGAACACGGATTCGAGCGTCAGGATAACGGCGGCCTGAGACGGCGGAGTGTACTTCTGGCCGATGGTTTGCAGGAAGAAGCACATGCCGGTGCACATGAAGGTCATATACGCTATGCCCCACCATGTGTCGGAGGGGATATCATGCGGCACGGGCTCGAATACGGCTGCACCCGCGAGGCAGATAAGACCGCCGACGGCAAATTGCAGCATCGTGAGAATGAGCGGGTCGCGGTCTTCCACGGAGCGCCCTGTTACGATGATGTGCAGGCCGTAGAACAGGCCGCAGCATATTGTGAGCATGTCGCCTATATTGACGCTCAGATCGTCGTTGAGGCAGACAAAGCCCATGCCGATGAGGCAGACGAGGGCAGCAATGATATTGTACCTGTCAGGCTTCTTGCGCGCTATCGCCCAATAAAGGAACGGAACGAGGATGCAGTAGGTCGCGGTGAGAAATGCGTTCTTTCCGGGCGTTGTGTACACAAGTCCGTAGGTCTGAACGATGTATGCCGACGCAAGGCATACGCCCATTATCGCGCCGCTCCTGAGATATCCCGCGTC
>CAVDFD010000090.1:0-7357 GCA_963608145.1 Bacteroidaceae bacterium | reverse complement strand
TTCGCCTGTCCTTTTTTATTCACATTTCCGACATTTTTAATTGCAATGCATCCGTTGCTATTGTATAATTAATTATTAACACCGTGTAACGCCAAGGGCTTTACACACGAAAGGGGAGATTCGGGTTTTGGAACAGGCATATGCGATAGAAATGCTGCATATAACCAAGCGATTTCCGGGTATAGTCGCCAACGATGATATCACCATCCAGCTCAAAAAGGGCGAGATACACGCGCTGCTCGGCGAGAACGGCGCGGGTAAGAGCACCCTGATGAGCGTACTGTTCGGCCTGTATCAGGCGGAAGAGGGCGTTATCAAGAAGGACGGCAAGGAGGTCAGGATAAAAGACCCCAACGACGCAAACCGCCTCGGTATCGGCATGGTTCACCAGCACTTCAAGCTCGTCGAGTGCTTCTCGGTGCTCGACAACATCATCCTCGGCAACGAGCCGACGAAAAAGCTGGGCTTCCTCAACAAGGACGCTGCGCGAAAGAAAATTCTTGAGCTGAGCGACAGGTACGGCCTGAGCGTCGAGCCCGACGCGCTTATCGAGGACATCACCGTCGGTATGCAGCAGCGCACCGAGATCCTCAAAATGCTCTACCGCGAAAACGAGATCCTCATTTTCGACGAGCCCACGGCGGTGCTCACCCCGCAGGAGATAGAGGAGCTCATGCAGATAATGAAAAACCTCGCCAGAGAGGGCAAGAGCATCCTGTTTATCTCGCACAAGCTCAACGAGATCATGGAGGTCGCCGACCGCTGCTCCGTTCTGCGCAAGGGCAAGTATATCGGCACGGTCGAGATCAAAAACACCAGCAAGGAAGAGCTCTCGCGCATGATGGTCGGACGCGACGTTGACTTCACGGTACACAAGAAGGAGTCAACGCCCGGCGACGTGATACTTGACGTTGAGAACGTGACCGTCGCGTCGAGGGTGCATCACAACGACGCGGTGAAGAACGTTTCCTTCAAGGTGCGCGCAGGCGAGATCGTCTGCATCGCCGGTATCGACGGCAACGGTCAGACCGAGCTCGTCTACGGCCTGACGGGGCTTGAGCCGCTCAAAAGCGGCAAGGTCACGCTCTGCGGCAGGGACATAAGCCGCGCCTCGATACGCGACCGCAACACCCACGGCATGAGCCACATCCCCGAGGACAGGCACAAGCACGGTCTGGTGCTGGACTACTCGCTTGAATACAACATGGTGCTCCAGAGCTATTTCGAGCCGCAGTTTGTGTCACCGGCGGGCTTTTTGAAGAGAAAGAACATACGCGAATATTCCGACAGGCTCATCGAGCAGTACGATGTCCGCTCCGGTCAGGGCTCGATAACGACTGCCCGCAGCATGTCCGGCGGCAACCAGCAGAAGGCCATCGTCGCACGCGAGATAGACAAGGAGCCGGAGCTCCTCGTCGCCGTGCAGCCGACCCGCGGCCTTGATGTCGGCGCTATCGAGAACATTCACAGGGAGCTTGTAAAGGTCCGCGACTCGGGTCGTGCGGTGCTTCTGGTATCGCTTGAGCTCGACGAGGTCATGAGCGTGCCCGACCGCATCCTCGTCATATACGAGGGCGAAATCGTCGGCGAGCTCGACCCGAAGAAGACTACCGTTGAGGAGCTCGGCCTGTACATGGCCGGCGCGAAGAAAGGAGCAGGCCATGAATAAGCAAAAAAGCTCGCTTCTTAAAAACAACGGCGTGCAGTCGTTCATCGCGTCGATAATCTGCATCCTGCTCGGCCTGCTTATAGGCTATATAGTCCTGCTGTTCATAAATCCGGCGGGCGCGGGAGAGGCGATAAAAGCGCTGGTGAAGAACTTCTTCAACTACCCCAACGGCGTGGTAGCGCTCAAATATTTCGGCAGCACGCTCGTCAAGACCGCGCCGCTGATCATGTGCTCGCTGTCTATCCTGTTCGCGTATAAGGTCGGCCTGTTCAACATAGGCGCTGCCGGTCAGTACGCCTTCGGCGCGGGCATGGCGATATACGCGGCTCTTGCATGGCAGCTTCCGTGGTGGGTCTGCCTTCTCATCGCAGCGGCGGCAGGCGCGGTGCTCGGCACGGTGTCCGGCGTTCTCAAGAGCTACTGCAACGTAAACGAGGTCATCTCGGGCATCATGCTCAACTGGATAACCCTTTACGCAATGAACGATCTGCTGACAAACGTCAAGGAGAGCACGAGCCCCTACACCGAGCATATCGAAAACATAAGCCCCCAGTCGATTCTGCCGACGCTCGGGCTGGACACCCTGTTTTCAAATAACCAGTACGTCACGATAGCAATCCCCATCTCGATCATCATCGCGGTGCTCGTATATATCGTGATGGAAAAGACCAAATTCGGCTATGAGCTCAAGGCGACGGGCTTTAACAAGAACGCGGCGAAATACTGCGGCATGGCCGAAAAGCGCAACACCATTCTGACGCTGCTCATCGGCGGCGCTCTCGCCGGTCTCGGCGCGGGACTTTTCTATCTGACGGGCTTCGAGCAGTGGTCCTGCGGCCAGTCCTCCGTCCCCGCAATGGGCTTCAACGGCATTGCGGCGGCCTTCCTCGGCGGCCTCAACCCCATCGGCGCGATATTCTCGTCCTACTTTATCCAGCACATAACGGTCGGCGGCGCGTACCTCGACAAGAGCCTGTACTGCACCCAGATATCCGACCTCATCTCCTCTATCATCATTTACCTGTGCGGCTTCGTCCTGTTCATGAAGCTTGTCATGAACAACATCGCCGCAAAGCGTGAGGAAAAGGCAAAGGCTGCGGCTCAGGCCGCTGCACAGAAGGGAGGCAAGGAGTAATGTCATTACTTATCCAGTACACCATTCTTTATGCTTCCGTTTTGATCCTCGTCGCCCTCGGCGGCTGCTTCTCGGAGCATTCGGGCGTAATAAACCTCGGACTTGAGGGCATCATGGTAGTGGGCGCTCTCGGCGGAGCGCTGACGATGAAGTACCTTGCCGGTTCGTCTCCGGCGGTCATCGTCATCCTCACCATCCTCGCCTCGGCTGCCGCGGGACTTGTGTTCTCGACGCTGCTTGCCGTTGCGTGCATAAACTTCAAGGCCGACCAGACTATCGTCGGCACGGCGCTGAACCTTCTCGGTCTTGCGGCAGCGACGGTCATCGTAAAGGCCATCAACACTGCCGAAAGCCCCGACAACGTCTCCTCCACCGTGCAGTACATCTCGCAGAAGGAGGCCTTCCTCGTCAAGTTCGGCGACTTCACCTTCAACTGGATGATGCTCGTCGCACTCGTTCTGCTCATCGCGGCCTACATCATCCTGTACAAGACCCGCTTCGGACTGCGTTTGATGGCCTGCGGCGAGCATCCTCAGGCGGCGGACTCAGTCGGCATCAACGTGTACAAAATGCGCTGGTCGGGCGTGCTCATCTCGGGCGTGCTCGGCGGTCTGGGCGGCATCATGTACATCATTGCCGGCGCAAGCGAATGGCAGTTTGAAGCAGGCGTTTCGGGCTTCGGCTTCCTCGCTCTGGCGGTCATGATCTTCGGCCAGTGGAAGCCGCACCGCATAGCGCTCGCGGCGCTGCTGTTCGGCCTGTTCCGCGCTCTGGCGAGCGTGTATTCGGGCTTCGATTTCCTGCTGAGTCTACAGCTGTCGGGCTCGATATACAAGATGATGCCGTACATCATCTCGCTTATCGTTCTCGCACTGACCTCCAAGAGCTCCCGCGCTCCCAAGGCGGAGGGCATCCCCTACGAAAAGGGACAGCGATAATGTTAACAAAAAACCGGCAGAGCTGTTGCTCTGTCGGTTTTTTCATTTTCTGTTATTTTTCCTGCTGCTTTATCTTATCCGTCCAGCATTTGTGGCACATGGCAACGTAGCTGTCGTTGCCGCCGAGGAACACCTGATCGCCCTGAGTTATGATGCGCCCCGAGCCGTCGATGCGGGCATTGACGGTGGCCTTGCGCCCGCAGGCGCAGACGGTCTTTATCTCGGTGATGGAGTCTGCAAGCTCCATGAGCCTGCGTGCGCCGGGGAAAAAGTGCGTCAGGAAGTCGGTGCGCAGGCCGAAGCACAAAACCGGCAGATCCTCCGCGTCTACCAGCTCACGCAGCTGCTCGATCTGCTCGGGCGTGAAAAACTGCGCCTCGTCCGCTATTATCACGTCGTGCCGTCCGGCCTTCTCGTAGGCCTCGATTATGCTCTGCTCGGGCGTTATGATCTCCGCCGAGCGGCTCAGTCCTATGCGGCTGCGCACGATATCCGCTCCGTCGCGGGTGTCGATGCTCGGCTTTATGAGCCACACGCTCATGCCCAGCTCCTCATAGTTAAACTGCGTTATAAGCGCCTGAGCCGATTTTGACGAGCCCATCGCGCCGTATTTGAAATAAAGCTTTGCCATGTCACGCCCTCAATTCTGTGCAAGATGTGCCCGCACACGCTCGAGCACCATGTCCAGCGCGACCTGATTGTGCCCGCCCTCGGGGATGATGATGTCCGCCTTGCGCTTGGAGGGCTCGACAAACTGCTCGTGCATGGGCTTGACGGTGTTCAGATACTGGTTCACGACGCTCTCGAGGCTCCTGCCGCGGTCACGCACATCGCGCACGATCCTGCGCAGGATGCGCACGTCCGCGTCCGTATCGACATAGATCTTGATATCCATCAGCTCGCACAGCTCGGGGCTCTGGAATATCAGCAGTCCCTCGACGATGATAACGCGAGAGGGCTTGACCGTCACGGTTTTTTCCGAGCGGTCGTGGACAGTGTAGTCATAGGTCGGGCAATGTATCGTCTCGCCGCGCCGCAGCTTTTTCAGATCGTCGATCAGAAGCTCGGTGTCAAAGGCATCGGGGTGGTCGTAGTTGAGCTTGGCGCGCTCCTCGTAGCTCATACCGTGGTGTGCCTTATAGTAGTTGTCATGATAGATGACGCTGACGTTGCCGCCGAAGTGCTGCACGATCTTGCGCGTGATCGTCGTCTTGCCGCTGCCCGTGCCGCCGGCAATGCCGATAACGATGATGCTGCTGTCTTTCATATATCTCTCCCATGCATTGTACGTTTTCTTAGTTTGTTTACATCATACCACAGCCGCCACGAACTCACAAGTTTTTTTAAAACACCCCGTTTTCGGTCTTTGAAAACGGGGTGCCGTAATAATTCTTTGCTATTGCGTCTCTAAAAGTCCGAAGCCTGCGACCTCGGTGGCCGGCAGGGAGAAAACGATGGTCCCCGCCTCGGTGTCGGGGCCTGCCTTTGCGACGATGGAGGCCATGATCTCCGACTTCTGCGCTGCGGCGGCGAGAATGAGCACGACCTCCTTCTCGTCGGCGAGGGTGATGTTGTAAAACCGCGGGTCCTTCTCGCCCGTGCCCTTGCCGTGCAGGGTTGTACCGCCGCGTGCACCGGCTGCGCGGGCAGCATTCATGACCATATCTGTGCAGCCCTCGTTGCTTATTGCGACGATGAGTTCATAGGCGAAGCCCGAGGGCGAAGCCTGCTTTATGTTTTTGCTGTCCTGATTAAGATATGCCAAGGCCTTTCCTCCTCCAATGCTTTTTACCGGCACCGCAATGACTATGCCGTGCCCGGGAACGCCGAGATGCAGCCTGCGCCGCTGGACGTTTATCAGCTCGCGGGTCTTGTCGGCATCCGCGACGGTCAGAACCACGCGCTTTTCTTTTGACTCGATGCCGAGCAGATCCATCATGCTCTGCACCGCCGTACCGCGCCCGTGCATGACCACCGTCATCGGCAGCTTCAGCTCGGCGCAGATGCCGCACAGCGTATCGAGCGCCTCGGGGTTGATTATTGAAATGACATAGTTCATACGGCATCCTCCCACAGCTCGATGATCTCGAAGTCGCCGTAGACCTCCTCGGCCCTCTCGACGAGCTTTGCACGCTTTTCAAACATAACGCCGACGACCTGGATCGACAGCAGCGGCATCATTGCGACCATTGCGACAACGCCGAAGGCATCGCTGAGCACATTGCCGCCGAGGGCGATCGACGCGCCCATCATGAATTGCAGCATGAACGTCGCCGTCATGGGACCCGAGGCAACGCCGCCGGAGTCGAAGGCTATCGCCGTGTAGATATCCGGCACGAAAAACGACAGGCCGAGCGCTATCGCGTAGCCGGGAACGAGGAACCACATTATGCTGATGCCCGTCACGACGCGCAGCATCGCAAGCCCCATCGCAAGCGCAATGGCGACCGAGAGGCTGAGCTTTATCGCCTTGCCGGGTATTGCGCCCGCGCTGACCTGCTCGATCTGCTTTTCGAGAACGCCGACGGCGGGCTCGGCGGAGATGATGAACCAGCCCAGCAGCATCGACAGCGGTATGAGCAGCCAGCTTGCGCTGCTTTCGGCAAGCGCCGCGCCGAGAGATGCGCCGAGGGTCGAGAAGCCGACGTTCACGCCGGTCAGAAACAGCACAAGGCCGATGTAGGTGTAGACGATGCCGATGAGTATCTTTGCAAGCGGTCTGCCGTGCAGACGCAGCAGGCAGAACTGGAAGATGAGAAATATCACGACTATCGGCAGCAGCGCGACGGCCATCTCGCCCATGTACGCCGGTATCGCGGAGAGGAAGGCCGAGCCTATCTCCCTCGTGTCGGCAAAGGCGGCGGCGCTTATTCCGGCTATCGCCTCGCTGTCGTTGTAGAAAAATCCGAGTATGAGCACCGACAGGATAGGCCCGACCGAGCATAGCGCGACAAGACCGAAGCTGTCGGCCTCTGCTGCGCGGTCGCTTCGTATCATCGAAACGCCCAGTCCCATGGCGAGAATAAACGGCACGGTCATCGGCCCCGTCGTAACGCCGCCGGAGTCAAAGGCTATGCTGAGGAAGTTGCGGTCGGTGAACGCCGCCAGCGCAAAAATGAGCGCATAGCAGCCGATGAGCAGCCACCTGAGGCTTGCGCCGCTGAGGATGCGCATCATGCACACCGTCATGAAGAAGCCCACGCCCACACCGACGGTGATGAGCAGCACGCTGTTTTTTATGTGCGGAACGGTCTGCGCAAGCACCTGAAGGTCGGGCTCGGCAACGGTTATCGCAAAGCCGAGCAGAAAGCTCACTCCCAGAATGAGCGGCAGGTTCTTTGTCTTCGTGAGCGCCGTGCCTATCTTTGTACCGATGGGCATCATGGCCTGCTCCGCGCCCAGCGAGAACAGCCCCATGCCCAGAACGATCAGCAGTGCGCCGATGAGAAAGCACAGGAGCAGATCCGCCTGCATCGGCATGACGAACAGGCACAGCACGATGACGATGGCCACTATCGGCAGCACCGACACCGCCGCCTCCCGCGTTTTCTCGACTATCGCCGTGCGATTGCTTTCAAAATTGACTGACTTTCTGATACTATCACTCCTTAATTT
>CAVDFD010000089.1:0-7361 GCA_963608145.1 Bacteroidaceae bacterium | reverse complement strand
GTTGCCGTGTACTCCGTGCTGTTGTCGCCGTAGCTGTATGTTACGGTCAGCTCGCCCGTTTCCTCGTCCTGCTCGCAGGAGATGACGCTTATCGACAGCGACTGAATGTCGAGAGTAAGCTCGTAATAATAGCCGTTTTCGTCGAATATATCACGCACCATCATACGGTGGCCGTTATTGTAATCGTGGTAGGCGACGAGCTTGCCGTCGTCCCAGAAGGCGTTGAAGAATGACTCGGAGGCGCGGCTGTTTTCAAGATCGTAATAGCGGCAGAAGGTCTTGTCGTTGACGTAGAACCTCACCCCGAGAAGCTTATCGTTTATAAGCGAGGCGTGCGGCTGTTTTGAGCAGATGGCGCTTTCTATCTCGTTTCCGTCGTTGTCCGTTATCGTGTAGCAGTACTTGGTGACTCCGCTGCTGTGCTCCTCCGTTATGACGTAATTGTCACCCTTTGAGAGGATCACTGCCGAGGGCGCGGGCGTTTCCGCCGGCGTATCCTCGCCGCAGGCGGCAAGCAGCATCAGCATGAGCAGCATGAGTGCGGTAAGTCTCTTTTTCATGGCTTTATCCTTTCGTAGCAAACAAAGCTGTATTCAATATCTCCCTCGCGCAGAGCCTCGCTCCGGCTTTCAATGCGCCAGCCGTCCGCCGCGTCGAGGTTTTCAAAAAAGCTGTCCGAATATGGGCAGCTGTTTATTTTTGTGACGAAAACGCGGTCGATATACGGCATCATATCATGGAAAACGCTCTGGCCGCCGAGCACCATCGCGTCGCCTGCGCACATTGCGGCGGCTTCCTCGGCGCTGTGAGCTATCTCCGCTCCGTCAATGCTTATATCCTGCCGCGTGAGTATGATGTTCCTGCGCCCCTTGAGCGGTCGTCCGGCCGGAAAATCGGCAAGGGTACGGCGGCCTGCAATGACCGTTCTGCCGCGTGTGAGCTCGACAAAATGCTGTCTGTCGGCCTTCAGAACGACTGGCTGAGTGCCGTTTGCGCCTATCCCCCAATCGGAATAGACGGCGACTATTGCGTCCATGTTCCTTCCTTTCAGACGGCGACGGGGATCTTGGACTTGAACTCGGAATATTCGTAGCCCTCGAGCCTGAAGCTGTCGCGTGTAAATTTATAAAAGTCGTCCACCGACGGGTCGATGATGAATTTCGGCGCGGCCTTGGGGGGATTTGCGATGATCTCCTCGATGGCCGGAACGTGGCGGTCATAGATATGCGCGTCGGCAATGACGTGCACAAGCTCACCGGCCTTGAGTCCCGCTACCTGCGCAAACATATGCGTGAGCACGGCATACTGCACGACGTTCCAGTTATTCGCCGCAAGCATATCCTGTGAGCGCTGGTTGAGTATGGCGTTGAGCGTATTGCCGCTGACGTTGAAGGTCATGGAATACGCGCAGGGATACAGCGCCATCTCGCTCAGATCGGCGTGGTTATAGATATTGGTCATTATCCGGCGCGAGGCGGGGTTGTGCTTTAGGTCCCAGATCACCCTGTCCACCTGATCCATATCGCCCTCGGGGTAATGATGCTTTATGCCGAGCTGATAGCCGTAGGCCTTGCCGATCGAGCCCGTCTCATCCGCCCACGCATCCCAGACACGGGTGCGCAGCTCGTTTACGTTGCTGCTCTTTGCCTGCCATATCCACAAAAGCTCGTCGATGGCAGACTTCAGAAACGTTCTGCGTATGGTCAGTATCGGGAACTCCTCGGAAAGGTCGTAGCGGTTTACGATGCCGAACTTCTTGACCGTATGCGCCGGAGCGCCGTCCTCCCAGCGCGGACGTACCTCACGGTCGGTGTCCCACACGCCGTTTTCCAGTATGTCACGGCAGTTTGCTATAAATATCTCGTCAGCTCTGCTCATACAGCACCTCTTTAAGCACATATTTTTTTCATTTTATCATCTCACCGAATTTTATGCAACGCATATTATGGCATTACAGGAGGTGATGAGATGAAAATACTTGTTTGCGGCGGTGATGAGCGCAGCGTGTATCTGGCGCAGCTGCTGCAGGAGGACGGTCACGAGGTCGCGTGCTTTGGCCTTGACAGAGCCGAGCTGCCCTCAGGCTGCCATAGCACGACCGTACCGGTTGAGGCCGAGGCCGTGATACTCCCCGTTCCCGCCGAGGATGCGCAGGGCTTTTTAAACGCGCCGTTCGGAGTTCAGCCCTGCCGCATCGAGCGCATACTCGACTGTACGGGCAGCGGTGCTGTGTTGATAGGAGGCGCTCTGAGTGCCGGGATAAGAGCCGCAGCCGCGCAGCGCGGCATGGAGGCGTACGACTATATGCGCAGCTCCGACTTCACCGCCCGAAATGCCGCCATAACCGCCGAGGGCGCGGTGAGCGAGCTGATGAAAAAGACAAAGACCGCGCTGTGCGATATGCGCATCCTTGTCGTCGGCTGGGGCAGGATAGGCAAGCTTCTGATAAACAAGCTGCGTGCGCTGTGCCCTGCGCTGTATCTCATGTCGCAAAACTCCGAGGCGAGGGCTCTGGCGCGTGAGCTCGGCTGCGCGTCCATAGCGCCAGACTGTCCGTCAGAGCTGCTCGGCAGCTTCGATGCCGTCATCAACACCGCGCCCGCGCCGGTTATCGCCGATCTGAGGGCGTTCAGGGACAGCTGCATCTTGCTGGAGCTTGCATCCGCGCCCGGCGGACTTGGGGCAGTCTGCGCAGAGGACTGCGGCCCTGAGCTGAGCATTCTGCGCAGTCTTCCCGGACGCTATGCGCCGGAGAGCGCGGCGCGAGCCGTTCACGAGGCAGTTTTGGACATATTAAAAGGAGTGGTATCATGACTAAGCCACGGGTAGGCATTGCCCTATGCGGCTCTTACTGCACATATGATAAGCTGTTTGCGCAGCTTGCGCACCTTGCGGATAAATACGAGCTTGTACCGATCATGAGCGAGACTGCCGCCGCGACAGACACGCGCTTCGGCGCCTGCGCAGACTTCGCTGCACGCCTTGAAGCACTGTGCGGCGCAAGGCCGGTCTGCTCCATCGCCGAGGCAGAGCCCCTTGGGCCGGCAAAGCCCATGGAGGCGCTCATAATCGCACCCTGCACCGGAAATACCATGGCAAAGCTCAATCACGGCATAACGGACACTGCCGTCACAATGGCAGCCAAGGCGCATCTGCGCAACTCAAAGCCGCTCGTCATTGCGTTCTCGACAAACGATGCGCTCTCCGGCTCGGCACCGAACATAGCAGGGCTTTTAAACCGCAAAAATGTCTATTTCGTGCCCTTTCGGCAGGACGATCCCGTCAAAAAGCCCTTTTCCGCAGCCTCTGACTTCTCCCTCATAGATAAGACCCTCGAAGCAGCTCTCTCAGGCAAACAGCTCCAGCCTCTTTTAGTAGCGCATTAAGGCTGTACCTATACATTTATTACGGGTGCACGGTATCGAAACATTGGTGGAAACCACGGCGTTTCGCGTTTTTCAGTGGCGTGTTGAGGTTGTACCTATATGTATATTGCGCCAGCACGGTATCGAAACACGGGAGAAAACTACGGCGTTTCGCTCCCCACAGGTGCGGTGCAAATTTTACCGGCATTCTCTGGTCGGGACACCTCAATATGCGTATCCGTAGGTGCCTCAATGCGCCGCCAAAAAAGTGCCCGGGTAGTAGTGGGAGAGGATATCTCGGTAATCAGCGCCGTCCGCGGCCATGGTGTTCGCGCCGTACTGACTCATGCCCACACCGTGCCCGTAGCCGTGGACGGTGAAAATGAAATTGCCGCCTGTGTGCTCAAGCTCAAAATCGGTCGAGCGCAGAGAAAACAGGGTGCGCAGCTCGCTGCCGGTGAACGAAGCTCCGCCGACAAGGACTGACGCGACGCGGCCTGAGCTGCTGCGCTCGATCTGGCCGACCCAGCCTGAGGCATCGCCGGTCATATCAGCCTCGGGCTTTAGATAGAGTATTGTGTCGCGGAAATCGAGCTCGGAGCATACGACGCGGCTCGTAAGATCAGGGACGCTCTCCTCCGTTTCCGGCGACGAGACGCTTATGAGATAGGGCACCTCCGACCACACGGCGGAGGCATCCTCGGTAGCTCCGTCAGACGACGAGTGGAAGGCCGCAAGCGCGGGCTGGCCGTCATAACTGAGGTATTCTCCGTCGGTCGCGCTGACAGCAGCACTTATTTTTTCCGCATACTCCTCGTACTTGTCTCCCCAGCTCGCCCTGAGCTGCTCAGGGCTCAGATACGCCTGACAGCAGGCGCTCGAGGAGCAGATATCCGCTCCGTCATGCTTCGGTGCGGCTATGGCGCGCTGAAGATAGCTGCGTGCGGCAACAGCCTGTGCCTTCAGCGCCTCCGGCTCGAACGATACGGGCATCTCTGCTGCAACAACGCCCGTGAGATAGTCAAAAGCGCTGATCTCCGAGACCGTTTCACCGGTCAGCAGGCGTATGCTGCGTTCGCTGTCCGAGGCGAGCCTTTCGGCGGTCTTGTCCGGCGCAGAGCTTTGAAGCGGCACATCGGCTTGAATGGGAAGCAGCCGCGGCAGGCTCACGACGACGAGCGTCATGAAAAGCGCGGCGCAGAGTATTCTTTTCATTTGGCAGCAACCTTTCATCTTGACTGTTAAGCTAAAAAAGTATAATATTAATTGATACAAAATTATTCGTACAGGATTGATATTATGCTTAAAAACAACAACAAGGCCAACGATGCGCTCATCACGCTGTGCTATGTCTGCGCACTCGGCGCGTTCGGCGCGTTCTTCCGCTGGCTTCAGATGCAGGTCGCACGCGACTCCGAGACGGGGCTTATAAACCCCAGCATCCTCAACATTCTGCTTCCGGCTATCATCATTGCCGCAGCGGTCGTGCTCTGGCTGCGTACAAAGAAGCTGACGGATGAGGAAACTGTGTTCCCGACCGGCATGAGCGAGGCGCTGCGCGGTCTGTCGCTTGTATACATCATATTTGCGTGGGTGATCGCGGCCATTGCCGTGCTCGGCGGAATTATGACGATAGTCAACTCCGCGCTCGACAGCCTTCGTACAATGTATGTGATCATTGCGGTGCTGGCAATGCTCAGCGGGCTGAGCTTCCCGCTTATATGCAGCGCCTCGCGCAATCACTACTCGCCCGGCCTCGTGAGCATTTTCATGACCTTCCCCATTCTCATGTACTGCGTATGGCTCATCGCAAGCTACAGGGTAAACGCCAGCAATCCCAACGTGTGGATGTTTGCGATCGAGGTCATAAGCATCTGCTGCGTCATCATTGCGCTGTTATATGTCGCAGGCTATGCCTTTGACCGGCCCGAGCCGCAGAAGGCCTGCTATCTGAGCCTTTTTGCCGCGTTCATGTGCATGACCACGCTTTCCGACAGCCGGTATATGGGGCTTGAGCTTATCATCCTCGCAACGGCGGGCATGCTGCTGATGTACGGCTGGCTGATCGTGAAAAACCGCTGTGCAAAGGAAGAGCTTCCCGCAGAGCCCGAGACACCGGCTGAGCCCGAGCCCGAGCCGGAGCTCAAGGCGGACGAGGAGGACACGGTCATTGAGGCCGGTCAGGACGATACGATACCGGAGCCGACGCTCGAAGCTCCGGCCCGCAGACCCAAGCCGGAGCAGGTGCCCGACGAGGTCGAGGAAATCATAAAAGAGTATAATAAATGAGCAGCACAAGGCAGGTATTAAAATTTTTAATACCTGCCTTAATTATACTGTAGTATTTTAAGGTTAAGTTCCCGTAAAAAAGCGAGTTTGTTTCTTGACAAGGCTTACGGCGCTTATATAATTATTGTTGGCATAAAGTACTCACACGGAGGATAGAACCTATGAGAGGAATGCAGACCGGCAAAACACGAATAAGGCACGAGGTTTTCACGGAGATAGCACGTCTGGCATACGACGGCGGCGACTATGGACAAAGGCTTGAGGAGCTGCCGTACAAGATATGTCCGGGTGACCCTGACGAGATCGGGCCTTACCGCAATAATCTGCTGATAGAGCGCGCCATTGTGGGCGAGAGGCTGCGCCTTGCCATGGGTCTGTCCATGCGCAAGCTGGGTGTGCACAATAATATTTCCGACAGCGTTGAGGAATCGGTCATAGCCGAAAAATACTACGAGCCGCCCCTCATAAACGTCGTGAAATTCGCCTGCAACCGCTGCCCCGATAACCTTATCAAGGTCACGAACGGCTGTCAGGGCTGCCTTGAGCACCCCTGCATAGAGATATGCCCCAAGAAAGCCATCAGCAAGGTCAACGGACACGCTCATGTGGACACCGATAAGTGCATCCGCTGCGGAAGATGCATGGATGCCTGCTCCTTCTCTGCGATCATACGTCAGGAGCGTCCCTGCAAAAAGGCCTGCGGTATTGCCGCCATCGGGCGCGATGAGCTTGGACGTGCGGAGATAGATTACAATAAATGCACCTCCTGCGGTCAGTGCCTTGTCAACTGTCCCTTCGGCGCGATAAGCGATAAGAGCCAGATATTCCAGACCGTCATGGCGATAAAGAGCGGCACTCCCGTCTACGTCGTGCTCGCTCCGGCCTTTGTAGGTCAGTTCGGTGCGGACATACCTCCGGAGAAGATCATACCGGCGTTCAAGCGCCTCGGCTTTGCCGATGTGTACGAGGCCGCTATCGGTGCGGATCTCTGTGTCATCGAAGAGGCTGCCGACTTTCTCGAGGAGGTCCCGTCCAAGCACCGCTTCATGGTAACCTCCTGCTGCCCCTCGTGGAGCGACATGGTCAAGAAAATGTTCCCCGATATGGCGGGGAATATATCCGTTGCGATGACGCCTATGGTGCTCACTGCACGCTTTGTAAAGAAAACTCACCCCGGCTGCAAGGTCGTTTTCGTCGGCCCCTGCGACGCGAAAAAGCTCGAGGCCAGCCGCCGCACTGTGCGCAGCGACGTTGATTTCGTTCTGACCTTTGAGGAGGTCCTCGGCATGCTCGAGGCTCGCGGCGTTGATAAAACGGCGCTTGATGCCGACGAGCCGCAGCTGCTCTCGCAGGCGGGCACGGACGCACGCAAGTTCGCCGTCTCCGGCGGCGTTGCGCAGGCGGTCGTAAACGCCATAAAGTCTATCGACCCGACGCGTGATGTGAAGATCGCAAAGGCCACCGGCCTGCACGAGTGCCGCAAGCTGCTGATGATGGCTCGTGACGGCAAGTACGACGGCTACCTGCTCGAGGGCATGGCCTGCCCCGGCGGCTGTGTTGCCGGTGCGGGTACGCTCCAGCCGATCGACCGCTCGACGCGGGCAGTTGCAAAGTTCGCCGACTGCGCCGAGTACGGCTGCGCCTACGATACGCGCTATAAGGAGTTCCTCCCTCTCATCGAGGAAAAAGATTCTTCAGAGGCGCATT
>CAVDFD010000088.1:0-7428 GCA_963608145.1 Bacteroidaceae bacterium | reverse complement strand
TCGCCGCGGCGATCGGTGAAATCCATGAGCAGATGTATCTTCGAGCTGTCTGCGCTGCCGCATATGCGCCGCATGTTGTACAGGTTTTCCTCATCCATGCCGATGATGAGGTCGTACTCGTCAAAATCCGCCCGTGTCAGCTGTCGGGCGGCGCGCTCGGGGCAGGGGATCGAGTGCTCGGCGAGCTTTTTCCGCGCCGGCGGGTACACATCGTTTCCTATCTCCTCGCGGCTCGTAGCTGCCGAGGCAATATAAAACTGATCCTCAAGTCCCTCGCGCCGCACGAGCTCCTTCATGAAATATTCCGCCATCGGACTGCGGCATATATTGCCGTGGCAGACGAATAATATTTTTGTCATGGCTCACTGTTCCTTTTAAATCTTTTTGCTTTTTGCTGATAATATAATTATTGACCTTTAGGCCGGTCAAATATATAATATCATATTATAGCCTATATGAACAAGCGAATTACTCAGCAAATTTTTTACAAGTGAGGTTATCGAAATGAACATTGATCTGACTAAATACGGCATCACCGATGCAGTGGAGATCATCCGCAACCCGTCTTACGAAAAGCTTTTTGAGGACGAGATGCAGCCTGATCTTGAGGGATATGACAAGGGCGTGCTCACCGAGCTTGACGCGGTAAACGTTATGACCGGCATTTACACCGGCCGTTCACCCAAGGATAAATTTATCGTCGTTGATGACAACAGCAGGGACACCGTGTGGTGGACGAGCGACGAGTATAAAAACGATAACCATCCCGCCTCCGAGGAGACGTGGAAGGCTGTCAAGGACATCGCCGTCAAGGAGCTGTGCGGAAAGAAGCTTTACGTCGTCGATGCCTTCTGCGGCGCAAACAAGGACACGCGCATGGCCATCCGCTTCATCATGGAGGTCGCATGGCAGGCGCACTTCGTTACCAACATGTTCATCCGTCCGAGTGCCGAGGAGCTGGAAAGCTTCGAGCCCGACTTCGTTGTTTACAACGCATCCAAGGCAAAGGTAGAAAACTATAAGGAGCTGGGACTCAACTCCGAGACGGCAGTTGTTTTCAACATCACCAGCCGCGAGCAGGTCATCATCAACACCTGGTACGGCGGCGAGATGAAGAAGGGCATGTTCAGCATGATGAACTACTACCTGCCGCTCAAGGGCATTGCCGCAATGCACTGCTCGGCAAACACCGACCTTAACGGCGAGAACACCGCCATCTTCTTCGGACTGTCCGGCACCGGCAAGACCACCCTTTCCACCGACCCCAAGCGCCTTCTCATCGGCGACGACGAGCACGGCTGGGACGACAACGGTGTCTTTAACTTTGAGGGCGGCTGCTACGCGAAGGTCATAAACCTCGACAAGGAATCCGAGCCCGATATCTACAATGCAATAAAGCGCAACGCTCTGCTTGAAAACGTGACTGTCGATGCCGAGGGCAAGATAGACTTCAACGACAAGTCCGTCACCGAGAACACCCGCGTGTCCTATCCCATCGACCATATAAAGAACATCGTCCGCCCTGTGAGCGCGGCTCCGGCAGCAAAGAACGTCATCTTCCTGTCCGCCGATGCCTTCGGCGTTCTGCCTCCCGTTTCTGTCCTCACCCCCGAGCAGACCAAGTATTACTTCCTGTCCGGCTTTACGGCAAAGCTTGCCGGCACAGAGCGCGGCATAACCGAGCCCACTCCGACCTTCTCGGCCTGCTTCGGTCAGGCATTCCTCGAGCTGCATCCGACCAAGTACGCAGAGGAGCTCGTAAAGAAAATGGAGCTGAGCGGTGCAAAGGCATACCTCGTCAACACCGGCTGGAACGGCAGCGGCAAGCGTATCTCCATCAAGGACACCCGCGGCATCATCGACGCAATACTCGGCGGCGCTATCCTGAACGCCCCCACGAAGACCATACCCTACTTCAATCTTGAGGTACCCACGGTTCTCGAAGGCGTTGACACCGGCATCCTCGACCCGCGTGACACCTATGCCGACCCGTCCGAGTGGGAAAGCAAGGCCAAGGATCTTGCAGGCCGCTTCATAAAGAACTTCGCAAAGTACGAAGGAAACGAGGCAGGCAAGGCGCTCGTCGCAGCAGGCCCCCAGCTCTGATGAAATAAGCGAATATGAAATTATCGCCCGACCGTTAAACAACGGTCGGGCGATTTAACTTATCTGCTATCTTTCGGGTATCGTGCCGCCGGTGAGGTTCATGTACTCGTCGAAGGAGCACATGCGGTCGATGATGCCGTCGTCGGTGATCTCTATTATGCGGTTTGCTACGGTCTGCGTGAGCTGGTGGTCGTGGCTGGAGAAGATGATGTTGTACTTGAACGCCTCAAGGCCGTTGTTCAGGGCCGCGATGCTTTCAAGGTCAAGATGGTTCGTCGGCTGGTCGAGAACGAGGATGTTCGCGCCCGTGAGCATCATCTTGCTTATCATGCATCTGACCTTCTCACCGCCGGAGAGGACCTTTACCGGCTTATACACGTCGTCGCCGGAAAAGAGCATGCGTCCGAGGAAGGTGCGCAGGTAGCTCTCGCGCTTATCCTCGGAAAACTGGCGCATCCAGTCCATGAGGTCATAGTCGCAGTTTTCAAAGTAGGAGTTGTGATCCTTGGGGAAGTAGGCCTGCGTGGTCGATGCGCCCCACTTGACCGTGCCGGAGTCGGGCTCCTCCTCGCCCATGAGGATCTTGAACAGCATCGTAACGGCAAGCTCATTCTTGCCGATTATAGCTATCTTGTCCTCCTTGCCGACGATGAAGCTTATGTTGTTCAAAAGCTTTACGCCGTCAACGGTCTTGCTGACCTCGGTGACGAACAGCCTGTCCTTGCCGGGCTCGCGGTCTGCCTTGAAGCCGACCCAGGGGTAGCGCCTGCCCGAGGCGGGCATCTCCTCGACCGTGAGCTTATCAAGCAGCTTCCTGCGGCTCGTGGCCTGACGGGACTTTGACTTGTTTGCAGAGAATCTTGCAATAAAGCCCTGCAGCTCGGCTATCTTCTGCTCGGCCTTCTTGTTCTGATCCTTTATGAGCTTCTGCATGAGCTGGCTGGACTCGTACCAGAAGTCGTAGTTGCCGACGTACATCTTTATCTTGCCGTAGTCGATATCAACGATGTGCGTGCAGACGTTGTTGAGGAAATAGCGGTCATGCGAAACGACGAGCACAGTGCCCTCATAGTCCATGAGGAAGTCCTCGAGCCACACGACGCTTGCAAGGTCGAGGTTGTTGGTCGGCTCGTCGAGCAGAATGATATCGGGCGAGCCGAACAGCGCCTGAGCGAGCAGAACCTTGACCTTCAGGCGCGGGTCCATATCGCGCATCATCGTGTCGTGGAAGCTCGGCGCAACGCCAAGCCCCTGAAGAATGCGGCTGGCATCAGACTCGGCCTCCCAGCCGCCGAGCTCGGCAAATTCCTCCTCGAGCTCCGCTGCGCGTATGCCGTCGGCATCGTCGAAATCGGGCTTGTCGTATATCGCGTCCTTCTCCTTGCCGCAGTCGTAAAGCCGCTGATTGCCCATGATAACGGTGTCCATGACGGAGTAGTCGTCATACATGTTCTGGTTCTGCTTGAGCACCGACATGCGCTTTTTCGCGGCGATGGTCACGCTGCCGGTCGAGGGCTCGAGCTCACCCGAGAGAATTTTTATGAATGTTGATTTGCCCGCGCCGTTGGCACCTATTATGCCGTAGCAGTTGCCCGGCGTAAATTGCAGATCAACACGCGAAAACAGCACGTTTCCGCCGAAATTTATCGAAAGATCGTTGACTGAAAGCATTTGCAGTACCTCGCATTTTAAAATCCTATCTATTCTATCATCAATGCACTGCAATGGCAATAATTATTAGGATTTTTTACGCGCCGCCTGCAAAGACTGAATTTGAGGCGGTGATAAGGTGAAAATGATAATTCTGGCGGCGCTGCTGCCGATAGGACTTGTGCTGGCAACATCGGGACTCATAACGCTCGTGCGCAGGCTCGTTGCCCGTATGCGCAAAGCGCCGGACAGCGAAAGCAATGACTTGTAAGGGCAGGGCATCTATGGTATAGTTTTGGTATTGAAATTAAGGGGTGATACGGTGAGCATTACATACGACAGAGGCGTTTTCGCGCTGGACACCGACAGCACGAGCTATATATTCCGCATTACGAAATTCAAGCATCTTGAGCATATCCATTACGGCGAAAGGGTGTACGCCTCCGACGCGGAGGCTCTCAGCGTAAAGCACGATATCCAGCTCGGCAGCAGTGTCATGTACGATACCTCCGACGATAACTACTGCCTTGATGATCTCTGCCTTGAGTGGTCGGGTGTCGGCAGGGGAGACTATCGCCAGACACCGATAGAGGCAAAAATGCCCGACGGCAGCTTTTCCTCGGACTTCCTGTACGAAGATCACGAGATAGTCTCCGGCTGCGTTCCCATGCAGAGCCTGCCATCGGCCTATGACGATGAAAGCGCCGCGCAGACGCTTATTATCCGCATGCGTGAGCGTGACAGAGCGGTCTTTCTCACGCTGTACTACACTGTGTTTCCCGCCTCAAACGTGATAACTCGCCGCTGCGTCATAAAAAACGGCTGCGAGGGTGAGCTCTCCCTGCGGCGTGTCATGAGCATGAGCATCGACCTGCCCGACCGAGGCTTTCTCATGCACAGCTTTGACGGCGGCTGGATAAAGGAAGCGCACCGGCACATCCGCCCCGTCGAGTACGGTATGTATGTAAACTCATCGACCACCGGCTCGTCGTCAAACAGGCACAATCCGGGCTTTCTGCTCTCGGAAAAGCAAACCTGCGAGAGCTTTGGAAGGGCATGGGGCTTTAATCTCGTTTACAGCGGCAATCACCTCGGACTTGTCGAAAGATCGAATCACGATCTTGTGCGCGTGCAGCTCGGCATAAATCCGCACTGCTTTGACTGGACGCTGCGCTCCGGCGAGAGCTTTGAAGCGCCCGAGGCGGTCATGAGCTTTTCCGACCGCGGCTTCAACGGCCTGAGCGCAAACCTCCACGACTTTGTCAACAATAACATCGTGCGCGGAGCGTGGAAAAACGCCGAGCGTCCCGTGCTTATAAACGACTGGGAGGCCTGCTTTTTTAAGTTTGACCGCGAAAAGCTTTTAAGGCTTGCGCGCAGGGCAAAAAGGCTCGGCGTTGAGCTTTTCGTCCTCGACGACGGCTGGTTCGGCGAGCGCGACAGCGACAGGGCGGGGCTCGGCGACTATGATGTAAATCTCAAAAAGCTGCCGGACGGCCTCGGCGAATTTGCCGAGAGCATCGAAAAACTCGGCATGAAGTTTGGCCTTTGGTTTGAGCCGGAGAGCGTGAATGTCGATTCAAGGCTCTACCGCGCACATCCAGACTGGGCGATAAAGCCGCCTGCCGGCGAGCCCTGCTTCGGCAGAAATCAGCTTTTGCTCGACCTCACACGCAGAGAGGTGCGCGACTATATTGTTGAAAATGTCGGCGCAACGCTCGACAGCGCCAAGATAAGCTATGTCAAGTGGGATATGAACCGGCACATGTCCGACGCATATTCGCCGCTGCTTTCCAATCAGGGCGAGTTTGCCCACCGCTACATCATGGGGCTGTACGAGGTCTTAGAGCGTATTTTCGCGCCGAGGCCGTACATACTTTTTGAAAGCTGCTCCTCCGGCGGAAATCGCTTTGACCTCGGCATGCTGTGCTATTCGCCGCAGATCTGGACATCGGATGACACCGACCCCATAGAGCGGCTGGATATTCAGGGCGGCCTGTCATATCTCTATCCGCTGTCTGCGATGGGAGCGCACGTTTCGGCAGCTCCGCATCAGCAGACCCTGCGCGATACGCCCCTGTCAACGCGCTTTAACGTCGCGGCCTTCGGTGTTCTCGGCTACGAGCTTGAGCTCAAATACATGACGAGAGCTGAGCTAAAGGAGCTGCGCGGGCAGATAGCCTATTACAAGGCGCATAGAAAAACGCTCCAGTACGGCAGGTTCTGCCGCTTTGACGAGCGCAAGGACAATAAGATACATTGGCAGGTATCGTCAAGGGACGGAAAGGAGCACATTGTCGGACATTTTCAGAAGCTGTGCACCGCCTCCGAGGGCTATGATTCTCTATCTGTGCACGGCCTTGAGCCCAAGGCGAGGTATCATCTTGTCTGCAAAAAACAGAGCCTGTTCATAAAGCGCCTCGGCGGTCTGGTCAAGCACGTCACGCCCGTGGAGCTTCACCCCGACGGCTTTGTCCTGCGCACGGCAAACAAGCTCTTTACCATGCCCGACGGCGCGGAGGATATCGTTGCCTCGGGAGCTGCGCTCATGTCAGGCGTGGGGCTCAACAACCAGTTCCTCGGAACGGGCTACAACGGAAAGCTCCACATGTTCGGCGACTTCGGCAGCGCCCTGTACACGATAAAAAAGGAAAAATGACATGAAAAAACCGTGAGGAAAATTCCACCTCACGGTTTTTGCTTCATAGATTATTATTCAAAAGATCAAGCAGCGTCTTCATCGTGCCGATGGACTCGACATAAGCCCTGCGTATACCGTCGATATCTCTGAGATCGGTGTTCGGCGGAACGTTTGAAAACTGGTAGCTTGTGTACAGCGCGAGCGCCGCCTCGCCGTTTTTGAGCGCAAGCCCGCATACCTTGCCGTCCGCGGCCTTTTCAAGCTCTGAGCACAGCTCGCGCAGCTCCGGCGTTACGAGGGCTGCCGCCTCGCGCCCGTCCGAGGTGAGGGTCTTGAAGCGCTCTGCAAACACCGCAGGGGCTGAAACATCGCCCTTGGGCGGGGCTTCCTGATAGCGGTCGAGGATGCGTATATCGCGGTTTGCGTCGCAGATATCGGCGCAGCGTATGACAACGCCCCTGAACACATGGACGGTCTTTGTCATCCAGTTGTCGTTATCCGGCCCCGAGCGCTCCTCGACAAGATGGTCGAGCGCGACGTTTGCGACCGAAAAGCGCAGGGAAGCATGCTCGCCCTCAAAGAAGTTCGAGATATCGCTCTCCTCCCAGCACTGATCGACAAGCTGTGCTGTCCTGAGATATGCCGCGTCTATCGGCATGCTCGGCTGCGCCGTGCCCGATCCGAAGGCACTCTTGAGCTCTGAGTGGAAAAAGTCGCCGAGATTTAGGTTCAAAAGCACGTTTTTCTTCGTGTTTATCACGACACAGACGATGACAATCACGATAACGCCCGCGAAAAACAGCCCTGCGAAAAGCCACAGATCGTGCTTTATAAAGGCGACAGCCGCACCCGCCGCTACGAGGATAAGGCCGATTATCTGGCCTATGCGCTCAAGCGTCTGATAGCAGCCGAGCTTTTTTGACAGCTCGGCATCGCTCATTTTTTTGAAATCCGCCATATCAGTCGGGCCTCATATAGCAGTCGTACTCGCCGCCCCAGTACAGAGTGTTGTCGTCGGCGAGGGAGATATC
>CAVDFD010000087.1:0-7466 GCA_963608145.1 Bacteroidaceae bacterium | reverse complement strand
GCGAAGCCGTACCAAACACTTGATCAAACAGCCTCCGCTCTTGCGAACGGAGGCTTGGTTTTTAATTAATTAAATTCACTCGACCTCGACGATGCCGTCGTCTTTTACGGTGATCTTAGCACCGGTTTTGACGTATTCGAGGAACTCATCGCCAAGACTGTCCACAACGGGCATTTTTGCGTCCGTCCACACGTCGCCGAGTATCGCGCCCGAGGCGGCCAGCGGGTCAATGGGCTTTGAAAACAGCATGCACGCGGCCTGCTTGCCGAGGGCGCAGACCGTGAACAGCACCATGCCGCCGGTCGTTGAGCCTATGGTCATGGGAAGGCACAGCGCCTTGCCGATCATGGGCTTTTTGTATATCTCGGCGTTGTTCTGGTCGCCGCACTTCATCTGCTTATCGCCGAACATCATGCCCATCTGGTACGAGGCGAGAGTATTGAAGCCGCCGTGGGATACGAGAGCCTCAGCCGTGCAGGTGCCGGGGACGACTACTCTTCCTTTGAAAGTCTTCATTTTTTGCCCTCCCTCTTCGTGGTGATGGTGTGCAGGATCTCGGCCTCGGTGTAGTAGCGTGCGCTGGTATAGGTGCGCAGCTTGTTCGACGAGGTGATGACGGCCTTCTTCTTGCACAGGGGGTTGTTCATATACATCAGCGGGCAGATATAGCTGAGGATGATGCCCTGACGCTTGAGCTGCTTGTAATACGGTGTTTTCTCAAACTCCTTTATAACGGGCGTGGAGGCCGTGAACACCGTGGGGACGGTGACCTTTTTAAGACCGTTCCTGCCGAGCTCACGGCCTATGTCGGTCGTCCAGTCGATAAGCTGTCTGAGCGTCATGTGCGGGCAGCCGATGAAGCACAGCTGCGGCTCGGCATCGGGATTTTTCCATATAACAGGGTAGCCTGCCTTGACGCGCTCAAGCTCCGCATCGTCGATGACGTAGGTCTGCGCTCCCTCGGCAATGATGCTCTCGCCCTGCTCGACAGCCTCCGGCGTGAGATTTTCGATGTGGTACAGGCCGACTGCGCCGTTGGAGGCGGTGGCGGCACCGAAGTCCTTGAGATAGGTGCAGGCCTCCTCGTCGAGCGTCGTGCCCAGCCATTTATCGAGCCCCCTGACGTAGGGAACCTCCTCCATGACCTTCATGCCGATGGCCGAGCCCAGAAGCTGCGCGTCGGGCTTTTCGGAGCATTTGAGCTCCACTATCCACGTCGCCCTGCGGTTTTCGTCCAGCAGCAGGCCGAACTCGGGCACGAAGCCCGCTATCGAGCCCATGAGCTCTATCATGCCGGAGTTGCGGTTGCATTTTGCGCCGAGCACGGAGTTTGCGTACACGACCGCCGAGGACTCCGCCCACGACAGCACCTCGCCCTTTTGGGGCTTGTTGCCGACCTGATCGAGGTAGCAGGTGCAGGTGTAGTCGTCGTCGCTCGTTATGCCGAGCTCGCGCAGCTGCTGCTCGTAGCTGTCCTGATAGGTGTACATGAATTTTTTGAACACAAGATCCTCTATCAGGCTGCTGGGCACATGCTTATCCAGCGGCTTGGGGTCGGCTGTGAACTTCTGGCCGGAGGTGAGCCCTGCGTCGATGATCTCCTGATACAGATCGTACACCGGCTTCATGACCTTCAGACCAAAGCTGATGACCGTATGGCCGCAGCGTGAGCTTATCGGCACCATCCTCTCCGCGCCGAAGGTATCGCCGTACATGACAAGGGTCTTAACGACCTTCGCCATGGTTTCCCCCTTTTCACCGTCAAGCAGCGCCTGCTGTTCGGGCGTAAGCTTCATATTCCTTCACTTCCTTTTTCGTTATTGAATTAACATGTATATTTTATACCCTGCGTCTGATGATGTCAACAATAATACGCCGCGCCGCACCGCGAAATTGCGCTAAAATGCACAAAAAAGAGAGCCTTGCAGCTCCCTTTTTTTTCTTATTCAAAATTGTCCGCCTCGGGCATCATTTCGGCTGAGATGCGCATGAGCATATCGGAAAAAAGCTCGATCTCCTCTGACGAGAAGCTGTCCTCAATGCGTCCGAGGACGGTTTTGACATAGCTGCGCATGATGTCCGTGTAGTTATAATACTTTTCCGACAGGACGAGGTGATATTCCCTGCGGTCGGTGTCGGAGTTCTGCTTTTTCAGGTAACCCTTTTTGATGAGACTGTTGACCTTATAGGTCGCGTTTGACTGCGAAATGTTCAGAAATTCGGCAAAACGGCCAATGGTCGGTTCGTTCAGGGCGTGAATGACCTCGATCGAAAACGCCTCCATTGCCGACAGCGAGCCCTCGCGCTCACGCACGAGCTCAAAGATCCTTCGGAAAAACTCCAGCTTGAACTTATCGTACACTTCCAGAAAGTTATCTTGCAGCACTCTGACCTCCCCTTTCATCATAAACGGACGGCAACTGTTGCGGATTTTTGAACTATTTTAATACATTTTCGTCAATTTGTCAATTTTTCGTCAGACAAAAATTAAAAAAGACACCGTGTGGTGTCTTTTTTTAATAGAAAATATTTATTTGCGCTTGCCGAACATGCCGCTTTTGCTCTCGACAGTTTCGCCGAGGGAGGAGGCAAAGCCGCGCAGAGCTTCCTTCTGCGCCGCCGTGAGCTTCTTCGGCACCGCGACCTTGACGGTCACGAACTGGTCGCCTCTGCCGCCGGAGCGCAGGAAGGGGATGCCCTTGCCCTTGAGACGGAAGGTCGTGCCGGTCTGCGTGCCCTCGGGTATGTTGAGCTTTACCTTGCCGTCGAGCGTCGGCACCTCGATCTCCGCGCCGAGCGCCGCTGTTGCAAAGGATATGTCCTGATTTAAAAGCACCGACGCGCCGTCGCGCTCGAACCTCGCGTGGGGCTGGACGAGCACCGTGACCAGAAGATCGCCGGCAGGTCCGCCGTTTGTTCCGGCGCTGCCCTGACCGCGCAGGGAGATGGTCTGTCCGTCGTCGATGCCGGCGGGGATGCTGATACTGACCTTGTGCTGGCGGCGGATGCTGCCGACACCGTGGCAGGTGCCGCAGGGACTGTGGATGATCTTGCCGCGTCCCTTGCACTTATTGCATCGCGTGTTCTGCTGCATCATGCCGAAGGGGGTGCGCTGGGTGGTTTTGACCTGACCTGAGCCCTTGCAGTCGGGGCAGATCTCGGCGGTCGTACCGCTGGCACAGCCCGAGCCCTTGCAGTCGGGGCACTGCTCGACACGGGTCACGAAAATTTCCTTCTTCACGCCGAAGGCCGCTTCTTCAAACTTGATGTTGACATTTGCACGCAGGTTTTCGCCCTTTCGCGGAGCGTTCGGGTTCTTGCCGCCGCCTCCGCCGAAGCCGAAAATGTCGCCGAAAATATCGCCGAAGCCGCCGAAATCACTGAAACCTCCGAAATCGCCGAAGCCGCCGAAGCCGCCCTGCCCGCCGTAGCCCTGACTCTGGTCAAATGCGGCGTGACCGAAGCGGTCGTACTTTGCGCGCTTGTCAGCATCGGAAAGGACCTCGTAGGCCTCGTTTATCTCTTTAAACCGCGCTTCGCACTCCTTGTCGCCGGGATGAAGATCGGGGTGATTTTCTTTGGCAAGCTTTCTGTATGCTTTTTTGAGCTGATCCTCGGTCGCGTCCTTGGATACGCCGAGAACCTCATAGTAATCTCTTTTATCTGCCATTGGATAATTCACCTCATTTTAAAACGCCTAATATGGGCGCACTGTGCGTGCGCCCATATATCAAGCGGGGGTTATAATTACTTCTTGTCGTCGTCATCGACCACGGTGTAGTCTGCATCGTAGTAATCCTGACCGCCGTTCGCGCCGCCCTGAGCGTTGGGGTCGAAGCCCGCGCCGCCCTGAGCGCCCTGTGCAGCCTGAGCCGCCGCCTCGTACATCTTGCCGAACACGTCGGTCAGCTCCTTGGTGGCGTTCTTGATGGCCTCGGTATCAGTGCCGGTCAGCGCGGTCTTGAGCGACTGGAGCTTTGCCTCGATCTCGCTCTTGATGCCCGCATCGACCTTGTCGCCCATCTCCTCGAGGGTCTTCTCGGTCTGGTAGACGATCTGATCGCCCTCGTTGCGGATGTCGATCTCTTCCTTGCGCTTCGCATCCTCTGCCGCGTACATCTCGGCGTCCTTGACGGCCTTGTCGATGTCCTCCTTGGACATATTGGTCGAGGAGGTGATGGTGATGTGCTGCTCCTTGCCGGTGCCCAGATCCTTTGCCGAGACGTTTACGATGCCGTTTGCGTCGATATCAAAGGTGACCTCGATCTGCGGAGTGCCGCGGCGGGCCGGTGCGATACCGTCGAGGTTGAAGCGGCCAAGGCTCTTGTTGTACTGAGCCATCTCGCGCTCGCCCTGAAGGACGTTTATCTCAACTGCGGTCTGGTTATCCGCAGCGGTGGAGAAGATCTGGCTCTTCTTGGTCGGGATAGTGGTGTTGCGCTCTATAAGACGGGTGCATACGCCGCCGAGGGTCTCGATGCCCAGAGACAGCGGGGTAACGTCCAGAAGCAGAACGCCCTTTACGTCGCCTGCGAGAACGCCGCCCTGAATTGCCGCGCCGATAGCGACGCACTCATCGGGGTTGATGCCCTTGAAGCCGTCCTTGCCGGTCAGCTGCTTTACCATCTCCTGAACTGCGGGGATACGGCTCGAGCCGCCGACCATCAGTACCTTGGAGATATCGGATGCCGACAGGCCGGAGTCGGACAGAGCCTGCTTTACGGGACCCATGGTCTTTTCGACGAGGTGGTGGGTCAGCTCGTTGAACTTTGCGCGGCTGAGGGTTACGTCGAGGTGCTTCGGGCCTGCCGCGTCAGCGGTGATGTACGGCAGGTTGATGTTCGAGGTGGTAACGCCGGACAGCTCGATCTTGGCCTTCTCGGCAGCCTCGCGCAGACGCTGCATTGCGACCTTGTCGCCGGACAGGTCGATGCCCTCGGCCTTCTTGAACTCGTCAACGAGGTACTTGGTGATGCATGCGTCGAAGTCGTCGCCGCCCAGACGGTTGTTGCCGGCGGTCGCGAGAACCTCGATAACACCGTCGCCGATCTCGAGAACGGAGACATCGAAGGTGCCGCCGCCGAGGTCGTAGACCATGATCTTCTGATCGCTTTCCTTATCCAGACCGTATGCAAGAGCTGCTGCGGTAGGCTCGTTGATGATACGCTTTACGTCGAGACCCGCGATGCGGCCGGCGTCCTTGGTCGCCTGACGCTGTGCGTCGGTGAAGTATGCCGGAACGGTGATGACCGCTTCGGTCACGGTCTGGCCGAGGTAGCTCTCTGCGTCGGCCTTCAGCTTCTGAAGGATCATTGCGGAGATCTCCTGCGGAGTGTATGATTTATTGTCAATGGTGACCTTGTATGCAGAGCCCATCTCGCGCTTAATGGACGAAATGGTCCTGTCGGGGTTGGTGATGGCCTGACGCTTTGCGACCTGACCTACCATTCTCTCACCGGTTTTGGTGAATGCAACGACTGACGGAGTGGTGCGTGCACCCTCTGCGTTTGCGATAACGACAGCCTCGCCGCCTTCCATGACGGATACGCAGCTGTTGGTTGTACCGAGGTCAATACCTATAATCTTACCCATAATATAAATCCTCCTATTTAAAAATCAATAATATACTTAATTAATTGAATCAGTTCGCTACCTTGACCATAGCGAAGCGGATAACCTTGTCATTGAGCCTGAAGCCCTTCTGGAACACCTCGACGACCTCGTTTTCGCCGAAGGACTCGTCCTCGACGTGCATGACCGCGTTGTGAACGTTGGGGTCAAAGGGCTTGCCGAGCGCCTCGATCTCCGTTATGCCGAGCTTTTCGAGGGTCTGGTTGAACTGGACCATCGTCATTTCCACGCCCTTGCGGTACGCTTCGTCGGCAGTCGGGGTCGCCAGCGCACGCTCCAGATTGTCGTACACCGGCAGGAACTTGAGCAGCGTGTCCGCCTTTATATCGGCGTACAGCCCCTCGCGCTCCTTCTGGCTGCGCTTGCGGAAGTTGTCATACTCGGCGCAGAGCCTGAGGTACTTTTCCTTTTCCGCCTGAATGAGCTTTTCAGCCGTCTCCTTGAGCTCGGCCTCCTTCTTGCTCTCCTTTTTCGGCTTTTTTTCTTTTTTTGCTTCCTTGGACTCTTCCTTGACTTCGTCCTTTATTTCTTCGGCAGCAGTCTCGACCGCCTCTTCCTTTACTTCGGCCTCTGCGGTCTGAGGCTCCTGCTCGTTTTTATCCTTTTTACTGCTCATCTATTATGTCATCTCCCTTGATTATAAGCTTGTTATGCATCCCCGACGGGGGAGCACCTCCGCCGCCGAGCCGCCTCGACAGTCCCGCCGCGAGAAAGCTCAGCTTTGCGGCGACTGCGGAATAATCCATTCTCGTCGGCCCTACGACTCCTATGAGACCCTTTGTATTATCGCCCATGTCGTAGCTTGCTATGACAACGCTGGAGTCCTTGAGCTCCTCGGCGATATTCTCCGGTCCTATGAGCACGCGCACCTCCGAGCTGTCATCGAACAGCCCGCTTTCCGCGTCCGCTATGACGTGGCCGCCGTCGGCGAGGTAATTCATCAGCTTGTGCGCCTTGTCGGGATCGCGGAACTCCGGCTGGCTGAGCAGCCTGTTCTCGCCCGTTACATAGGCCTCGATCCCGTGCTGGCTTTCCAGCGTCTCCAGAGTGAACGACGCGATGACCGCCGC
Organism: Bacteroidaceae bacterium; assembly: GCA_963608145.1. Classification (GTDB taxonomy): domain Bacteria; phylum Bacillota; class Clostridia; order Oscillospirales; family Oscillospiraceae; genus F23-B02. Next base: position 765 of record CAVDFD010000087.1, on the reverse strand, counting down.
AAGACCCATGGTGTCGCCGGCTGCACGCTCTGTCGAGGATATCAGCAGCGGCGTGACCCTGTCGCTCGATATGCCGGTGAAGTTTGCGTTAAAGAGCGTTGCGAGCTTCTGAATCATCTGCTGATCGACCGACACCGGAAGATTGACGAGCTTGTTCTTAACTGTATTGTTGCTCAGCATCACAACGATTATGAATGTGTTGGCATCAATATAAATAAGGTCAAAGCGCTTTATCGTCGCCGGAGCGTAGGCCGCAAGCGCAAGCGCCGGATAATCGGTCAGCTGCGATGCGAGCTTTCCGACATCGCGCATCTGCTCGTCAAGCTGCGTGAGCCGCTCGTTGAGGCTTCGGTTTATGGCCTCGGTCTCCTCAAGGGAAAGCTTCTGCTTTTCCATCAGCTCGTTAACGTACATCCTGTAGCCCGCGGGGGTCGGGATGCGTCCTGCCGAGGTGTGCGGCTGTTCAAGATAGCCCAGCGCCGTGAGTTCGGCCAGCTCGTTCCTTATCGTCGCGCTGCTGCATCCGAGACCGGCGATGCTCGCAATTGCCTTGCTTCCGACGGGCTCGGCCGTTTTGATGTATTCATCGACCAGTGCGCCGAGTATTTTCTTTTTTCTGTCGCTTATACTCATTTTGCACTCAAGCTCCTCGTTTGCTGGCACTCTTAGCCTTCGAGTGCTAATATAGCACCGATTTGCGCTCTTGTCAAGGCTTTTGTTGAAAACTTTGCGCAAAAATTTATATATTTTTATCTGCGAGTTTTT
>CAVDFD010000086.1:0-7506 GCA_963608145.1 Bacteroidaceae bacterium | reverse complement strand
GGACTGCTTTTGCAGTCCGTTTTTTATCATTTAAGCATTTTCAGCGCCTCGGAGACCTCCTCGAGCTTCATGCTGTGAGAGGCTTTCACGAGCACCGTGTCGCCTTTTTTTATAAGCTCCGGCAGCGCGGCGGTGAGCGAAGCGTTATCCTCAAAATGCAGCGACGCTATGCCCTCTGCGGCGCGGGCTGTATTTTCGGACATTTCGCCGACGCAGAGCAGAAGCTCAACGCCGTGTGCCGCGGCATACCTGCCGATATCCGCGTGACGCTCGGCGCGGGCAGTGCCCATTTCGAGCATATCGCCAAGCACGCAGACCCTGCGCCCCGTACTGTCGGACATTGAATCTATCGCGCATTTGACGGAATCGGGGTTTGCGTTATAGCAGTCGTCGATTATGGTGATATAGCCGGTGTCAATGACGTTTGCGCGGCGGCCTACGGTCTCATAGGCCGCTATACCGCGTATTATCTCATCATCGCTAAGGCCAAACTTCATGCCGACGGCAGCGCCCTCGAGCGCTGCGTACACCATATGGCGGCCATACGCGGGAATGGAAACGTGAATGCGGCGCTTGCCGGATATAATATCGCAGCTCTGCAGTGCAGCGCCGTCGGTCTTTATGTTCTCCGCCCTGATATCGGCCTTGTCGCCGAGCCCGTAAAAAACCTTGCTTTGGCGGCAGGAGCAGGCGCTCAGAAGATCATCGTCGGCGTTTAAAAACACCGTGCCGCCGTCGGGCATATACTCGAGCATCTCTGTTTTCGCTCTGAAAACGCCGCTGCGGTCGTGCAGCCGGTCAAGATGTGCGTTGCCGATGAGCGTATACACAGCATCGGTCGGGCGCACCATCTGCGCAAGGCGGCTCATCTCGCCGAAATCTGAGATGCCCATTTCAATGACCGCAGCCTCATGCTCGGGCTCGATGCGGAATATCGTGAGCGGAACACCAAGCTCATTATTAAAGTTCTTGTCCGTTTTAAGGACTTTGAATCGCTGCGATAAAACAGCGGATACCATTTCCTTGGCCGTTGTTTTGCCGACTGAGCCGGTTATGCCGATAACAGGTATATCGAGCGTTTTTCTGTACGCCTCGGCAAGCCGTGCCATGGCCTTGGCCGTACTGTCAACGACTATGAGGCAGCCGGATACGTCAGGTATATCATGCTCGACGATGCAGCAGGAAGCGCCGAGTTCGAAGGCTTTTTCGACATAATCGTGCCCGTCAACATGCTCACCGGCTATCGCCGCGAACGCAAAGCCCTCTCTTACGAGCCGGCTGTCTATGACAAGTCCCCTGAGCTCACGCTCTGCGTCTCCCCTGCCGGACAGACTGCCGCCGGTTATTGCGGCGGCCTGCTTTACATTAATGCCTCTCATTCATACTTCTCCATGGAAAGCTTTATTATCTTCTCGCAGACCTCGCCGAAGTCGAGTCCCTGCTCCCTGCCCATCTGCGGGATAAGGCTCGTCGGAGTCATGCCTGGCAGAGTGTTTGCTTCAAGGCAGTATATCTCGCCGCTATCATTATCCATAAGAAAATCACCGCGGCAGTAGACATCGACCATCAGAGCCGCGCTCACTCGCTCGGCAAGGCGCTGAACTCTGTCGGTATCCTCAGCGCTTATGGGTGCGGGGCATATCTCCTCGGTAAGCCCTGCCTGATACTTGTTCTTGTAGTCATACCAGCCTGTTTTGGGGATTATCTCGATAACCGGCATCGCCTCGCCGCCCATAACGCCGACGGTGAGCTCGCGCCCCTTTATAAAGCGCTCGACAAGAACATGATCCTCATATTTAAACGCAAGCTCCAGAGCGGAGGCGTATTCCTTTTCGTCGGCAACCATGCTCGTTCCGACGCTTGAGCCGCCGCTGCACGGCTTCACGACGCAGGGGAAGCCCACATTTTCGACCTTTCCGCCCTTTTCGAGCACTATGCCCTCGGGAACGGGAATGCCGGCAGAGCGCAGCATGATCTTGGTTATCTCCTTATTCATCGCAATTGCGCTGCCGAGATAGCCGCTGCCTGTGTATCTTATGCCGTGCACGTCAAAGGTGGCCTGCAATTTGCCGTTTTCGCCGTCCTCTCCGTGCAGAGCAAGAAAGCTTATATCAGCAGCCCTGCATATTTCAATGACGTTTTTTCCGATCCTGCTCCCGTCGCTTTGTGCAAGAAGCTTTGCGATATCGGGCGTTTCTTCCTTTACACAGTAGCTGATATCCTCCTGCTCGCGCTCGAAAAGCTCGGCGGGATCGTCGTATTCCCCGTCATAGCCGTAAAACAGATCGACCAGCACCACCTTGTGGCCGCGCTCGCGCAGTGCACGCGCAACACAGCTGCCGCTCGTTATTGAAACATCGCGTTCGTTTGACAGTCCGCCGCAGACAACAGCAATTTTCATTTTTCTTACCTCCAGCAACTTTTACCGGCCAATTATACCACATGCGCACAGGCGGTTCAAATACATATTGAAAAATAATAGCCATATGTGTTATAATTCATGTTTGTAATCTATAATAAGGTCGTTGTGTATATGAATTATGTAGTGGTTGATCTGGAGTGGAATCAGGCAATGAGCTCGAAATCCTCCGTATTCAACAAGCTCCCGATAAAGCTCAGGGGCGAAATTATTGAGATCGGCGCGGTAAAGCTCACAGAGGACATGCAGCCTGCCGAGGAGTTCACGATAGATGTAAAGCCCGTTTACTTTAAAAGAATGCATTATAAGGTCAAAAAGCTCACCGGCTTTGACAAGGAGCGCCTTGCCCTCGGGCACAGCTTCCCCGATGCCTTCGAACAGTTCAAGCAGTGGTGCGGCGAGGATGTCACCTTCCTCACATGGGGCTGCGATGACCGCGGCATCATGGAGCAGAATATCATAATCCATGATCTTGACTGGGACTGGATAAGCTCATGGATCAATTTGCAGCTTATTTATAACATGCAGACAGACGGCGACAAAAACCAGAAATCGCTGGCAACTGCCATGGAGCACTTTAACATCGAGCAGACGCGTGTTGCACATGATGCTCTCGGCGATGCGTACAACACGGCGCTTGTATGCTCGAAGCTTGACATGACGCTGGGACTTGCGCAGTACGAGGAGGCCTCGCGCATGCTCAGCACACGCGCACGGCGCGACAGCTCGGGCGACAATGTCCCCGATGCGCTTGAGCACCTCGTCTTTCCGGGCTATGTTTCTAAGGCCGAGGCCTTTGCCGATGAAAAGCTCACCCATGTTCCCTGCCCCAAATGTCAGGGTGCGCTCGAGGCTCACCGCTGGATCAATCAGGGCGATCAGCGCTACATGAACATACTCAGCTGTCCCGACTGCGGAAGCTTCCTTGTGCGGCTCAAGTTCCGCAAGCAGGAGGACAACTCCTGGTCTGCAAACCGGCTCGTGTACAACGCCGACGACGGCATGATAGATTTTTACCGCAGCAAGGCAGCGCTCTCGCGCCGCCGCGGACGCGGACACTCAAAGAGAAAAAGCCGTCCGGCCTCAAAGCAATAAATGTTAAAGTTAAATCCCCGAGCTGAAGTTCGGGGATTTCGTTTATTTTCGTATGACTATGTCGTCCTTTGATTTGTATATCCCGTCCTCGGGGATCACTCCGCGCACGCAGGAGGTCGGATAGACGCTCGCACGGCGGCCAAGCACCGTTCCCGGGTTTAAAACGCTGTTGCAGCCGATCTCGACGCCGTCGCCGAGGATAGCGCCGACCTTCTTGCGCCCCGTTTCGATGAGCTCATCGCCGTTTTTTATGACGACAAGGGTCTTGTCGCTTTTGACGTTCGAGGTTATGGAGCCCGCTCCCATGTGAGCCTTGTAGCCGAGGATGGAGTCGCCGACATAGTTATAGTGCGGAGTCTGCACATTGTCAAACAGCACGACGTTTTTAAGCTCGGTCGAGTTGCCGACAACGGCATTTTTCCCGACTATGGCGCTGCTGCGGATAAACGCACAGTGGCGCACCTGAGCGCCGTGGTCGATGATGCAGGGCGAGCCGATATACGCTGAGGGGAACACCTCCGCGTCACGGGCTATCCACACGTTCTCGCCGCGCTTTTCGTACTCCTCCTCCGGCAGCGTGCTGCCCAGAGCTATTATAAAGTCCGATATATCGCCCAGCACCTCCCAAGGGTAGGTCTTGCCCTCGAAAAGCGGCGCGGCAATGGTTTTGCTCAGGTCGAGCAGATCGTTTATCGTATACATATCATTTCACCTTGATAAGTCTTCCGCTGCGGCGCATGGCCTCGATGATATAGTCAACGCACTCGGCGCATTTTGCGTCGGTCGTTGCCTCGGCCATGACGCGCAGGACGGGCTCTGTGCCGCTCTTGCGAAGGAGTATGCGTCCGTCATCGCCGAGCTTTTCCTCCATATCTGCAACGGCCTTTTTGACCTCCTCGCAGGCAAGCGTTTCGTCCTTGTCGGTGACGACGACGTTCTTGAGAAGCTGCGGATACATAACTACCGGCGCTGCAAGCACGGAAAGAGGCTGCTTGCTCTCGCACATGGCCTCCATGATCTTGATTGCGGTCAGTATGCCGTCGCCGGAGTTTGCCAGGCGGCCAAAAATGATGTGGCCGGACTGCTCTCCGCCGAGGATATAGCCGTTTGCTCGCATGTTTTCGGCAACATACTTGTCTCCGACGGCGGTTTTTTCATAGCCTATGCCGAGCGCGTCGAGAGCCTTGTACAGCCCCATATTGCTCATGACGGTCGTAACTATTTTCTTTTCGCCGAGTATGCCGCTGTCGCGCATATATTTGCCGCAGACATAGAGAATGTGGTCGCCGGTTATGATATTGCCCTTTTCATCGACGGCAAGGCAGCGGTCGGCATCGCCGTCAAAGGCAAAGCCCACGTCGAGCTTATTGTCGAGAACGAACTTCTGCATCTGCTCGATATGTGTAGAGCCGCAGTTTACGTTTATATTGATGCCGTCGGGATTATTGGAGATAACATATGTGTCCGCTCCCAGAGCATCGAAAACGCTTTTTGCCATCATCCATGTCGAGCCGTTGGCGCAGTCAAGGCCGACCTTTTTGCCCTTATACGAACGCGTGGCAAGTGAGATAAGAAAGCCTATGTAGCGGTTGCGGCCAGCGGAATAGTCAACCGTGCGGCCTATCTTCTCGCCCGTTGCGTAAGGCAGGCAGTCCTTTTCTCCTGCGTTTGCGCGGTCTATATACGCTTCTATCTCGTCAAGCAGCTCGTCACCCATCTTTTCGCCCTTGCCGTTTATTAGCTTGATGCCGTTATCGTAATAGGGGTTGTGGCTTGCCGAGATCATGATGCCGCAGTCGAAATCATCGGCGCGTGCGACATATGAAACGCTCGGCGTTGTAGTGACATGCAGAAGATACGCATCCGCACCTGAGGCCGTGAGACCAGCGCACAGAGCCGATTCGAGCATATAGCTTGAACGGCGCGTATCCTTGCCTATGACTACCCTCGCCTTTTTATCCTTGCCGTAATACCAGCCGAGGTAACGTCCTATCTCAAATGCGTGCATGACGGTCAGATCGACATTAGCCTCGCCTCTGAAGCCGTCCGTGCCAAAATACTTACCCATTTTATTCTCCTTGGTTTATTTTATCTTTTCAGCCGCTTCCTCATCGAGCAGAAGCGTCATATTCATATGCATCTGGAGCATGGCTGCCGGAACATAGGTCGAGGTCTTGCCATACACAAGCTGATGGATTATCTCGGCCTTCTCGCTGCCGAAGGCGACGAGGATCACGTTTTTGGCATCGCAGATGGTTTTGAGTCCCATGGTGACGGCCTTGTCGGGAACCTTATCCGCGCCGCCGAAGAGCTCGGCGCTTGACTGCTTTGTCTTATCCGTCAAAAGCGCCTCGTGCGTGTAGGAATCATAGGGTGTTGCCGGCTCGTTAAAGCCGATGTGGCCGTTCAGCCCTATGCCCAGCACAGCAAGCTCAAGGCCGCCGCAGGAGGCGATAGCCGCGTCAAATTTTTCAGCGTTATCCGCAGTCGGAGTGTATATTCTCGTGATGCCGGTCTTGGAGTATAGCTCCTGACCGAGGCGGTATGCGCACGAGCGCTTATCGTCCTCGGCAAGTCCCTCATATTCGCAGACTGTGAACGCGCTGCACTCTGCAAGCTCTTTTACGTTCATGGCGGCAAGAGCGGCATACACGCGCTCTGTAGCTCTTCCTGCTGCAAATGCCATGGCACAGCCGGGCTTAGACCTTGCATGCTGCGCGATCATGTCCGCTGCAAGAGCGCTTATCTTATCTGCACTGTCGATAATGATCTTCACAACTAAACATCCCTTCCTCATAATTTCTGCGCCTTCGGTAAAAATATCATCGGAGGCGATCGGTTGGCTATTATATTTATCCGCACCGTAATATTGTATTTTGCAATACTCGTTTCGATGCGCGTTATGGGCAAGCGTCAGCTCGGGGAGCTTGAGATCTCCGAGTTCATCGTCGCGGCGCTTATCGCGGATCTTGCCGCAACGCCGCTTCAGGATATCGGCATACCGCTTTTAAACGGGCTTCTGCCGATAATGATACTGCTCTGCCTTGAGATAATTATCGCGGGGCTTAATTTCAAAAGCGTCAAGCTGCGCAAATTCACCTGCGGAAGGCCGGAGATAATAATACGAAACGGAAGGATCGACCGCGAGCATATGCTGCGCAACCGCTTTACTCTCGATGAGCTCATGCAGGAGCTGCGCTCGCAGGGGCAGAGCGACGCAAGGAATGTCGCCTGCGGCGTTCTGGAGACAAACGGGCGGCTGAGTATAATACTCACGCCCTCAGAGCAGCCCGCCACTGCCGCGATGCTCGGCATAGCGCCTGAGGACACCGGCTATGCGCACATCATCATAAACGACGGCAGGATACTGGACAAAAACCTCACGCTTTTGGGGCGCGACCGGCGCTGGCTGGATAATGAGCTCAGGCGGCGCGGGATAAAAAATGCACACGATGTGTATATCCTGACACTGACCGAAACGGGAAGCGTTTTCTGCCAGACGAGGGAGGAATAGCGTGAAAAAAGAGATCGCCGCTGCCGCATTGCTGCTGCTTTTGTTTGCGGGAGTTCTTATAAACATCCGTGTCGTAGAAGCTCTCTTTTCTTCGCTGACAGACGAGGTTGACACGGCATATGAAAGCCTTGAAAACGGAGACGTGCACACAGCCTCAGAGCAGCTTGATGCTGCCATCGAGCATTGGCTCATGCTCGACGGCTATACGCATATTTTTATCCGCCACAGCGAGATAAATTCGACCACCGATGCATTTTACGGCTTCAAATCCGATCTTGTCAGCGGCGACGCCGCTGCCGCAGCTGGCTCATACGCGTTTTTAAAAGAAACGCTCAGCTCGCTTATAACAATGGAACAGCTAAGCCTCGGCAGTATTTTTTGATAGCGCATTGGGGCTGTACCTATACGCATACTGCAGGTGCACGGTATCTTCACTTCCGGCAAAAACGGGAAAGCTTTTGTCAGAAACATTGAAGCT
>CAVDFD010000085.1:0-7659 GCA_963608145.1 Bacteroidaceae bacterium | reverse complement strand
TTGGGGGAGCCGCAGAGCTCGTTCAGCTCTGCAACGAGGGACGGGTGGATAAGACACCTTGCGCCGACCCTGCGCTTTTCGCGTTCAAGATAAATGATGAGCTGCTGCTGACCGGGGAACATTTTAAGAATGAGCTCGATACGCTTAAATCTCGGATCGTCCCCGTCAGGCAGCTTGACCCAGAGCTTTGAATCGGCGTTTACCTGCGGCGGGGCGGGCTTGAGCTTGCCCAGATCCGTGATCGGGCGGATGGCATCGGCCATCAGCTGCGGCTCCTTCTCGTCTCGCAGCGAGATGCGCCCGCGCACGATTATGGCCGCGTTGTCCTTGATATAGGCGCTGCCGCTGTCGAGCGCACGCTGGAAGGCGATAAGCTCCATCGCGCCGCTGTCGTCTTCGAGATTAATGTAGCTCATGAGCGTGTTCGACTTCGTCGTGCGTGTGCGGCTTGACTGGACAACGCCCGCAACAGTCACGACCGCGCCGTCGGGGTAGCTCTTTTTCCCGCTCTCGGACGCGGCATCGCTGAGGATAGCGCCGATCGGCACTATACCCGCACGGCGCACGGCATCGCGGTACTCGTCCATGGGGTGCCCGCTCAGATACAGGCCGGCAGTCTCCTTTTCCATTGCCAGCAGCTCGGCGCGTGTGTACTCCTCGACATCGGGTATCCTTATGCTTATCGCTCCGACATCCTCGAAGTCGGGCTCGCCGAAGAGATTGAGCTGTCCCTCGACGTTGTTGCGGCTCTCCTGCTGGATACCGTCGATCATAACGCCCGCGACCTGCAGCAGCGCTCTGCGCTTGTAGCCCATGCTGTCAAAGGCTCCGGCGCGGATGAGGTTTTCGACCGCACGGCGGTTGAGCTCCTTTCCGGCCATACGGCGGCAGAAATCCTCGAAGCTGCGGAAGGGTCCGTCCTCCTCGCGGCGGGCAATAAGCTCGTTTATGAAGCCGCGGCCTATGCTTTTTATTGCGACAAGGCCGAAGCGGATATCGTCGCCGCTGACGGAAAAGTCGGCGTAGGACTCGTTCACGTCCGGCGGCAGCAGCTTTATGCCCAGCTCGCGGCACTCGGCGATATACTCGGCTATCTTGGTGCTGTTATCGAGCACCGAGGACAGGAGCGCGGCCATGTACTGGCGCGGATAGTGCCGCTTCATGTAGGCCGTGCGGTAGGACACGATGGCATAGCTCACGGCGTGCGCCTTGTTGAAGGCGTAGGAGGCAAAGTCGAGTATCTCGTCATAGATGCTGTTTGCCGTCGCCTCCGGTATGCCGCGCTTTACGGCGCCGTCAATGCCGCGGCTCTCGTCGCCGCGGACGAAGGCAACGCGCTCGGCATCAATGACCTTGTGCTTTTTCTTGCTCATTGCGCGGCGGATCATATCCGCCTGACCGAGCGAAAATCCGGCGAGGCGGCGGAAAATTTCGATCACCTGCTCCTGATAGACGATGCAGCCGTAGGTGACCTCGAGTATCGGCCGGAGCATTTCATGCTTGTAGCTTATCTTTTCGGGGTGCGCCGAGCACTCGATAAAGCGCGGTATGCTGTCCATCGGACCCGGACGGTAGAGGGCTATGACGGCGGTGATATCCTCGATGCTTTTGGGCTTTAATCCGGTGCACACGCCGGTCATGCCCGTGCTTTCAAGCTGGAACACGCCGCAGGTACGCCCCTCGGAGAGCATTTTGAACACCTCCGCGTCGCCGTCGGGTATCGTCTCGACCGCGAAATCGGGCTCGGTGCGCCGCACCAGCTTCGCCGCGTCCTCCAGAACCGTGAGGTTCCGCAGACCGAGAAAGTCCATTTTCAGAAGCCCCAGCTCCTCAAGCGTCGTCATCTGATACTGCGTGACGACCGATTCGTCGTTTTTCGACAGAGGCACATACTCGTACACGGGTCTGTCGGTTATGACAACGCCCGCCGCGTGCATGCTCGCGTGGCGCGGCATGCCCTCGAGCGCCTCGGCAACGTCGATGAGCCGGTGCAGCTGCTCGTCGCCCTCATACATATCGCGCAGGGGCTTTGAGACGCGCTTTGCCTCCTTTATGGTCATGTTCGGCCCCATTGGTATGGCCTTTGCAACGGCATCGGCCTCGCCGTAGCTTATATCGAGGACCCGCGCAACGTCGCGCACGGCAGCGCGTGCTGCCATCGTGCCGAAGGTGACTATCTGCGCAACATGGTCGTGGCCGTACTTGCGGTTTACATAGTCGATGACCTCGCCGCGGCGGTTTACGCAGAAGTCAATGTCGATATCCGGCATGCTTACGCGCTCGGGATTGAGAAAGCGCTCGAAATAAAGGCTGTATTTTATCGGGTCAACATCGGTTATGTTCAGCGTGTAGGATACGACGCTGCCCGCCGCCGAGCCTCGTCCCGGGCCGACGGGGATCTTCTGCGACTTTGCATAGGCGATAAAGTCGGAGACGATGAGAAAATAATCGACAAAGCCCATCTGCTTTATCATCTGAAGCTCATAGTCGAGCTGCCGTGCGACCGTGCCATCGTCGTTCGGATAGCGGCGGCGCAGCCCCTCATTGCAGAGCCTTTGCAGATACTCAAAGCTGTCCGCCTCGCCCTCTGGGAGCTTGAAGCGCGGCAGCTTGTATTTGCCGAACTCGAAGTCGTAGCTGCACATTTCCGCTATCCTTGCCGTGTTGTCGGCAGCCTCGGGATATTCGGGAAACAGGGCTCGCATCTCCGCCTCGTCCTTGAGATAGAACTCGTCTGTCTCGAACCTCATGCGCGAGGGGTCGGAGATGGTCTTCTGCATCTGAACGCACATGAGCACGTCCTGATAATATGCGTCGGACTTTTCTATATAGTGCGCGTCGTTTGTAAGCGCAAGGGGTATGCCCGTCTCGCGGTGGATGCGCAAAAGCCCCTCGGCGGCGCGTTTTTCGGCAGCAAGGCCGTGATCCTGTATCTCAAGATAAAAGCCGTCCTCGCCGAAAAGCTCGCGCAGCTCCAGCGCCTTTTTCTTCGCACCCTCGTAGTTTCCGGCGTTTATCATGCGCGGTATCGCGCCCGCAACGCAGCCGGAAAGACAGATAAGCCCCCTTGCGTGCTCGTGCAGCAGCGCCCAGTCGATGCGCGGCTTGCCGTAAAAGCCCTCGGTGAAGGCCATGGACACGAGGTAGCAGAGATTTTTGTAGCCCTCCTCGTTCCTGCACAGCAGGATAAGGTGCGTATACTCCGAGTCTATCCCGTGCTCGCGGTCAAAGCGTGTGCGCGGCGCGACATAGACCTCGCAGCCGATAACGGGCTTTATCCCCGCCGCGCAGCAGGCCTTATAAAAAGCGACCGCGCCGTACATTACGCCGTGGTCGGTGATGGCAAGCGCGGTCTGGCCGAGCTCCTTTGCACGCGCAACGAGCGGCTCGATGCGGCAGTCGCCGTCGAGCAGCGAATATTCGGTATGAACATGCAGGTGAACAAAGCTCATGTGCTCATTCCTCCTCGGGAGAGTAGGTCAGAAGCTTTCTGAGCCTGTGGCTCAGGCAGCTTTTCGATACCGGCGGATACGATAGCAGCGAAAGATCGGCAAGGCTCGCCTCGGGGTTTGCATAGCGCAGCAGCGCCGCCTGCTGGAGCTTATCGGGCAGCGAATCGAGCCCGTAGAGCTTATCTATGCGCTTTATGGCCTCCAGCTGCTTTGCCGCAGCCTCGACGACCTTGTCTGCATTGGCCGAATCGCAGTTTACCTTTCGGTTTATGCTGTTTTTCATATCCTTTTCGACCTTGGCGGACATTATATCCATCGCGGCGACTGGTGCGCCGATGGTCGTGAGCAGATCCTCGATATGCTCACTTTTTTTGAAATACAGGAGATAGTCGCCCTTGCGCTGCGCCTCCTTGGGCGAAAAGCCCATTTCGAGCAGCACCGAATAGGTCTCGCGGCTGACGCTGTAGTGCGTCGTGGCAAGCTCAAGGTGATAGCGCTTTGCCGGATCCGTGACCGAGCCGCCGGCTAAAAACGCGCCGCGGATAAAGGATGCCTTGCAGCAGGGCTCCTCGATAACGCCGAAATTCAGATGCAGCGAGGGGCTTTTCATATTGTTTCCGACAACGTCGAACACTGCCCTCAGCTTTGCCTCGTCCTTTATCCTGAACGAGTGCTTCACGCCCCGCGCCTTTTCCGGCTCGTCGAAGTCTATCCCGAAGGCGCGGCGCATGAGGTGCGGAAGGCGGGCGGCAAACTCGTCGCTTGCCGTCGTTATGCGTATCTCCTGAGCCGAAAAGCTGTGCGCGTACAGCAAAACGCCGTAGGCCTCGGCGACGGCGCAGCATTTGCGCTCGACCCGAGGCTGACACAGCTCTGTTTTCACTTTTTGCGCGAAGGTCTTTTCCATTTACTTATTCATATCGCGGTTTATGCTGACGACCGGCACGCCGAGGCACTTCAGATGCCCCGCCAGAGCCGAGGCGACAGCCACGCTGCGGTGGCGGCCTCCGGTGCAGCCGATGGCAATTGTCAGGCTGTACTTGCCCTCCTCGATGTACAGCGGCAGCAGGTACTCTATCATGTCCGTGAGCTTGTCCATGAACACGTTCGACTGCTCGAAGCCGAAAACATAGTCCCGCACCGGCGCGTCGAGGCCGCTTAAAAGCTTGAGCTCCTCAACGTAAAAGGGATTGGGCAGGAACCTCACGTCGAACACGAGGTCAGCGTCCAGCGGCATGCCGTATTTGAAGCCGAAGGACATGACGTTTACCATGATCGCACGCTCTGACGCGGAGTCGGAAAAATAGGTGTACAGCTCGTTGTGCAGCTGGCCGAGGGTCAGGTGCGAGGTGTCGATGATGTAGTCGGCGATATCGCGTATCGGGCGCAGCTGCTCGGTCTCCCTGAGTATCGCGTCCTCTATCGAGCCGCCCGTTTTTACCGCCAGCGGGTGCGGACGGCGCGATTCCTTATAGCGCTTTACGATGACTGCGGGCTTTGCCTCCATGAACAGGATCTTGTAGCCGAAGTCCATCTCCCTGAGCGTTTCAAGGGTTCTGAAAATGTCCTCTATCCCGTTTTTCTCGCGGATATCTGTCACGAGCGCGACCTTCTCATAGCGCCCCTTCGTTGCGGCGCACAGCTCGGCAAACTTGGGGATGAGCGCAACGGGCATATTGTCCACGCAGTAGTAATCCAGATCCTCTATGATGTCCGCGGCCTGACTCTTGCCGCCGCCGGACATGCCTGTTATGATAAGAAATTCCATGTTATCTCTCCGTCAGCTCGGCATCCCGTCGCTCTGCGCATTGTTTGCCTCTGCCGCCTTCTGCTTTGTCTGCTCGAGCATTTCGTCAATTATCGTCTGCTTCCTGCTGCGCCAGTTATCCACGAGCAGCATACCCTTGGGATAGATGCGTATCTCCGGCTCAAGGGTTATCTGCGTCTTGTCGTACACCTCGCGGCGCACATGATCGAGCAGCTCCACAACGTCGTCATATGTCGCCTCGCCCGTGTTCACCGCAAAGCCGGCGTGCTTGGTGCTTATCTGCGCGCCGCCCACCGTGTAGCCCTTCAGTCCGCACTGATCTATCAGCGCGGCGGCATAGCCTCCCACAGGGCGCTTGAAGGCGCTTCCGGCAGAGGGCATATCCAGCGGCTGGCTCAATGTGCGCTTTTCGTTCATTTCCTTCATTCTCGCGCCGATGGCCTCGGGCTCGTCGGGCGTGAGCTTGAACACCGCGCCCATGATGGCGCAGTTTATCCTCTCAAAGGCGCTGCGGCGGTAGTCAAAGCCGCAGTCGCAGCCCTTGACCTCAGTCAGCGTCTGCGTCGGGATATAATACACGACGACGGACTCGATAACGTCCTTCATCTCGCCGCCGTAAGCGCCCGCGTTCATCAGAACGCCTCCGCCCACGGAGCCAGGGATGCCGCTTGCAAATTCCAGTCCCGACAGGCCGTTATCCCGCGCAAACTGCGCAAGCTTTGCAAGCGATACACCGGCCTCGGCGTATATCGTGTTCTCCGTTTCACCCATGCGCAGCTTGCGCAGGTTCTCGGTGCTGATGACCATGATATCCAGCCCCTCCTCGGGGATGATGATGTTGGTACACTTGCCGAGGGTGAGCGGCGAAACGTCGTTCATATGCAGATAAAACATGACCTTTGACATCTCGAAAAGATCACGCGGCACGGCAAATGCGCGTACCTCGCCGCCGACCTTGAACGAGCAGTGGCCGCGCATGGGCTCGTGCTCTCTCAGGTCGAGCTGTGGCATGTTCTCCTTTATCTGTTCTATTGCTTTTTCAAGACCTTCCATAAATATCTCCTATTAAAACATACCGCTGTCAACGGCGTGATCTACGTTCGATGCAAGGGTTTCGGCTGCGTTGTAGCCCATTTTCTTCTGGCGGTTGTTCATCGAGGCAAGCTCCAGTATGACGGCAAGGTTTCTGCCCGGACGCACGGGGATGGTGATGCTCGGCACAGTAACGCCGAGGATATCCTGCGTCTCGCTCGTAAGACCGAGGCGGTCGTAGGCCTTCTGATCGTCCCATGCCTCAAGGTTCACGACAAGGTCGATATTGCCCTCGGGCTTTACCGCGCCCACACCGTACAGGTGCCGCACATCGACAACGCCGATGCCGCGCAGCTCCATGTAATAGCGTATAAGCTCGGGAGCCGTGCCGACGAGTCTGTAGCGCCCTATGCGGCGGATATCCACCGCGTCGTCTGCGATGAGCTTGTGCCCGCGCTTTATCAGCTCAAGCGCCGTTTCGCTCTTGCCTATGCCGGAGTCGCCGGTCAGCAGCACGCCCTCGCCGTGGACCTCGACGAGCACGCCGTGCATCGTCGTGCGCGGCGCAAGATGCGTGTGCAGCGAGCTTATGACATCGGCCATGAAGTCGGAGGTATCCTCGGGCGTGACAAACACGTCGCGGTCGTATTTCTCCGCCATTTCAAGGCACTCGGGGAAAGCCGTCGCGCCGTGGCATATCACCAGCGCCGAGATGTCGTAGCGCATGAGCTCCTCGAAGCAGCTGCGGCGCTCGGCCTCGGTCTTGAGCTCAAGATATGTGCTCTCGACACGACCCATTATCTGAAGCCTGTTGGGGTCGAAATAGTTATAAAAGCCGGCAAGCTGAAGCGCCGGACGGTTCACGTCCGCAACCGTGAGCATGCGCGTTTCGTAGTCAGCAGAGGTGTGCAGCGGTTCAAGGCCGTTCTCCTCGACTATCGTGCGCAGCGGAACAGAATATTTACTGGCCATATCGTCTCTCCGTCAACATCAATATAATAGATTATACTTAATATTAACCTCTAATGCATGAATTTGCAACGATTTTTCATGCGGTGAAAATTTTTCTTGCAATTGTAGGCGCGTTCTGTTATTATTAATAAGCTGTCTGCAAATGCAAACAGCCAAACACAAGCAAGGAGGTGCTTCAACTTATGGCAAAATGTCAGTTTTGCGACAAGGGCGTTGCCTTTGGCATTCAGGTGTCTCACTCCCACAGGCGTTCCAACCGTACTTGGAAGCCCAATGTGAAGCGCGTCAAGGCGATCGTGGACGGAAGTCCCAAGCACGTTTACGCATGCACTCGCTGCCTGCGCAGCGGCAAGGTCACCCGCGCTGTGTAATAACCTGATATTACCCGAAACAAGCTCGCCTTCCGGCGAGCTTTTTTCGTTCTTTTAGAGGCGC
>CAVDFD010000084.1:0-7688 GCA_963608145.1 Bacteroidaceae bacterium | reverse complement strand
TTTGTACTCATGGCCGAGTGCCTTGACATAGTCGGCAATATAGCTGTCGCCGCAGGAGCAGGTATATTCAGTGTAGCCTTTTTTAGTGCACTCCGGTGCGGTCACTGCCGCTGTGTAGCTGTGGGTGTGAGCGGCTTTGTAATCGAACGAGGCATAGCTGCTGCCGTCGGCTGTCCAGCCGAGGAGCGCAGTGCCGTTGTAGTAGTTCAGCTGAACAAGGTTGCTGCCGGACGCGGCAAGCTTATCGTTTATAAATTCATTTGCTTTCGCAGCGTTTTCATCGGAGGCATTTACGGTCAGGAGCTTTGCAAAGTCTGCACTCTTGAGTTCTGAGACGGTCTTGCCTTCGCAGTTTTCGATCACGGTATTCGTTGTTACAACGCCGACAGCCATATTGTCCTTTTCCGAGACAATGTCGCCCTGCTTTACAAGAGCCTCGCTGTTGCAGTAGCAGTAATAGTCAACATTGATCCCTGCATTGCGTCCGCTGAAAGCTCCGACATCGCTGGTGGTCTTGTAGGAAATAACCTCGCTGCCTGCCGCGTAGCAGTTATAGTGTACGCCGCCCGCCTGACCGACGAAGCCGCCGATATGCACCTTGTTGTTATTGGTGGAGTTGCCGTAAACATTGCCGAGTGCGTAGCAGTTATAGGTGGTAACGCGGTTATCCATGCCGTAGAAGCCGCCTGCGTAGACGTTGTTCGTATCGGTGGTTGCGGTGATCTTTACGTCAGCGCAGCTGTTTGTCACGCTGCCGCGCATAACGCTGCCGCCGAGACCGCCGGCGCGGCTGAAGCTCTCGCTCGTTGTCGAGATGATCTCGCCCGCTACGGTGCAGTTATCGATATAGATGCCGAGCTGACCCGAGCCGACGAGTCCGCCGATAAAGGTCTCATAGCGGGTCTCAACGTTAATGTAAACGTTCCTGAGGTTTACGTTCTTTATGGTGACGGTCTGCTCGCTGCCGGTCGGCACGTTGTTTGTGGTGTACTCACCCGAGGTGAGGCCGAACAGTCCTGCCGTCATCATGTCGGCGGGAGCGTCCGCGCTGCCGATCGTGAGATTCGAAATAGAGTATCCGCCGCCGTCATAATTGCCGCGGAAGGGATATGCGCAGATCTGGCTCTTCTTGCCGTTCACCTCGCCGTTGAGCGCCCAGCCTATAGGCTGCCACTGATCGGTGAGGGTGATATTTGCAGTCTGCTTGAAGTATACGCCGCTCCAGCTCACATCGGAGTTTACAGAGCTCGACAGATAGCGCAGCTGCTCCTCGTTTGCGATGAGGTAGGGATCCTCCGCAGTGCCGCTGCCGCCTGCGAATTTGCTTGGATCTGCCGCAGCGTAGTCGGAGAAATCGCCGTAGGTGGCCTTGTACTTTGCCTTTTCAAGCGCCGCATCGTATGCCTCGCCCGACTCTGCGCCGGAGACAACGACGGTCTTTACGATCTTGCCGTCCTTGACCTCGATGGAGACGACGCTGGTCTTGTCGTCGTCGCGTCCGTACCATGTGCCGTCGAGGAGCGTAAGCTCAGGCTTTACGACCTTCTCGCACTCGGGCTGAACATAGCTGACGGAGGCCGCCGCGCTGCCGAAGCCGAGAGCCGTGTCATACGTCCATGTCTTGAGGCTCGTGCTTTCAAGGCCGTAGGCCGTAATGTCAACGGGGAAGGCTGCGAAGGAGGCGTTGAGAGCCGCGGCAACGTCGGTGCCCGCGCCGTTTACGCCGGTCATTTTATCGACAAGGCCGCCGGTGTATGCGTCGCCCTCGTCGTTCACGCCAGAGGCTACCTTTGTGCCGATAGACTCGACGGGGCTCACCTTCTGCGGGTTTGCGTCACCCTTTTTGAGGGTCATTGTGCTGCCGAGATCATACCAGCAGCTGTAGGTCTTGCCGATGCCGGTGACCCAGCCGGATACCATACCGGCGTAGGTGGAGTGCTCCTCGGTGCTCACATCGCCGGAGGCATAGCAGTTTACGAGTGCGCCCGCGTTGCAGGCTACGAGGCTGCTGACGACCGCCATGCCCTCGTTGCCGTTTTCGCGGTTGCCGGAGCCGTACACGGTGCAGTCTGCCCAGCAGTTGGCCACGAGGCCGCGGTTATTAAGACCCACGAGGCCGCCGACCTCGGCCAGATCGCCGGAAGCAACAACGCCGGATACACTGACTGTCGATGCGCTGTTTATGATCGCGCCCTTGTACTGCATACCGACAAGGCCGCCGACAAACTGGTTGCCCTTTACGCCGACATGCGAGATGATGCCGCTGACAGTGCAGTTATCAATGACAGAGCCGGTGTAATTGCCGCTTGTGCTGCTGCCCTGCGTTACGCCCGCGATGCCGCCGACAAATGCGGTGGCTTCATAGCTTGTGTAGAAGCTGACATCGACCTTGACGTTTTTGACTACTGCATTTGCGCCGAGAATGCCGAACAGTCCGATATAGAGGTTTTCCTTATCGAGCGCATAGGGAGCGTCCTTCGTGCCGAGGGCAAGACCCGTGATGCTGTAGTCCTTGCCGTCGAAGCTGCCGTTGAAGAGGTAGTCGCTGCCGCCGATGGGAGACCAGTCGCCGGTGACGGCAATGTCTGCACCCAGCGCGATGTATTTGCCGGTGTAGTCTATCTTTTCGTTCATCGAGCCCGCAAAGGCCTTGAGCTGAGCTTCGGTGCTGATTATATACGGGTTTTCCTCGCTGCCGTCGCCGGAGGCGAAGATGCCGGTGTCGATATCGCCGGAGGTCCAGATCGCGGAGCTGTGGACTACCGCGCTGCCGCTGACGATCCAGTCATAAAACTTTCCGCCGACACGGGATGTAAGCTGCTCAAGGCTGCTTATTCCCGTAACCTCAGCCGCTGTCACCTTTGCCGAAACTGCCGTGAGCACAGCGGGAGCGAGGTTTGCGTGCAATACGTCCGCAAGTGCCTGAGTTCCAATCTCTTCGGATTTGCTTACAACACTCTCGCTGTTATACTTGCCCGATGCCTTATCGAAGGCATTTCCGCTGCCGGAATAATAGCAGCTGTCAGCATAGGTCGCTGCCGCAAGATCACCGGCTATTTCTCCGGCCTTGTATATGGTTTTGCTCGTGTTCAATGTGACCTTTCCGGCATTGTAGACATTGTAAACGACACCGTTTACCTGACCGAATACACCGCCGACATTGCCATAGCTGTCATGCTCCGTGGCAGCTGTCACATTGCCGAGAACATAGTCGTTCATAAGAAGGGACCGTATGCTGACCCATGCCGAGAGGCCGCCGACTGTTGCTCGGCCGGCGCCGGAATCGGCGTTGATGTCAACGTTCGTACCGCAGTTAGTTATGGCCGCACGCTGATCTGTAAATGCCGTGAGTCCGCCTACTACCGTAACTTTGTCTGCATTTTTGACGGTAATGCTGCCTGAAACGGTGCAATTATCTATAACAGACGACGCGGTTCCTTTTGTGTCTACCTTTATGAAGCCGACGAGAGATGCCGCATAAACGTTCTGCGCAGCTTCGGTCATGTTGATGTTAACGCCTGTGAGCTTTACGTTTTTGATTGTAACGCCGTTGAGCGTATAGCCAAACAGACCGGCATAGCTCAGCGTGCTGTCGCTGATGGTCATGCCCGAAACGGTGTGACCTGCGCCGTCAAAATTGCCTGCGAACGCAAGAGAAGCCGAAGAGCCGATCGGTGTCCACTCACCCGTAAGGGCAATGTCGGAGCTCAGCTTAATGTACTGACCTGCATAATTCGTTCCGCCCGCGACCTGCTGCTGGAGATAGCGCAGACCTGCTTCGCTCGAAATGAGGTAAGGATCATCCTGCGTACCTGTGCCGCCTGCAAATCCGGCGACGGCCTTGCTGAGCGCTTCATTCGTCGCGTTGATGATCGCACTGGAGCTTTTCGTAGCGCCGGAAACGGCATCAACGCCGTCGGTGCCGTTCTTCTCCTTGATCGTTTCGAGAACAGCCACGGCGCTTGCCCAGAAATTAGCCGTCTCACTATCTCCTGTTGCCTGAATGTCGCTTATAACGACATTTCCGTCCTGCTGTGCAAGGGTAACTGTAACATTTACAGCCCCCTTGAAGCCCTGCGCCGTGCCTGTGTACGTTCCGGGTGTGTAGCCGTTATCCACCGTCGCGGCGAGCGCCGTTACGGGCAGAAGGCTCAGCACCATGATCGCGGCAAGCAGCAGCGACAGGAGCTTTGTTGTTGTAGTTCTTGTTTTCATGTGTCTTCCTTTCTTTTTTATTAACAGCAGTTAGCATATGCTAACTGCAATGTATACGTCCATTGAGCTTTATTATTTTTTCCGTGGGATATATACACGGTATCTCGGTGAATGAGTTAGCAGTTGCTAACTCATTCGATGAAGTCAGTCTTAGTTAGCATTTGCTAACTAAGACGCAAAAAATAAAATCCCTATCAGATCACTGTGCATTATAACCGATGCTCGGAAAATTTGCAATAGCAAACGTTGAAATTTTTTCAGTAATTTTTTTATTTTAGGGCTTGACAAGTGAAAACAAGGTGCTATAATTGCAGCATCAAACCTGTGACGAAGAGTAGTAGTTCTGGGAAGCCGGCGTTAAGAGAACCGTGGGTGGTGAGATCACGGTCGCGGGCGCAGGATGAATGGACTTCGGAGGGCGGCTTGAAAAAGCGGATGCTTGAGTAGATGCCGACGGGATCCCTCCCGTTATCAATCGGGGTGCGTATGATGGTACGCATAAGCGAGCGGACGATTTTTCGTCAATTTGGGTGGTATCGCAGGAGCGCAGCTCTTGTCCCATTATGGGATAGGAGGCTGCTTTTTTTGTTTTTATAAGCAAGCTCCCCTCCATCTTCACCCAAGTCACAAAAACATTTTTGGAGGAAAAAACAATGAAAAACGCAATCATCAAAAAGGCACTCGCGCTTGTATGCGCACTGGCAATGGTATTCACCCTCTGCGCCTGCGGCAGCAAAGACAGCAGCAGCAAAGACAGCAGCGACGACAGTGCAAAGGTCTACAAGGTCGGCATCTGCAACTACGTTGACGACGCATCCCTCAACCAGATAGTCGAAAACATTCAGGCTCAGCTCAAGGCCATCGGCGAGGAAAAGGGCGTTACCTTTGAGATAAGCTACGATAACTGCAACGCGGACGCGACCGTTATGGAGCAGATAATCTCCAACTTCATCGCCGACGGCGTTGACCTCATGGTCGGCGTTGCGACTCCCGTTGCAATGCGCATGCAGGCTCTGACCGAGGATAACGAGATCCCCGTAGTGTTCTCCGCAGTTTCCGACCCTGTCGGCGCGGAGCTCGTAGAGAGCCTTGAGGCACCCGGCGCAAACGTTACCGGCACGAGCGATTACCTCGATGCAGAGGCCATCATGAACCTCATTTTCGCAAACGACCCCGACGCAAAGAAGATCGGCCTGCTGTACGATGTCGGCCAGGACTCCTCCACCGCATCCATCGAGGCAGCAAAGAAATACCTCACCGATAAGGGTGTTGAGGTCGTCGAGCACACCGGCTCCACCGCAGACGAGGTCATGCTCGCAGCCGAGGCAATGGTAGCAGACGGCGTTGACGCAGTGTTCACCCCGACCGATAACTCCATCATGAAGGCAGAGCTCGCAATTTACGAGACTCTCGCAAAGGCAGGCATCCCCCACTACACCGGCGCTGACTCCTTCGCACTCAACGGCGCGTTCCTCGGCTACGGCGTTGACTACGCAAACCTCGGCGTCGAGACCGCAAACATGGTAGCCGATATCCTTCTCAACGGCGCAGACCCCGCGACCATGGCAGTCAAGACCTTCGATAACGGCACCGCTACCATAAACACTGAGATCTGCGCGGAGCTCGGCTACGACTATGACACCGTAGCAGCGGCATTCGAGCCCTACTGCACCAAGATAAACACCATCACCACCGCTGAGAGCTTCAGCGACGTTGAGCAGTAATACGGCTCAGAAAGAGGAAACGACATGGATATTGCAACGATACTGAGCCTTGGGCAGACAGCGCTTGAGCTGGGGCTTATCTGCTCGCTGACAGTGCTCGCACTGTATTTGAGCTACAGCATGCTCAACGTCTGCGACCTGTCCACCGACGGCTGCTTCACCCTCGGCGCTGCGGTCGGCGCGATCGTCGTGCTCTCGGGGCATCCGTATCTTGCGATACCCGCAGCGATGGCAGCCGGCGTGTGCTCAGGCTTTGTGACCGCCATTTTGCAGACAAAGCTCGGCGTTGACAGTCTGCTCGCCGGCATCATCGTGAACACGGGGCTGTATTCCGTAAACATTGCCATCATGGGCGGCTCGTCGCTGCTTAATATGAACAAGGCCGACACCGTGTTCTCCATTATGAAGGAGCTTTTAAAGGGCACTGCTTTTGCAAAGCAATACAAGCTTGCAGTCGCGCTCATTGCGGTCATCGTCATTCTTATTCTTCTGACCCTGTTTCTCAAAACGCGCCTCGGTCTTGCCATCCGCGCAACTGGCAACAACCCCGACATGGTGCGCTCATCGTCCATAAACACCGCCTTCACGACCATTGTTGGTCTGTGCATTGCCGGCTCGTTCACGGCGCTGTCCGGCTGCCTGCTGGCGCAGTCGCAGAAGGCTGTGGATATAAACATCGGGACCGGCATGGTCACCATCGCGCTGGCCTCGCTGCTCATAGGCGGCGTTATCCTCGGCAGAGGCGGCATATTCAGCCGCGCCGTGGGCGTGGTGCTCGGCTCGGTACTGTTCAGACTGGTATACACCATCGCGCTGCGCTTCGATATGCCGGCATTCATGCTCAAGCTCATCTCCTCGATCATCGTTGTGCTTGCAATTTCGATACCTTATCTTAAAAAGCAGATGCCGATGATAAAGCGGAGGCTTGGCCTCAAAACGCAGAAGGGCGGTGTGTGATATGCTGAAGCTCAATAACATAAGCAAGACCTTTAACCCCGGAACGGTCAACGAAAAGACCGCTCTGAGCGGGCTTTCGCTCGACGTGCGCGACGGTGACTTCATCACCATCATCGGTGCTAACGGCGCGGGAAAATCTACCCTGTTCAACGCCATTGCCGGCAGCTTCTACACCGACAGCGGCAGCATTGAGCTCGGCGGACGCGACATCACCTTTATGCCCGAGCACAAGCGTGCGCACGATATCGGCAGGCTGTTTCAGGATCCGATGCGCGGAAGCGCACCGGGCATGAGCATAGAGGAAAACCTCGCAATGGCTGCAAAAAGCGGCGGCTGGTTTTCGCGTATCACCAAGGCGGACCGCGCACTTTTCCGCGAGAAGCTTGCGCTTCTGGGTATGGGGCTCGAGGACAGGCTCACCCAGCCGGTCGGCCTGCTCTCCGGCGGTCAGCGTCAGGCGCTCACGCTGCTGATGGCTACTGTCGTTCCGCCCAAGCTTCTGCTTCTGGACGAGCACACGGCAGCGCTCGACCCGGGCACCGCCGAGAAGGTGCTCGAGCTCACGAAAAGCATCGTCGCCGAGGGCAAGCTCACCTGCATGATGATAACTCACAACATGCAGTCGGCACTCGACCTCGGAAACCGCACGCTGATGATGGACAAAGGCAATATCATCATGGACGTGTCCGGCGCAGAGCGCGAGGGTATGACCGTGCAGGACTTCCTCGACCGCTTCAAGGCCGGCTCCGGCAAAGCCCTCGACAACGACCGCATGCTGCTTTTTTAGAGGCG
>CAVDFD010000083.1:0-7689 GCA_963608145.1 Bacteroidaceae bacterium | reverse complement strand
AGCTCATGGTCATCCCGAACGTTATCGCACTGCTTGCACTCAGCGGTCTGGTTGCGGCAAGCGCCAAGGCCGGCAGCAGCGAAACACTCGAAAACAAGAAGAAATAACAGGCGGCCTAAGGCTCATATATTCAATAAGTCCTCGTCAAGGCGAGGGCTTATTTTTATATGTAAAAGCATCCTTGCGTGACAAATAAGCTGTTTTATGCTACGTTTAGACCGAGGTGATGACATGCGAGACATAGGGAAGAACATACGCGACCTGCGCGAGAGCAAAGGTCTTACGCAGGAGGAGCTGGCCGCACGGCTGTTTGTGACGCGGCAGACAGTTTCAAATTACGAGACGGGCAAAACGCGCCCGGATGTTGATATGATCCTGCGCATAGCCGAGGTGCTGGATGCGGACGCGAACACGGTCTTTTACGGCAGACCCATCGACGGCGACCGCAGGCGCAGGATAATAAGAGCCGTGAGCCTTGTCGCAATGACGGCTGCCCTGTGGCTGCTGGCGCTTTATCTGCGCAGGGAGCTTGCAGCATACAAACAATCGACATTCATAATCTGGCCGCTGGCAACCGAAGAGCTGATGCTTAAAACGACGGTAAGAATACTGTTCGGCTACAGTATTGTGAATGCAAGCCTGCTTGCATTCAAGGGCAAGCCTTTAGTGACGCAATGGACTCATATAGCGAAAATCGCCGCAATAGTGCTCACCGCCGTAGCTTACATAGGCTCGCTGTTTGCTGCATTGACCTGCGTTATTGATATTTATGAGAATTATTTCATATGGACATATGCGAGAATCTTTTATTATATAAATATGTATTACTCTTGGATATATGTCATTCTGGGCGCTGCATTAGCGGGCTTTTCGCTGAGAAAGCCGGAAAATGCAGAACAGGGGAGGGCTTCATGCAGACCGAATTAGCCGTGCAGCGCACGCCTGCACGCTTTTATGCGCCGAAATTATTTTTACCTGTGCTGTTTTAACGAAATTCTTAACACTTCTTAATAAGCGCGGCGGTTTTGACCGCCGTTCCCGTGCGCCCGAGCTTCCCGACCGGCACAAAAATGCATGTTCTGCGGGGCAAAATCGCAGGCAGCCGCAAGCCGGCCTTGATGCAATGCAGCGATTTTGCAGCCTCGCTGCCTGCAAACTTGCAAAAATCGAGCCTTTTGAGCTCTGATGAGATGCAGAACGAATAATGAAGCTCTGCATTATGCAAACTGCAAAAACTTTGACAAAGCCATTCTGCAAGTTTTCAAAATGATTCTGCAAAACGTGAAATATTGTGCAAATTTCACAAAAAGCAAAACTCGTTTTTGTGAAAAACAGTTGATTTTCTTGGCGAGATGATTATAATGAAAACTGCAAAGAGGAAATAAACTCAAGGCCTGAATTTGAAAGGAGCGCACAGCTATGTTAACAGGTATCGGTATTTTCGGAGCAGCATATCTCGCCGGCATGATCATGATGACCGTAAAGGGAATGCAGAAGGCTTAATTGAGTGTAAGATATAGTTTCAAGTCCCCGATTCGGGGACTTGATTTTTTTATCCTCCGGCGTGTATAATATCGCGTATGAAAGAGCTGACCGTAAGGCGAAACGACGCAGGTCAGCGGCTCGACCGCTTTGTCGGCAAGGCCGTGCCGCTGCTGCCGGAAACGCTGCTGCAAAAGTACATAAGAATAAAGCGCATAAAATTAAACGGCAAGGGTGCAAAGCGCGATACTCGCCTTAACGAGGGCGACGTGCTCAGCCTGTATATAAACGATGAGTTTTTTGAAAAGCCGCGTGAGGAAAATGCATATCTGAAGGTAGGCAAGCCGCGGATAAACATCGTCTATGAGGATGAAAACATCCTGCTTGCCGACAAAAAGCCGGGCGTACTGTGCCACAGCGCGGGCGCATGGGATTACAATACGCTCATTGCGAATATTCAGGCCTATCTTGCGCAGAAGGGCGAGTGGGATCCCAAGGGCGAGAACTCCTTTGCTCCGGCGCTGTGCAACCGCATAGACCGCAACACCGGCGGCATAGTCATCGCGGCTAAAAACGCCGAGGCGCTGCGGATATTAAACGACAAGATACGCTGCAGGGAGATAGAAAAATACTATCTCTGCGCCGTTCAGGGCAGACCCTCGCAGCCCCGCGGCAGACTTGAAAATTATCTTTTCAAGGACGCTGCGAAAAATCAGGTCTATGTCAAAAGCCGTCCAGAGCCGGGCGCTAAGACTGCCGTCACGGAGTACAGGCTTATAAAAAGCTCAGGCGCACTCTCGCTCATGGAGTGCAGACTGCTCACCGGACGCACGCACCAGATACGCGCTCAGATGGCTCACGCAGGGCTTCCGCTGCTCGGCGACGGGAAGTACGGCAGCGAGCGCTTCAATAAAAATTTCAGTGAAAAAGGGCAGGCGCTTTACTCGTACAAGATAGAGTTTACCTTCCCGACTGACGCGGGTGCACTGGAGTATCTTCGGGGCAAAAGCTTCACCGTCGAAAGCGTTGAATTTGCAGAAAAATACTTTGGCATCACCTGTCTTGACGGCATTTAAAAAAATCTCGCAAAAAATGCGGAAAGTTGTTGACATTGCGGGATATATTATGTATATTGTTCACGATGCAAAGGGCACTCCGGACGCAGGTCCGAGGTGTCCTTTCTCATATATTTTTATGAAATGGGGGAGGATAAATGTCCAAAGAACTCATTCGCCTTGTGAATTGTCAAATGGCGTTTGACGACGAGATCGTTTTAGACGATATTAACCTTTATTTTAACGACAAGGAATTTCTCACACTCTTAGGCCCCTCCGGCTGCGGCAAGACCACCACGCTCAGGATAATCGGCGGTTTTATTAAGCCCACAGGCGGAGATGTGCTTTTTGACGGCGTGAGGATCAATGATGTCCCGCCTCACAAGCGTAAGGTCAACACGGTTTTTCAGAAGTACGCGCTGTTCCCGCATCTTGACGTGTATGAAAACGTGGCCTTCGGCCTGCGCCTTGCAAAGCTCTCCGAGGAGGAGATCGACGAGCGCGTCACGGAAATGCTTGAGATCGTAAGTCTCAAGGGCTTTGAAAACCGCAGAGTATCGCAGCTCTCCGGCGGCCAGCAGCAGCGCGTGGCGATCGCCCGTGCGCTCGTAAACCGCCCCAAGGTTTTGCTTCTTGACGAACCGCTCGGAGCTCTCGATCTGCGTCTGCGCAAGGATATGCAGAACGAGCTCAAGCGCATTCAGCAGGCGATGGGCATCACTTTTATATATGTAACTCACGATCAGGAGGAGGCGCTGAGCATGTCCGACACGGTGGTTGTCATGGACAAGGGGCGCATCCAGCAGATCGGTACGCCCGAGGATATCTATAACGAGCCGAAAAACGCCTTCGTCGCGGATTTCATCGGCGAGAGCAATATCCTTGACGGCGTTATGCTTGAGGACAGACTGGTCAAATTCTTCGGACGCAAGTTCAAATGCGTTGACTCAGGCTTTGAAAAGAACGAGCCGGTGGATGTAGTCATCCGCCCCGAGGATATCGACATCGTCGCTCCCGACGACGGGCACCTGTGCGGAACGGTCACATCCGTGACCTTCAAGGGCGTGCATTACGATACCATAGTTGATTTCAAGGGCTTCAAGTGGCTCATTCAGACGACCGATTTCTACGAGGTCGGCTCGTATATAGGCATACGTCTCGAGCCCGAGGATATCCATATCATGCACAAGAGCGAGTACTCCGGTCAATTCGGCGACTACAGCTCCTATTCCGCCGAGTACGATGAAATGGACGACCCCGACCTCTATCCTGAAGACGCAGAGGAGAGTGAGGAGTCCGCGGAGGGCGGCGAAGATGAAGAATAAAGCTCTTGCCGCGCCCTATCTCGTGTGGATGGCACTGTTTACGATAGTGCCGCTTGCGATCGTCGTCTACTATGCCTTTACCGATGCATCCACGGGCGAATGGACTCTTGCCAATATCGCAAACCTCGGCAACTACATGCCGATACTCATAAAGAGCATATGGCTTGCGCTCATATCCTCGCTCATCTGCATCGTCATCGGTTACCCCGTGGCGTATTTCATCGCCAATTGCAGGGAGACGACGCAGCGCTTTCTGTACATGCTCGTGATGCTTCCGATGTGCATAAGCTTCCTTCTGCGCACCCTCGCGTGGGTCGCCCTCACGGAGGACACCGGAATCATCAACAACTTAATAACTGCGCTCGGCCTTGAGCCGCTGCCGCTTATCCGCAATAACGGCGCCGTCGTGCTCGGCATGGTGTATAACTACCTGCCGTACATGATAATGCCGCTGTACACGGTCATAATGAAGATAGACCGCCGCCTTATCGAGGCCGCGCAGGATCTCGGCTGCGACGGAGTGAATGTGTTCCGCCGCGTCATCCTGCCGCTGTCCGTGCCGGGGATAATATCCGGCTTTACCATGGTGTTCGTTCCGGCGGTATCGACCTTTTATATCTCGCAGAAGCTCGGCTCGTCGGGCACGACGCTCATCGGCGACGTTATCGAGAGCCAGTTCAAGACCGCGTATAACCCGAACCTCGGCGCGGCGCTCAGCCTTATCCTGATGGTGATGATATTCATCTGCATCGGAGTCATGAACCGCTTCGGCGATGAGGAAGAGGAGGTCGTGACGCTGTGAAGAATTTCAACAAGGTATTTACCGTCATCGTCCTGCTGTTTCTATATATCCCGATGATAGTCCTCGCCGTGGGCTCGTTCAACAGCGGCATGGATATCGCGGTGTTCAAGAGCTTTACGCTGGATAACTACGCAGAGCTTTTTAAAGACAGCGTGCTGCTGCCGCTGCTTTTAAACTCCGTTATCGTTGCGCTTTTGTCCTCTATATTCGCAACCATTCTCGGCACGGCTGCTGCCCTCGGCATACACTCGATGGGGCCGCGCCTTCGCAGCTTCACCATGGGCGTGACGAATATCCCGCTGACTAACCCCGAGATCGTCACCGGCGTATCGCTGGCGCTGCTGTTTGCTTTCGTCGGAACGATGATGAAGATAAACAACATCCTCGGCTTTGCTACGCTGCTGATAGCGCACATAACCTTTAATCTGCCATATGTCATACTCTCGGTCATGCCGAAGCTGAAGCAAATGGATCCCAATCTGCGCGAGGCTGCGCTCGACCTCGGCTGCACGCCGTGGCAGGCGTTTTACATGGTCGTTATCCATGAGATAACGCCGGGCATCGTCTCCGGTGCGCTCATGGCCTTCACCATGAGCCTTGACGACTTCGTGATCAGCTATTTTGTCTACGGCCCGCGCTTTGTCACCCTGCCGGTAGAGATATATAACTACACCAAAAAGCCTCTGCAGCCGAAGATATACGCTCTGTTTACGCTGCTGTTTGCGGCGATACTGATCGTCATGGTGCTAATGAACCTCCTTCAGGAGCGGGACGCAAAGCGCCAGCGCGAAAATCGCAGCGCCTTCCGCCGCGGAAAGAAGGTGGGCGTATGAAAAGAGCGATACCGCTGCTGCTGTGCGCGGTCATGCTGCTTAGCATGCTGCCCGTGCAGGCCAAGGCAGACGACGTTACCATAAACGTATACAACTGGGGACAGTATATCTCCGACGGCACCGACGGCTATATTGATGTCAACAAGGCGTTTACCGAAAAAACCGGCATCAAGGTAAACTACATGACCTTCGACTCGAACGAGACCATGTATACAAAGCTCAAGACCGGCGGCAGCAGCTACGATGTCATCATCCCCTCGGACTACATGGTAGCCCGCCTCATAGCCGAGGATATGCTCGAGGAGCTCGATTACTCGAACATACCCAACTACGCGCTCGTGGACGAGGCGTATAAAAACACCTCCTTCGATCCAGAGAACAAATATTCCGTGCCCTATACATGGGGAACGGTCGGAGTTATATACAACAAAAAGTACGTCGATGAAGCCGATCTCGGCTCGTGGGATATTCTGTGGAACAGCAAGTATTCCGGCAAGATCCTGATGTTTGACAATCCCCGCGATGCCTTTGCCATAGCCGAGCTCATGCTGGGGATAGATATAAACTCCGAGGATCAGGACGAGCTGCGCTCGGCTGCCTACAAGCTCATTGAGCAGAAGCCGCTCGTGCAGGAATACGTCATGGATCAGATATTCAGCAAGATGGAGCGCGAGGAGGCATGGATAGCGCCGTACTACGCCGGCGACTACCTGCTCATGGCGCAGGAAAACCCCGACCTCGGCTTTTACTTCCCCGAGGAAGGCTATAATCTCTTTATAGACGCCGCCTGTATCCCGAAGGGCTGCCAGAACAAGGCCGCAGCCGAGGCGTATATAAACTTCCTGTGCGACCCCGAGATATCGGGCGAGAACCTCGATTACCTCGGCTACTCAACGCCGATATCCGAGGCAAAGCAGTATATGGATCCCGAGACGGCATCGAGCGAGATAGCCTATCCTACGCAGGAGACGCTTTCGCGTGGCAAGGCGTTTATTAACCTCTCCGAGGATACCAGCCGCTTTACAGATTCACTCTGGCTTGAGGTCAAAACTCAGGGAGGCGTGGATACCTACGCGATAGTATCAATGTGCGCCGTCGCCGTGCTGCTCACAGCCTACTTCATCATCCACAGCGCGAGAAAGAAAAAACGCATAGCCAACCGCTGCAAAAAGTGGAAAACGTAAAAAATCTCGGCAATACCTTTGCGTATTGCCGAGATTTTTATCTGCTTAAAATCCCAATATCAGTGATGATCCTTCTTGTTCGTGCCCTTGTCGCCGACACCGAAGTGGAGCTCCTTCATGCCCTCTACCTCGTCGCAGATGTCCTTGAGCTGGCAGACACTGCAATCGGTGGGCAGCCCCTCCATGATGTGGGTCAGGGTGCTTGTGATAGCGTCGGCTTTCTTGGCGTTTTCAAGCATGGCCTTGAAGTCGAGCGCGGGATCGGTTATGAAAATGACCTTGACGTTGAGAACGTTGGGGTCTTTTTTGTACGCCTCGATGTAGCGGTAGCCGACCTGCTCAAAGTTGATGCCGCGCTTTATCGCTTTCTTGGAAACGCGCACCTGCTCACGGTGACTCTCGGGGGACATACGCACCATATAGCCCTCGGGATAGACGTGATACTTGCAGAACTCGATGTCCTTGAGCGCACGGTAGACCTCCTCGTCCTCGCCC
This sequence comes from Bacteroidaceae bacterium, assembly GCA_963608145.1. Taxonomy (GTDB): domain Bacteria; phylum Bacillota; class Clostridia; order Oscillospirales; family Oscillospiraceae; genus F23-B02. Next base: position 513 of record CAVDFD010000083.1, on the reverse strand, counting down.
TCGAGCACGCCGACGCGCAGCAGAACTATGCGGGCGAAGGGAACGTCCTTTTTGATGGCCTTGAGATCGGGACCGTAGAGCAGAACCTCGTCGCGGCTGACGAGCTCGGAGCTCGTAGTCGTGCAGATGTAGTTTGCCGAGCCCAGACCGAGAGCGCCGAGCTCATATGCCGCGTCCGACTGGAGCACCAGCTCCGCCGAGCCGAGATCGGGCCATGACTTTCCGGCTCTGTATGGCCAGACTCTGGGCGAGCCCTTAGCCAGAAGCTCGTTTGTGTTTTCTATAAGAGCGTTGTATAGATCCATATTGCTGTCTCCTTTACCTTTTTTCCTTTGCCTATATTATAGCCGCTTGGTCAATAAAAACCTGTAGTATATTCTACAGGCCGGCAGCCAAATGTTAAAAAATTTGCATATTTATTCACAAAACCGGAGTTGTCTAAACAACTCCGGTTTTATGCTTTTGAATCGACGCTCAGAACGAGCCGCTTCTGCCGCCGTGCGTTGCGCCGCC
>CAVDFD010000082.1:0-7754 GCA_963608145.1 Bacteroidaceae bacterium | reverse complement strand
AAAATCCCCGACCGCGGTCGGGGATTTTTCATTATCTGCTTTTATTCGTCATCGTCCTTGTCCGGCTCGGGAGTTGCCGGTGCGGGCGTGGGTGTGGGGACGACCTTCTTGACGAAGGTAGCGACGACGCTGTGATCCTCCGTCACGCCTGACAGCGTGTAGCTGTCCACTGCGCCTACGCTCTTGCCGTCTACCATGACCGACTGTATCTCGTAGCCGTCATTGGGAGTGATCGTTATCTTCAGCTCTCCCCCGTCGCTGACGGTCGTGCTGCCGTTGGGATCGGTGCTGCCGCCGTTGCCCGCCGTAACGAGCACGGTATGAGTGCTGCCGGTTTTGACCGTATCCGTCTTTTCCTCGGGTGCGGCGCTCTCGACCACGGTCTTGTTATTGGATGTGACCGAGCCCGGCTTGAAGTCAAAGCAGCCGTCAGCCGCGACCACCACTACCGTCAGCACTGCCAGGGCGCAGAGGATGCCGGTTATCATCCACTTCGTTTTCATGCTCATTGCTCGTTTACCCTTATTGTTCTTGCTCATATCTCAGCCTCCGGAATTGCTATTGGTTCTGCGTCTGGCCGCCCTTGTTTTTGGGCTTTCCGCGATGATAGTAGCGGCGGTTATTTTTCTTTTTCTCGCCGTCCGGACTTTTTGCCTGTTGCTGCTGCGGCTTTGGCTGCTCGGCAGGCTTCTGACCGTCCGGCTTCTTTCCGCTGCCGCGGCGGTTATTTTTCGGCCTTGGACGTGCAGAGGCTTTCTTTTCCTCCTGAGCGCGAACGCTCTGCTCTGCCTGCACAGCGGGCTTTGCCTCGCTCTGCGGCTTTTTCCCGCCTCTGCGTGAGCGGCGGCTGCGGCTGCGCTTTTTCTGAGCATCGGCAGTATCCTGCTCATAGCTGTCGGACGCGAAGAGCTCGGGCAGCTTCCACTCGTCCTCTTCCTCATCTTCTTCCTCGGGCTCGGGAATGTACTTGAGCACCGACGGCGGAGTTTCGCCGTCCTTGGGACGGCCTCCGGGTACTGCCGCGACCTCGACAGCGCGGAAGGTCTTGACCGTATCGTCGCCCTCGCCGTCGAGCTTGACCTTGACCATCTGGCGCAGGAGATTCACCTGCGTGACATTGCCGTAGCCTATCGGAGTTTCGACGAAGGCTCCCTGCTTGGGCACGTTTTTCGTAAGCTCCTCGTATGCCTCCTGCTCGTATCTCAGGCAGCACATGAGCCTGCCGCAGCTGCCCGATATCTTGCCCGGATTGAGCGACATGGACTGCACCTTCGCCATTTTGGTCGAGACCGGCTGGAACTCGTCGATAAACTGGCTGCAGCAGAAGGGTCTGCCGCAGATGCCGAGTCCGCCGAGCATTTTCGCCTCGTCCCTGACGCCGATCTGCCTGAGCTCTATCCTGTTGCGGAATATGCCTGCAAGGTCCTTTACGAGCTCACGGAAGTCCACTCTGCCGTCGGAGGTGAAGAAGAACATGGTCTTGTTGCCCTCGAAGTTGCACTCGACATCGACGAGCTTCATATCAAGCCCGTGCTCGGCGATCTTCTTCTGGCAGATATCAAACGCTTCCTTCTCGCGCTGCTTGTTTATCTCCGCAACGCGCAGATCGTCGCGTGTTGCAAGTCTCACGACAGGGCGCAGCGGCTGGATGACCGCGTTGTCCTCGACCTCATGATTGCCGCGGGTGCAGTCGGCTATCTCGAGCCCCTTGCTGGTCTCGACAATGACCGGCTGACCGGTTTTTACACTTTTGCCGTTCGGGGAAAAGTAATAGCTCTTTCCCCTGTTTTTGAATTTTACGCTTATAACCTCAGTCAATTGCTTTCCTCGTTTCCGCCGCCGAGCGCACCGCCAGCAGCCCCAGAATGTGTTTCACGCCCGTGTTGACCGTCTGATACCGTGCGCAGCGGTCAATGAGCCGTATGATATCCATTATGCGCATTTTGTCCTGCTCCGACACCAGAAGCGCGGTATAGCGGCGCTTGAGCGCAAGCAGAAGCTCGCCGAGCGCACGGGCATCGAGCGTTTCATGCTCAAAGCACCATGCCGTCAGCGCCGGTGTGTCGCCCCTGCGCTCGAGCGATACAAACTCCTCGGCAAGCGCGGCGGCAGCCTCGTCCTCCGCGTCCTCCTCACCGGCGCAGCTTATGAGCACGCAGCGTGAACGGACGGTCGTAAGAAGCCGCTCGGGATTTGACGCGCAGAGAATGAAGTGAACGCCCTTGGGCGGCTCTTCAAGAATTTTGAGCGCGGCGTTCTGCGCCTGCTCGTTCATCGTGTCGGCATCCTTTATGATATATACCTTCGCCGCCGCCTCGTTGGGCAGGACATAGGCATCCGCGCCCATGGCGCGCACCTGATCGACAAGTATCTCTTTTTTCTGCTTGCCCTTATCGTCGGTAATTCGCTCAACGACCGCAAGATCGGGGTGAACGTGCGCCTTGACCTTGCGGCAGTCGCGGCACAGGCCGCAGGGACGCTCGCCGCTGCTTTGGCAGAGCATCGTTTCGGCAAGGTAAAACGCTTTCTCCGTCCGCGCCGTCTCCGATGCCGAGGACACTATATACGCATGTGAGAGCTTTTCCATAGCATCCTCCTGTCAGTTCAGATACTTAATCAGTTTATTTTACTCTTTTCCGTGTTTTAAGTCAACAAAAACCGCATTGCCGTGCTCCGCGCCCTGTAGCTTATGCACAAATATGCACCGTCGGTTTTGTGCAGCAGTGCTAAATTTTATTTTTTTCGAAAAAACTTGTCCCCTTTTTCCGAAATTCACTGTCTATATAAGTGAGGGGATAAGAAAACGCTGCTTGGAGGTGAGTCCGATGGGCGGATAATACCGTGAAATATATTGGCAGATGACAAAAAATCAGTTATAATATAAGGAGTACTGCTATATGCGAAGAAGATCAATAGCAACTCTGCTTGCGCTGTTATTACTTGTAGCTTTTAGTGCCTGCGGAAATAATAACACACTTACCTCCATACATCCAGACATAGCGCAGTCAGGAACGAGTGCAAGCGTCGAGCTGTCTGTTCCGGCAAACATAAAAATTGACTCGGCAGGTGAGACCGCCAAGCTATATGAGCTCACAATGGATGAAGCATCTGCAATATCCCAGATCGAGCGATGCCTTGGCGTTGACTTATCGACAGCCGAAAAAAGCACTTATGAGCTCGGCACCATTTATACCGTTCCGAATTATCAGGTTGAGATCGACTATGACGGCTACTGGTTTTATGAAATGACCGATTATCCGCCCTTCAGAGCAGGTCTTTCAATGAGCGATAACGAGGCGATCGATATCGCCAAAAGCTTTGTTGAGGAAAAAGCGCTGTGGTCGGGCGGCGTGGACAACATTCAGGTCGCCGACCAAACCGGCATGCTTGATAACGGTACTGAGGGGCTTAAAATAAAGACCGTATACCTTTATCCAAATGTGGACGGGAAAACAGTTTTGGGAGTTTACAGGATCAGCATCGACATCAATCTCGAAGGCGAGATACTGTCGGTATACTATTTGGTCAATCCAATCGGAAATTCGAGCGAAGCTGCACTTAAAAGCCGCGCAGAGGTCGCAGCCAATGTACAGAACGAGGACTATTCTGCAAGCTTTACCTCTAACCTCACCAACGCAAAGATCAACGACTGCGAGCTCGGCTACTACGCCGACGGAGTCGAGCACAACGGCAAGACCTACCTCTTCCCTGTTTACATCATGACCGGCGAGGGCACAAATGCAAACGGAGAAAAAGAGACGTTCGACATAATAATCGACGCATTAAAATAGCACGCTGTGAAAGGAGCCTGCCATATGCTGTGTCCCAAATGCTCCTCTGAAATGACAGAGGGCTTCATCGATAACGCAAAATGTCCATTATATTGGAAACCGCAGGGGTATGAGGAGGATATTCTTTCATTTCACTCCAGAAAGCACGGCGGCAAGCTACAGCTCGGAGACGGCGGCTACCTGCTCGGCGGATATGTGACTGCCTATTATTGCAGCGCCTGCGATCTGGTGCTAATCAACGATATACGGCATCAATAGAAGAAGCTGTATGTCACACCGCCAAATAGGTGTGTAGCCACTAATCTCCCAACATTTTAGAAACGGAGCGGAATGAGTGCTATGAGCAAAGTAAAATACATAAGCCTTATAATTTTATCAACGCTGCTTTATATCGCGTGGCTGGTGGGGCTGTATTTCAGCCTCGGTCTGCTTACGCGCAGCGCCGAGCTGAACCTGCCGATGTTCGCCGCGTCGCTTGCCTGCGCTGTCGGCGCGTGGCTGATCGACAAGAGGATAAATGCGCAGGACAGCTTTAAGCATAAGCCCTGCGTGCCTATCGGCTTCTGCGTGTTCCTTTCGCTGTTTGCGCTCGCGCTCGTTTATGTGCTCCCGTATATTAAATTCTGACCTGTACAGCAAAAATCCCCGACCGCGGTCGGGGATTTTTAATGCGTTTGATTACTGTCTTGCTTCGATATACTCGACGATCTTGCCGACGGTGGGCAGCTCCGCTGCGTCCTCGTCGGGGATCTGGATGCCGAACTCGTCCTCAACGGACATGATGAGCTCAACAACGTCAAGCGAATCCGCTCCGAGGTCATCGACGATATTGGTATCTTCGGAAATGCTGCCTGCGGATACTTCGAACTGCTGTGCAAGGATCTGCTGTATCTTTTCAAGTATCATGATTTATTCCTCCAATAATATATCTTATGCCCATTCGCGGCTCTGCGGCTTATTGCCCGTATTCTGCGGACGGTCGTAGGATACGACGACGCGGCGGTTGGGCTCTGTGCCGGTCGAGCTTGTGGTAACGCCCTCATAGTCCTGAAGGGCGGCGTGGATAATGTGACGCTCGTAGCTGTTCATCGGCTCAAGCGCCATGCTGCGCTTATACTTTATGACCTTTGCCGCCATCTTCTCGGCAAGGCGGACGAGCGATTCCTCGCGCTTTGCACGGTAGCTCTCGGCATCGACGCAGATGTGCATATGCTTGTCGCTGCTGCGGTTGACGACATAGTTGGTCAGGTGCTGGATCGCATCAAGGGTCTCACCTCTGCGGCCTATGACCGCGCCCATGTTGGGACCTGAGAGGTTGACGGCAATGCTCTTGCCGTCGCGGCGGCTGATCTCGATATCGGCCTTGACATCCATGCGCTTGAGAAGTCCCTCGAGGAAGGCTCTTATTTCGGCAAACTCGCCGCTTGCGGCAGGCTTTGCCTCAGCCTTTTCGGGAGCTTTGGCCTCAGCAGCGGGTGCGGCCTTCTCGGTCTCGGGCTCTGCCTCGGCTTCGTCGGGAGCTTCGTACTCGACGCGCACAACTGCCGGAGACGCGCCTATGCCCAGAAATCCGGATTTTGCACGCTCGACGACGGTTACGGAGACATCGTCGCGCTCAAGTCCGAGTTCCTTCAGGGCGGCTGCGATGGCTTCATCCTCGGTGCGGCCTGTGGTTTCCAAAGACTTTATCATGTTTCACTATTCTCCTGTGACTGTTCAGGCTCTTCTGCTCTCTGTTCTTCCGTCTCGGACGCTGCCGCCGTCATTTCGTCGGCGTAGCGGTCGGGGTCGTAAGCTCTGCCTCTTGCATAGCGGCGCTTGCCGACCTGCGAGGGGTTCTCGGGCTTATCTATGCCGAGCTTTTCGAGGCGCGCCTCGCGCTCGGCTCTTTCGCTTGCCGCGATGCGCTCCGCGTCGGCCTGCTTCTGCTGAGCCTGCATTTTCTTCTTGCTGGTGTTGTTATTGCGGGTAGTTGCACCCTCCGCCTTGAGCTGCTCGTGCTCCTCATGGCGGCGTGCGCGCTCCTCGTCCTTCTCCTTCTGAGCCGCGATGCGCTCTGCGTCCTCGATATCAAGCTTGCGCTTGTAGTACTTGGTGAGTATAAGATCGCGGACGATGCCGAAGCAGCTGTTGGCGATCCAGTAAACGCCGAGAGCCGCAGGCATGATGAAGCAGATCCAGACGGACATAAGGGGCATCATGAGGTTCATGGTCTTCATGCTCATCGCCGCCTGTCCTGCCTGGGGAGGATTGGTCGCCTGGCTGATCTTCATGGATGCCCATGAAAGGAACGCCGCTATCAGGGGGATCAGGAACAGGCCGATGTTCGCAAAGATATCGGCGCTCGAGAAATCGTAGTTCCAGATCTTCCAGTCGGGGATCGTGCCGAGGTTCATGCCGAGGAAGCTGTAGTCGATGTCGAGAAGCTTTCCGTCAAAGCTGCCGAGCGCGTTCACGACCGCGTCCCAGTTCTTGTGGATAGCATCGGCGACTCCGATCTGATCGTAGGTGCCCTGCTTGGAGGCTACAAAGCCCGCATTTTCGGTCGCCCACTCGGTGAGCTTTGTGATACTGCTGTCGCCCAGACCCATCATGCTGCTCAAGGGCTGACGGATGACGCTGTACAGAGCGATGAGTATCGGGAAGGGCAGCAGCGACCACAGGCAGCCGGAGGTGGGGCTTGCGCCCTGCTCCTTATACAGCTTCATGACTTCCTGCTGATACTTCTGCTGGTTGCCCCTATGCTTTTTCTCCAGCTCCTTGAGCTGGGGCTGGATTCGGGTGGTCTTCATCATGCCCTTCTTGCTCTTTGCCATGAACGGCAGGAGGATCAGATTGACCACGAGAGCAAAGAGCACAATGGCGAGACCGTAGCTGTCGGTCCAGTTATAAAGGATCTCCAGCAGTCTGGCAAACGGCCAGACTATAATATCCCATAGTGACATAAGTTTCTCCTTGTATTCCGATCCTCGTCAGGGAACGGGATCGAAGAAATCGTGTTCGCCGAGGTGAAAAGGATGACACCTCGACAGCCGCTTCAGGGCGAGCCAGCCGCCCTTCAAGGCCCCGTATTTCTCGATGGCCTCAACGGCATACTGTGAGCAGGTCGGGATAAATCTGCACCTCGGCGGAAAGGCCGGGGAGACGTATTTCTGATAAATGCGGATAAGCGCGAGAAGAAGCTTTTTCATTGCTCTTCACCTCTCAGCAGTCCAAGCTCGGCGCAGGCGTGCAGGAAGGCACGCTCCATCTTGGCGTAATCGCCATCGACGCAGCGGCTGCGCGCAACGATAACGATATCCGCGCTGTCAATGAGCTTGTCGGAGTTGAGCCTGTATATCTCCCTGAGCCTGCGCCGCACGCGGTTGCGCACAACGGCCTTGCCCAGCTTTGTGGACACGGTGTAACCCACGCGGCGGTGACCCCGCTGCGTTTTGAGAGCATACACGACCATATAGGGCGTAACGGCGGTCTTGCCTTTGTTATAAAGCCGTTTGAACTCATAATTCTTTTTCAGAGTTGACCTGAAATCCAATTATTCCACCCTTGCTTTCCGTTTTTATCGGCAAACACATTAAGGGCGGAGGTTAGCCGCCCTAAAAATTTATTTGCTTTTCCTGCTCGGAGCTGCCAAATCAGGCGCTCAGCTTTGCTCTGCCCTTTGCTCTGCGGCGGGCGAGAACCTTGCGGCCATTTGCGGTGGCCATTCTTTTGCGGAAGCCGTGCTCTTTCTTGCGCTGACGCTTCTTGGGCTGGTAGGTACGCAGCATGTTTGTGCACTCCTTTCAGAATAATACTCAACATTGAGCCGGAGCTCAAAGTAGTTGACAAATTAAAACCTCCGACACCAACAGGCATCGGAAGTTTATTATATACGATATGCTTTTGCCCTGTCAAGGTTTTTTTATTTATAGCCTTCGGAGACGAACCGCTCGGGTAGCATGGGCAGCCCGTCCCGAAAGC
>CAVDFD010000081.1:0-7819 GCA_963608145.1 Bacteroidaceae bacterium | reverse complement strand
GCCGAATTTGCCTCGGATAAGCAATTTTACAGTTGTAATCGGGCGGATACTTTGTTATAATTTAATATCTATAATTATTGGCTTGCATAGGAAGCGGGAAATGAAAAACTCACAGAGAATATTTGAACCGAATACAAGACCGTTCGTGTTTTTCCTGATCGTGTTCGCGGTAGCGACGCTCGTCATGAAAAACTTCTACCTCGCAGCCGCCGAGGGCGTCGTTATACTTGCGCTGATCATCTACTCGGTGATAACGCGTTCGCGCCGCCGCAAGGCGCTGCTTGCGTATATCGAGTCTGTCACCTACGATGCGGAAACGGCAAAGAACAACACGCTGCTCAATTTTCCGCTGCCCATCGTCGTTTTCAAGCTTGACGACTCGCGCATCATCTGGGGCAACGAGATGTTCTTTTCCATAAGCGGACTGTCCGGCTCGCGCACGGATATAAGCCTTGCCGAGCTCATACCCGAGTTTTCCGGCAAGTGGCTCATGGAGGGCAAAACGAAAAGCCCCGACCTTTTCGAGCTCAGGGACAGAAAATATCAGATATGCGGCAACATCGTCCGCTCCGGCGGAGACAACGACCAGCACTTCATGGCCATTGCCTATTGGATAGACGTTACAGAGTACGAAAATATCCGCGATGAGTACGAGGCTTCAAAGCCCGTCGCCGCCATCCTGACGATAGACAACTACGAGGAGCTCATGAAAAACCAGCCCGAGCGCGTCAGGAACGACCTGCGCGACGCGGTGGGCGACAAGCTCGACCAGTGGGGCGCGGACACCAACGGCATCATCATAAGATATGACCGAGACCGATATCTGTTCCTGTTTGAGGATCGCTATATGCAGGGCATTCTGGATAAAAAGTGCGATATATTGAACGAGGTGCATCAGGTCGTAAGCCCAAGCGGTATACACGCAACGCTGTCCATAGGCATAGGCAGAAACGCCGAAAGCGTCAGCGAGGCGCTGCAATTTGCCTCCCTTGCCGTCGAGATGGCGCTCTCACGCGGCGGCGACCAGGCCGTTATAAAGAACAAATTCAGCTTTGACTTCATCGGCGGCAAGGCCGGCGAGGTCGAGTCGAGCAACAAGGTGCGCTCGCGCGTTATGGCAAATGCGCTCGAGTCGCTCATAAAGGATGCCTCGCGTGTTCTCGTCATGGGACACAAGTTCAGCGATATGGACAGCATCGGCGGCGCTGTCGGCGTGTGCAGCCTTGCGCGAAAAAACGGCAAGAGCGCACTTATAGTCGCCGACACGGAGAAGAGCTCGGCCAAGCCGCTGATAAAGCTGCTGCGCGAAAGCCCCGAATACAAGGAAGCCTTCATAAGCGCTCAGGAGGCGATCATGATAGCCGACGGCAAGACGCTGCTCGTCGTCGTCGATACAAACAGACCCGAGCAGGTCGAGGATCTGCGGCTTTTGCAGTCGTGCAACCATGTTGCGGTCATCGACCATCACCGCCGCGCAGCGACCTACATAGACAGGGCAGACCTCAGCTTTATAGAGCCCTACGCCTCATCTGTGTGCGAGCTCATGACCGAGATAGTCGAGATGTGCAGCGACGAGCCGAAGCTCCTGCGCTGCGAGGCAGAGGCAATACTGGCAGGTATAGTTCTTGATACAAAGAGCTTCACCATACGCACGGGCGACAGAACCTTTGATGCGGCGGCATATCTTCGCCGCGCCGGAGCGGACACAGTGGCCGTCAAAAAACTCATGCAGAACGGCATGGAGCAGACTGTTGCAAAGTACAAGATACTCCAGCGTGCGCAGCTTTACCGCAGCGTAATGGCCGTTGCCGTGCCCGAAACTCCGCAGAACAGGATAGTCGCGGCTCAGGCGGCGGACGAGCTGCTGAATGTTGCGGGCGTTGATGCGTCCATGGTCATGTATCCGACCGAGGACGGCGGCGTGTTCGTCTCGGCGCGCTCGATCGGCGATGTGAACGTTCAGCTTATAATGGAAAAGCTCGGCGGCGGCGGAAACCGTGCGGCTGCCGCAGCTCAGATAAGCGGGCTGACGCTCCAGGAGGCGGTGGAAAAGCTGTATGCCGCCATTGATGAGTATATTGATTCGTGATATTTCACGGGAAAGGAATAAATTATGAAAGTCATATTCAACGTTGATGTCAGAGGTCAGGGCAAGAAGGGCGAGCTCAAGGAGGTATCCGACGGCTACGCACGCAACTACCTTCTGCCGCGCAAGCTCGCAAGCGAGGCAACGACCGATAATATAAACGCGCTCAAGCTCAAGGAAAAGGCGAAGGCCGCTCAGATGGCGCGTGAAAAGGCCGAGGCCGAGGCAAATGCAAAGAAGCTCGGCGAGATCACCGTCACTGTACGCGCAAAGGCCGGCGACAAGGGCAAGCTCTTCGGCTCTGTCACATCGCAGGAGATAAGCGACGCACTGCGCGAGCAGCACGGCATCGAGATCGAAAAGAACAAGATAGTCCAGCCCGAGCCCATCAAGACCTTCGGCTCGTTTCAGGTCAAGGCCAAGCTCGGCTATGAGATATCCGGCACTATAAACGTGCTCGTCATCGAAGCATAAGAATAAGCAGGCGGCAGCAGGAGTTAAAGCATGGAAGAATTATTGGGCAGACAGGCACCGCACTCGGCAGCGGCTGAGCAGGCGGTCATAGGCTCGATGCTGATAGACACGCGCTGCATCCCCGACGTTATCGAGCGGCTGCACGGCGCGGAGTTCTATATAAAACAGAACAGAGATATATTTGAGACTGTCTATGCCATGTTCTCCTACGGGCAGACGATAGACCCCGTCACTGTCCTCGACCAGATGAAGGTGCGCGGCGTGTATTCCGAGGCAAGTCCGGCATATATCGCCGAGCTCATGCGCATAACGCCGACGGCGGCAAACGTGCTCGAATACGCCGCCATCGTGCGCGACAGGGCGCTGCTGCGAAATCTCGCATCGGCAGCAGACGAGATAAATAATCTCGTCTATGAGGGCTCGGGCGAGGCGGAGAATATTCTCGAAGCAGCTGAGAGCAAGATATACGCCCTGCGTCAGGGACGCAATATCGGCGGACTTCTGCCGGTATCGACCGTCGTGCAGACGGTGTATGAGAATATATCCGAGGCCGCGTCCAGCGGAAAGACCATACCGGGTCTGTCCACGGGACTTAAGGACCTCGATAAGTTTATCCTCGGCCTCAACAAGGGAGAGCTTATACTCATAGCAGCGCGTCCGGCAATGGGCAAAACGAGCATTGCGCTCAATATTGCAATGGACGTTGCTAAAAATTCGGACAAGACCGTGGCCGTGTTCTCACTGGAAATGAGCCGCGAGCAGCTTGTGAGCCGTCTGCTTGCACGCGAGGCATCGGTCCCGTCGCAGAATATGCTCACGGGGCAGCTGAGCCCCGACGAGTGGCGGCGGCTTGCTTCGGCGGCGCAGATGGTCAGCGCGACCGATATGCGTATCGACGATAACTCCATGCTCACCGTTGCCGATATGAACGCCCAGTGCCGCAGACTGTCAAATCTCGGCCTTGTGGTCATCGACTATTTGCAGCTGATGCAGTCGGCAGGCGGAAAGAACAGCTATAACGAAAACCGCCAGCAGGCGGTCAGCGATATAAGCCGCATGCTCAAGATCATGGCAAAGGAGCTCAATGTTCCGGTCATATGCCTCAGCCAGCTCAACCGAGCCGCCGTCGGCAGAAGCGATAAGCGCCCCATGCTCAACGACCTGCGCGATTCCGGCGCTATCGAGCAGGATGCCGACGTTGTTATCGGCCTGCACCGCGAGGGCTATTACGATCAGGAAAGCTCCGACCCGTATCTGGCGGAGGCCATAGTTCTCAAAAACCGCAAGGGTCAGACGGGCACTGTGTATCTGCAATGGCTGCCCGAGTTTACGAGCTTCGGCAACCGCTCGGCAAAAACCGATGACGATTATTGATTTTATTAAGGAAAATGCGCTGATAGCGTCCGGCGACCGCGTCCTGTGCGCCGTTTCCGGCGGCGCGGACTCGATGTGCCTGCTGCACTGCCTGTCGGAAAATGCGCAGAGGCTCGGCATCACCGTTTGCGCGGCAAGCTTTGACCATATGCTGCGCGGCGAGGAGTCGGCCTCCGACTGCCGCTTTGTCGCGGAGTTCTGCGCACAGCGCGGCATTGAATGCATCACCGGCAGCGGCGATGTGCGCACGTTTGCGCAAAGCAGCGGCATGAGCGAGGAGGAGGCGGCGCGAAAGCTCAGATATGAGTTTCTGGACGCTGCCGCCAAAAAGCTCGGCTGCAATGTCATAGCAACGGCACATAACGCAAACGACAACGCCGAAACGCTGCTGTTTAATTTAACACGCGGCGGCGGCCTGAAGGGGCTGTGCGGCATACCTCCAAGACGCGGCAATATCGTCCGGCCTTTGCTCGGCGTTACACGGCGCGAGATAGAGGAGTATAACGCCTTAAACGGCATAGAGCACGTCAGCGACAAGACCAATTTCAGCGACGATTATACGCGAAATGTCCTGCGCCACCATGTAACGCCGGTGCTTGAGAGCATAAACCCCGCGTTCTTCACAGCCTGTGCCCGTACGGCACAGCTTCTGAGGGAGGATGAGGAATGCCTCGGCGCAATGGCGGGGAGGGCGTATGATGAGCATTACAGCTCCGGCACGTTTCCGGCAAAGGAGCTGCTGGCGCTCCCCAAGCCCGTCGCAATGCGCGTTCTGCGTCTCATCTGTGGCAGGTCGCTGAGCTTTGCCCACGCGCAGGCGGTGTATGCCATTGCCTCGTCAAGCGAGTATAAATGCGCCGACATAAACGGAATGCGCGTTGCCTGCGACGGGGGAGTGCTGCGCTTCGGCGTGAGCAAACAGAACGAGTTTGAGCCGGTTCGCCTCGAGCAGGGCTCAGAACAGCTTATAATGGGCGGAGAATTTGAGGCAAAAAGCGAAATTATCGACTCATGCGGCGAAATTTTCCGATCATTTAATATTTTATACTTTAATTACGACAATATTTGTGGTAGCATATTTTTTACGTCACGAAGAGACGGCGACAGGATACGACTTGCCGGCAGGGGCTGCACCAAGAGCCTCAAGGATCTTTTTTCAGAGGCAAAGCTCAGCCGCGGCGAGCGCGGGACGAGGCCGGTGCTGCGTGACGACAAGGGCGTAATAGCCGTTTACGGCTTCGGCGTCGCAGAAAGATGTATTGCACGACCCGGAGACAAGGTCATTCGGGTGACAATAAATAAAACAAACCGTACGGGGGACAATTAAAAGATGAATAACGATATAGAGAGAGTGTTCTTCACAGCGGATGAGATCGAGGAAAAGGTAGCTGCCCTCGGCGAGCAGATATCAAGCGACTTCGACGGTAAAAATCCGCTGTTTGTCGGCGTTTTGAAGGGCTGCTTTGTGTTCATGGCCGATCTCATGCGCCATGTCAGCATTCCCTGCTCGATGGACTTCATGGCCGTCTCGTCCTATAAGGGCGGCACGAGCTCCACGGGCGCGGTCGAGATACACAAGGATCTCGGGCAGAACATCGAAGGCCGCCATATCATAATCATCGAGGATATCCTCGACAGCGGCAACACTCTCAACTATCTGCAAAGCTATCTCATGACGAGAAAGCCCGCGTCGATAACCATTGCGGCGCTTATGGATAAGCCCTCGCGCAGGGTCGCCCCAGTTTACGCAAAGTATTCATGCTTTGAGGTGCCCGATGAATTTGTTGTCGGCTACGGCCTCGACTATGACGAGCAGTACCGCAACCTCCCATTTATCGGCGTACTCAAGCCGGAGATATATACGAAATAATTCAGGCACGGATGAAATGCTTCCTGTCTAAAAGGACGTGATTAATTGAAACCTCAGCGCAACAGAGCGAGAGATATAGGCTTTTATGTCCTGATACTGGTGCTGCTTGCATGCACTCTGTTCACTCTGCTCAACCAGGAACCTGAGAACGAGCTCAGCTATGCTCAGGTAAAGGACCTTTTCAAGGAGGAAAAGGTTCAGGAGTTCACCTATAACGGTTCAAAAAACATCCTCGAGATGAAGGTCAGGGACTCGAGCGCCCAAGGCGGCACAAAAACCGTTTATTATAAGATGTACAGCTTTTCGCTGTTTTATGAAGAGTTCGGCGAGCTCATAGACCAGCAGTACGACAGCGGCATCATCAAGGATTACCAGATCGAGCCCGTGCAGTCAACGTGGTGGCTCCAGCTTATACCGTATGTCCTGTTCATCGGCTTCATGGTGTTCTGGATCGTCATGATGCAGCGTGCGCAGGGCGGCGGCGGAGCAGGCGGTGCGATGAAGTTCGGCAAGGCCAGAACGCGCCTCGGCAGCGAGGAGAAAAACCGCAAGACCTTCAACGACGTTGCCGGTGCGGATGAGGAAAAGGCCGAGCTTCAGGAGCTCGTCGAGTTCCTCAAGGACCCGAAATCGTTCACGAAAATGGGCGCAAGGATACCCAAGGGCGTTCTGCTCGTAGGTCCTCCGGGAACGGGTAAGACCCTGCTTGCCAAGGCCGTTGCCGGCGAGGCGGGAGTGCAGTTCCTGTCCATTTCCGGCTCTGACTTCGTGGAGCTCTACGTCGGTGTCGGTGCATCCCGCGTGCGCGACCTGTTCGATCAGGCCAAGAAGGTCGCTCCGGCCATTATATTCATCGACGAGATCGACGCTGTGGGTCGTCAGCGCGGCTCAGGTCTCGGCGGCGGTCACGATGAGCGCGAGCAGACCCTCAACCAGCTGCTCGTTGAGATGGACGGCTTCGGCAACAACGAGGGCGTTATCGTCATGGCGGCCACGAACCGTGCCGATATCCTCGATAACGCGCTGCTGCGTCCAGGCCGCTTTGACCGTCAGGTCTATGTCGGTATGCCCGACATAAAGGGCAGGGAGGCCATACTGAAGATACATTCACGCGGCAAGCCCCTTGCCGACGATGTCGATCTCAAATCCCTTGCCAAGGGCACGCCCGGCTTCTCCGGCGCGGATCTTGAAAACCTCATGAACGAGGCGGCTCTGCTGGCCGTGCGCCGCAAGCACCGCTTCATTACGATGGACGACTGCGACGAGGCCATACTCAAGGTCGAAATGGGTCCCGAGAAGAAGAGCCGCAAGATGTCGGACAAGGCAAAGCGCCTGACGGCCTACCACGAGTCCGGCCACGCGATAGCCTCGAAATTCCTCAAGCACACTGACCCCGTGCACTATATAACCATCATCCCGCGCGGTATGGCCGGCGGCTTTACGCTCTACCGCCCCGACGAGGACGCGGAGAACTTCACCTCCAAGTCGCAGATGTTCGAGCATATTGTTGCCTGCCTCGGCGGACGCATTGCCGAAAAGCTGTTCCTTGACGATATCTCGACCGGCGCGTCCGGCGATATCCAGCAGGCCACGAGCATTGCGCGCAATATGGTCACGCGCTACGGCATGAGCGAAAAGCTCGGCCCCATCCAGTATGACAGCTCCGACCACAGCATCTTCATAGGCCGTGATTTCGGAACTACAAAGAGCTACTCCGAGGAGACAGCCGCCCTCATCGACGAGGAGGTAAAGCGCATCTTCGACGAGGCTGCGGCTCTGTGCGAGAAGCTGCTCACCGAGCACCGCGACACGCTCATCGGTGTTGCCGAATACCTGCTCGAAAACGAGTCGATGGATCGTGAGACCTTCGATTACTACTGCGAAAACGGCACATTCCCCGAGCCCAAGCCCGCTCCCGCGATGCAGGACGATACCATCGAGCGCCCCGCACGCAAGATCGCCCGCTTTGACGATCCCCCCGCCGAGAGCGATGCCTCCGCAGGCATGGCCGACGC
>CAVDFD010000080.1:0-7834 GCA_963608145.1 Bacteroidaceae bacterium | reverse complement strand
ATCCCGTCATTGTTCTCCGTCGTCGCTGATTATCAAATATTATCACCCAATTGCGCCCGTGTCAACCGCAAATCACAATATTTCGCCACGGCTGCGCATATATGCTGCGGGCAGGCTCCCTTTCCCCTGCTTCCGATCGTATAGACGATCGACGCAACGATAAAAAGTATCGCGATCGCTCCGATGATGATCGTTCCCATATCAACCCTCCTGTTTGCTTTCGGAAGCCGCATGCTTCCTGCGTGAATAAAAATAATAGATAAGGCAGATCGCTAAAGTGAACACGGCGGCATATGCCGTGGACAGACCTATATCAAAAAGCTGCGGCTCCGGCTTACGGCTCGCAAAATACGCATAGGGTATCTTCACAAGGAAAATGGCGCACAAGCCCTGTACCATTACAAAGACAGTCCTGCCGCAGCCGTTGAAATACCCCGTCAGGCAATAGGCAAGGGAGAGGGCAAAGCATTCGACGGACGTTGCTCGCAAAAACTCTGCCGAAGCCCGTACGACCTCTGCCTGACCTTCCGCAGAGTCTTTCACAAACAGCAGCGAGAGCGCCTCGCCGTGAAAATATGACACATAGGCCATAGCGCCTCCGAGAACAGCCGCCGTTCCCATCCCCAGCCACATGGCTTTTCGAGCCCTCTCAGGCTTTCCCGCGCCGACGTTCTGCGCCGTAAAAGCGGATATGGACTGCATATAGGACATCGGGATCAGCAGAATAAATATGACCAGCTTTTCCGCAATGCCGACACCGGCGGAGGCTGTAATTCCGAGCGCGTTGACAAGTCCGATAATGATCAGATAGGATATCTCGCTGCACATATCCTGCAAAGCGATCGGAGAGCCGAGCCTGAGAATCTTCGCTGCCTCCTTGCCGGCTGCAGGCTGCTCTTTTGTAAGCGCAAACGGCAGTCCTTTTTTCTTTATCAGCACTGCGGAAAGCACTACGCTTACAGCCTGCGCCGCAACGGTTGCAGCGGCGGCTCCCGCCGCTCCCATTTTAAAGCCGTCTATCAGGGCAATATCCCCGACGATATTTGTCACGCAGGCAATAGATACAAAAATAAGCGGCGATCCGGAGTCACCCATTCCCCTGAAAACCGCGCTGAGAAGATTATACGCTGCGATGCAGATGCTTCCGCCGCCGCAGATTTGTATGTAGTGCACGGTCTGTGTAAAGGCTTCCTCCGGTGCGTTCATCAGCTGTGCAATCGGCCTTGCAGCCGCTATCATCACAAGGCTCAGCACCGCGCCGAGAGCGGCGAAAAGTTTAATGCTTGCACCGACCGCCCTCGCTGCGCCCTCATTGTCTCCGTGACCGATGCGCTGAGCGAGCAGCACGGTCGTTCCCACGGAAAGTCCTGTCACGATGCCCGTGACGATCTGCATGGTCTGGCTTCCGGTGGACACGGCAGAAATGTCGGCAGTTGTGCCGAATTTGCCGACCGCCCACAGATCGACTGCTCCGTAAAGTGCCTGCAGCACCAGTGCAAGAAGTATTGGAACGGCAAATTCCAAAAGCGCGGGCAGAATAGCCCCTTCCAAGAAGTTATTTTCTGTTCGTTTCATCAGCTGAGTTTATTTCTTCAAAATTGATCTCTGAAATTATATCCAGCATCTCGCAGAATTTAGCTATCTCCTCCGGCGTGAAGCGGTCGGTGATCCGCCTGACCGCCTCGCTGTCCTGACGGCGGAAGACCTTATACTGAGGAATCGCTTCCTCGTTGACGGTTAGGTAATTCTTGCGCCTGTCGTTCGGATCGGGCGTTTTTGTGATTAGTCCCTGCCGCAGCAGCTCGTTTAGCTTCAGCGTGACTCCGGGCTTTGAGATATGCAGCAGCTCCGCCAGTGCGGATGCCGTGCAGGTACCGTTCATCGTGTAAATAAGCTCGATATACAAAAGGCTGTTATAGGTAATGCTTTCGTTCACGAACTGCTTGTTCATCAGCCGCAGGTCACACAGCGCAGTGCTGTAATAAAAGGTATCCAGTGCTTTTCGTAAATTCATAGTCCGCCTCATTTAGTTAATTGATTATAATTAATATAGCTTAACTAATTTAAAAAGTCAAGGCTTTTTTCCTGTAGAAAAGCCGTACCTGAATATCGGTACGGCTTTGGGGGATGGTTTATATGGTTTTTGTGCCGTGAGGCAAAATTACAGTATCTCTCCTCTTTTTCGCATTGACTTGCGCTGGAGGGTCTTGACGAGCTCAACGATGACCATGCCGACCATGCCGATACCCATTGCAATGACGTACTCGCCGAGGGATACGGGCGTGAAGCCGAAGGCGTTTGCAAGGAAGGGCACCTCGCACACGAGCGTCGTCGCGCCGATGCTGCCGATGGCCGCCCATGTGAGCGCCATGTTCTTTGTGCCCATGGTGAAGATGCATCCGCGCAGGGAGCGCATATTGAAGCTGTGGCATATCTCGGCCATGGACATGGTCAGGAAGGCCATTGTCGTTCCGTCAGCCGAGTCTGTTATCGTCCACACGCCGGTCTCGATATAGTGGCCGACAAAGTAGGCCGCCAGCACGAGCGCGGAAATGAGAACGCCCTGATAGGCTATGTCGAAGCCCATGCCGCCTGCGAATATGCCGTCCTTTGCCGGACGCGGCCTGCGGTGCATGATATTGCCCTCGGCCTTTTCCATGCCCAGCGCAAGCGCCGGGAAGCAGTCGGTGACAAGGTTTATCCACAGCAGATGAACGGGCTTTAAGATCGTAAAGCCCATGAGCGTTGCCACAAAGATGCTTATGACCTCGCTCATGTTCGAGCCGAGCAGGAACTGGATGGCCTTGCGGATATTGTCGTATATCCGGCGGCCCTCCTCGACGGCTCCGACAATGGTGGCAAAGTTATCGTCGGCAAGCACCATGTCGGCAACATTCTTCGTAACGTCTGTGCCGGTTATGCCCATGCCCACGCCGATATCGGCGCTCTTTATAGACGGTGCGTCGTTTACGCCGTCGCCGGTCATGGCGGTGACATAGCCTGCCTTGCGCCATGCCGAAACTATGCGTGTCTTGTGCTCGGGCTGGACGCGGGCGTAGACGCTGATGTTCTGGAATTCGCGCTCGAACTCCTCGTCGCTCATTTCCGAAAGCTGAGCGCCAGTTATGGCCTTATCGCCCTTGCGCAGGATGCCGAGTTCCTTTGCTATGGCAACTGCCGTGTCGATATGGTCACCCGTTATCATAATGGCGCGGATACCGGCCTCGACGCACTCGTCTATGGCCGCCTTTACCTCCGGACGCACCGGATCTATCATGCCGGTAAGGCCGACGAAGCAGAGATCATGCTCCAGGTCCTCGGGCTCGAAGCTGTCCGGCTGCGCATCCCAGACGCGCAGGGCGCAGGCCAGCACGCGCAGAGCCTTATCCGCCATGGTCTTGTTGCTCTTGAGTATCTCCTCGCGGTAGGCCTCCGTCATGGGAACGGCCTGTCCGTCATGCAGATAGTGCGTGCACTTTCCGATTATGACATCGGGTGCGCCCTTGGTGTACTGCACAACGCCGTTGGGTGCAAGGTGCAGGGTGCTCATCATCTTTCTGCCTGAGTCAAAGGGCGCTTCGCCGCAGCGCGGGAAGGATGCCTTGAGCTCAGTCTTGTTGAGTCCGAGCTTGTTTGCCCAAGCCACGAGCGCAGCCTCGGTCGGCTCGCCGGTGACAGCGCCGTTTTCGTCTATCTCAGCGTCGCAGCACAGAGCCATCGCCTGCGCAAGCTCGCGCTCATTTTCACCGAAGCTGTCAACGACGGTCATCTTGTTCTGCGTCAGGGTGCCGGTCTTGTCCGAGCATATGACCTGCGCACAGCCGAGAGTTTCGACAGCCGTCAGGCGGCGGATGATGGCGTTGCGCTTTGACATGTTGGTAACGCCGATGGACAGAACCACCGTCACGACTGCGGCAAGTCCCTCGGGTATGGCCGCAACAGCGAGGGACACGGCTATCATGAAGGAGTTGAGTATGACCTCAAAGTCGAGCCCGCCCGCTCTGAGCAGCTGCACGGCAAATATGACCACGCAGATGCCGAGCACGAGCCATGTGAGGATCTTGCTCAGCTGCGTGAGCTTTATCTGCAAGGGAGTCTGGCCGTCGGAGGCCTGCGCGAGAGCGTCGGCTATCTTGCCCATCTCGGTATCCATGCCCGTTGCGCACACTATCATTGCGCCGCGGCCATATACGACCGTCGAGCCCATGTAGGCCATATTGCGGCGGTCGCCGAGGGGAACGTCGCGCTCGTTATCGGAAAGGTTTATGATGTCAATGAACTTGCTGACAGGCACCGACTCGCCCGTGAGAGCGGCCTCCTCGATCTTGAGGCTTGCGTTGTCGATGATCCTGCCGTCGGCCGGAACAGCGTCGCCGGCCTCGAGCAGCACAACGTCGCCCGCCACGAGCTCCTCGCTGTGCACCGTTACGATCCTTCCGCCGCGCAGCACCTTTGAGGTCGCCGCCGACATTTCCTGCAAAGCCTCTATTGCTTTTTCGGCCTTGTTTTCCTGATAAACGCCCAGAACGGCGTTGACAATGACGACGAACAGAATGATGATAACGTCGGCAAAGCTCTCGCCCTGCGTTACCGCCAGCACGCCGCTTATCGCCGCGGCGACGAGCAGGATGATTATCATGGGGTCGGCCATCTGCTTGAAAAACTGCTTTATGATAGAGTCCTTTTTCGCAGCTGCGAGCTTGTTCGGCCCGTTTTCGGCGAGCCTTTTTGCAGCCTCGGCCTCGCTAAGACCGTTTTCGCTGCTGCCCAGCTCGGCAATCACGCGCTCCTTTTCTTCGCAATAATACTTCACTTATGCTCCTCCTTTAAAAATAGCAAAAGCAAGACTCCTACGGCTTGAATGTTTGCCGTAAAAGTCTTGCAAATACAATACATATGTACTCGGTACACCGAACCTGACGGTCGAGATGACGGCATACCGAACGCCGTATGGCGCACGCTACTCCCTTTTAACTTTGTTAGAATATCATAACCTGCGCTCCTCGTCAACTGTTATTTTTCACTCTGGTCGATATCCACAGACGGAAGATTCCACTTGTATATCGTGGCGAAAACGCGCAGCGCGAAAATGAGCAGCATACCGCAGCCGACGGATAAAAGCTGCGGCGCACCGAGCGCGTACATCACATAGTACAGTCCGCCGCCGAGCAGCGACGCGACAGCGTACACGCGCTTTCTGAGCACCTTGGGCATGGTGTTTGTCATAACGTCGCGCAGCATGCCTCCGCCGACGCCCGTGCACATGCCGACGAACAGAACCAAGATGACGTTATCGCTCACGGGCATGGCGGCGTTCATGCCGGAAACGGTGAACACCGCAAGACCCACAGCGTCAAAGATGTTATTGACCGCATCGAGCTTGTCCAGATGCAGCTTGTACTTTTCGCTCCTGAGATACGCATCTATGAACACGGCCAGCGCCGCAACAACGGAGATGAGCAGATACCAATAGCTCACGAACATCACCGGCGGTATCCTGCCTATGAGCACATCGCGCATAACTCCGCCGCCGAGCGCCGTCGTCACCGCGAGAAACAGCACGCCGAACACATCGGCCTTTTTCTTGATGGCGACCATTGCTCCCGACACGGCGAAGGCCGCCGCGCCTATGAGCTCAAGCACGAACATTATCTCGTCCATCAGACGTTGAATCTGAACAGCGTAACGTCGCCGTCGTGCATGACATAATCCTTGCCCTCGGAGCGCACCAGTCCCTTTTCCTTTGCCGCAGCCATGCTGCCGCAGGCCTTGAGATCGTCAAAGGCGACTATCTCGGCGCGGATAAAGCCGCGCTCGAAGTCGGTGTGTATCTTTCCGGCGGCCTGAGGAGCCTTCGTTCCGCGGCGGATCGTCCACGCCCTGCACTCATCGCTGCCGCAGGTGAGGAAGGATATGAGACCCAGCAGCGAGTACGAGGTCTTTATCATACGGTCAAGACCCGACTGGCTCATCCCGAGCTCCTCGAGGAACATCTCGCGCTCATCCGGCTCGAGCGCCGCTATCTCGGCCTCAAGCTTTGCGCAGATGGGCAGGACCTCTGCGCCCTCCTTTGCGGCGATATCGCAAAGCTGCTTATAATATGCGTTGTTCTCATAATCGGCAACGCCGTCCTCGTCCATGTTCGCGGCATAGATAACGGGCTTGATGGTCAGCAGGTCGCTCGTTGCGATAAGCTCCATATCGTCCGGCTCGCACTCGTAGCTGCGCACGCTCTTGCCCTCGTTAAGGTGCTCTAAAAGCCCCTTGAAGACCTCGGCCTCGTGCAGATATTTCTTATCGCCCTTTGCGTTCTTGTTGGCCTTCTCTATCCTGCGCTCGACCATCTCCATGTCGGCCATGATGAGCTCGAGGTCGATGATGTCAACGTCGCGTGCAGGATCGGTACCTCCCTCGACGTGGATGACGTTTTCATCGTCAAAGCATCTGACGACATGGACTATTGCATCGGTGTTGCGGATATTCGAGAGGAACTTATTGCCCAGCCCCTCGCCCTTGGACGCGCCCTTGACCAGACCCGCGATATCGACAAACTCGATGACCGCCGGAGTGTATTTCTTCGGCTCATATATCGACGCAAGAAAGTCAAGACGCTCATCCGGCACGGTGACCATGCCGACGTTCGGCTCTATCGTGCAGAACGGATAGTTCGCGCTCTCCGCTCCCGCGTTTGTGATCGCGTTAAACAATGTGGATTTGCCGACATTCGGCAGCCCGACGATACCTAATTTCATATTTATCTGCATCTCCTTAAAAAGTCTTGATTTATCAAGGGTTTCTGCGATCCGACGCTTTGGGGTTACGCCATTTTTACGCCATTTCCGCATGGACTTTTATATCGGAAACCCTGTTTGATTCAAATAACCGCACAGCCTGATCCAAGGATTCAGATGTGACGGGGACATATCTGTCCATCGTTGTTTTTATGCTTGCATGACCCAGCAGCTTTTGAAGAACTTTCGGCTGCATACCTCTTTCAATCGCCCGCGTGGCGTAAGTATGGCGTAAAGCGTACGTAATATAAGCCGTCCTTTCTCTGGCAGATGCCCTTACCGCATTCTTTGCCTTTCAGGTTTTTACCCATTGTGTACTTCTTTCCCGCAGAGGGAAAAGAGCCTACTGCAACAACATAATTATAGCAGATAAGCTCTTTCCCCTCAAGCTGTTTTTGCAAATAATCTTTTGCCGTTTTTTAGTATCGGAGAATAAAAAAGTGTCCCCGCTTCCGAAAAAGCAGGGACGTCATGATCTGCGGATATGAGATTTGAGAGAATAGCAAGCACATCCGGTGTCCGTACACACCGGAAAAATGAGCGGTTCAGCCTTGCGCCCGAACTGCTCCTTTTGTTGTTGGGGAATCCCCACACCCCTTTCATGTCTGAATTGAAAATACTTCCTGAACTTTTCAGAAAGCCCTTGCTTTTATTCGCTTTGACGATTATAATTATACTGTGGTTTTATAAGCAGAAGCAGAAACAGACTGCAACAGGAGTGCCGCCCATGAAGTATTTATCCATCGCGCAGACCGCCGAACGCTGGGGTATCTCTACCCGCCGTATTCAGATTTTGTGCGGCGAGGGACGTGTCCCCGGTGCTATCCGCATTGGCACGGTCTGGGGGATTCCAGAGGACGCAGAGAAGCCAGCGGACGCGAGAATCAAGAACGGGAAGTATATTAAAATTCACAATGCATAATGCATAATTATAACTGTTGCAAATTATTCATTATGCATTATGAATTATGAATTATGCATTATTTTAGGAGGAAATCAGCCATGCCGACACTTGAATGGATTGGAAAGAGCAAGGTTATCAA
>CAVDFD010000079.1:0-7867 GCA_963608145.1 Bacteroidaceae bacterium | reverse complement strand
TGGTCCGAGTGACTGGATTTGAACCAGCGGCCTCTTGAACCCCATTCCGTTTTCTGAGGTCTGATTTTTGTAGAGTTATCAAGCAAAATTTTTTCACGTTAAATAATGTAGGCACTGCGAAAAAATCAAAACCAATGCCTACAAACGATAGTTTTATATCCAACATTTTTGGACGCATTTTGGGTGCATTTCAAGCCGGACTGTTAGATGCACAAAACAATTTCAGGAGCTCTGTCTTTTGCAGACGCAGAAGATAGAGCTCTTTTTATTTTGCCATGTTAACCCTGTATAAGTTTGAAGCCCTGGCGTAAGAAAGCAGCCGCTTCATCGCCGCGCACAACAAACGTGTTAGGCAGTTCGTAAATATTTTTAAACAGCTCCTCGCAGCAATCAATGACCGAGGAATCATTTATCGTAACTATACTGCTCTTCTCTTGGGCTGAACCGTTATTGGGAAAGCGATGCGCAAACACGCTCCTGCTGCACATGAACAGAGCACAGCCGACATCGTTTCTGTTGAGAATGGGGTTTGAATCATCCAGTATGGTCAGCGTGCCGCGGCCGCTTTCAAGCTCATCCAGCAGCAATTCAAGCAGCATTGCCCGTTGGCTCTTTTCGAGGAGTAGTGTTCGGCCGCTAAAATATGTCTTTCCGTCAAAGAAGAAATCTATGACAGCCGAACGGTATACGACCACCGACCATGACTGGAGCGTTTTTTCAAAAAACTCCGACATCTCTGAATACATATTCGGAAATTCATACTCGGCAAAAATAACTCTCTTGAGCTCCGTGCTGAGGAAAATTGCCGGCATAACATTAAAAAGAGCCGTAAACTTTCCGTCGAGCATGAAGTTCTGGAAATATTTTTTGCTATACAGCTCTTCAAAGCTTCTGCGCTCCGTGAGCAGCGTTCGCGTGCGCAGCAGCTCGATCGCCGCGCCGCAGTACTCTGACACCACCTGCTTATCTTTGGTGAAAAACGTTTTATATTTCCGCAGAAACCGATCGTATGAGCCTTCAACGCAAAGCGCGTCTTTGCATATCCATACGCTGTAATTCTCATCATAAGCGTTTGGGCGCATGTAGAAATCGGCTTCTATCCTGCTGTCGAGCGAAAACAGAAATACCAGCATGTCACGGATCATTCCACAGGCATATTTGGGCTCTGCGAATGGGGCAAGCATGTCTATATGCACGACTGCATCATCCGCCATATCTTTTATAACCGGCATCCAAAAATCTCTGCATTCACTGTATGAGAAATCCTCACCGGCCGACACGGCAAACACCTTTACCGTTTTCTCGGTGGAGTCGCGTGTTTTTTCAGCGACAACATCTGCCATTGCCTTGTTTATCATCGCCCTTGATACAGTTATCCATGAGATATTGCTGTTATATTCAAAAAAGGAAGGCTTGACACTTCTCGCCGGCGGCTGGGAAGAACGGAACTCGTAGGCTTTTTCAAGGATACCCCTGATCTCCGCGGCAAGCTCCCCATCACTTGAATCGGGTTCGCGTTCGGTCATGCTGCAAATAGCGTTCTTTTCACTTTCATTAACGTTTTTTGAGATGTACTCGGCTATTTGAGCGAATATTGCGCTGTTGTTTTTTGCAGACGGCAGCTTTGAATCGTTCAGCCACCGGCTTATATACGAAACGTCGTATCCTAAATGAGCTGCCAGCTGGGATTGCTTAATATTAGAAGCATCAAGCAGTGCCTTCAGTGTCTCCCCGAATGTCATAAGCCGATTTCTCTCCTATTCACAGTTTCACAAAAAGCATAAAACACAGACAAACAAAAGTCAAGCGTATCGGCTAAAGGACACTTGACAGTCAATGAATCGCCTTGACCGTCAAGCCCGGTCAAGGCGATTTTTGATGAAAGTTGCCGCATTCGATGTCATTTGACTTGTTATTATTTCGACAATATTATGATGTCATCACGGTACGGCTTTGCGTACAGGATCCATACGCTCAGGCCGCCGCAATACCCAAGCCATATGTGAAAGGAGCAACAACACGCATGGAAACGACTTTTTTTGAAATGACCGAACAGGAAAAGGCTCTTGTTTTGGAAGTTATGAAAAATGCACGAAAGCAGGAGTACACACCGGAAAAGCTGTGTGAGATTCAAAAGATCATTGATACGCAGTATTTTTACTGGTGGATGAATGATCTGAAAAAAGAAGAGCTGGCAAATGAGATATTTGAAGATGAGCTTGAATGCTACTGCACCGGAGCCGGCTTCTACAAGTCCTCGGCGCACGACTGGGCAGTCGGAGCAAAGTACTGCAACAGCTTCATCAACAGCGCCCATATGGGACATCAGCCGCTCGTGTGGCTTCAGGATGATACTCACGCAAAGGGAATATTCTTCTTTGAAAGTAATATGAACTATTTGGACAACAAAGATCTTCATGAGCACTTCTTCATTTACTGCCACGACTTCGTCAAGCGCAGCAACGGCCGCTGGGCGATCAGTGCTTACCGCCTTATCCAGACGAAGCTGCACGGTGTCGTTCGCCCCGAAACCTTTGTCGCACCGGCAGACTATATATTCCCGCCCTGGGAGGAGGTATAAGCTCAATGAGTGCCGACAAAAAGTTTTCATGATACGCAGTATACGGCATAGCCTACTCCTGCTATCTGATCGGCTGTGCAATTTCTACCACGGTTGTCGCATTTATAGCCGAGAATGCAAGCTATACCGCCGCATGGACAGCAATAATAATTGTTATCGTTCTGCTTGCCATTCTGTACCTCTCGGCTTTGAAAGAGGGGAAAAAGCTGCGTGAGCGCTGCCCCTGTTAAGCATTTGATCATACTTTTTTGAATAAGGAGAATACTAAAATGAAAAGATTGGAAAACAAAGTTGCTTTTATTGCAGGCTCGTCATCCGGAATTGGAAAGGCTGCGGCAAAGCTTTTTGCAGCCGAAGGTGCGAAGGTCGTTCTCTTTGCGCGAAGGGCAAAAGAGCTTTATGAAACTGCAGAAGAGATCAGGATCGACGGCGGCGAAGCCATTGCATACGCCGGTGATATTTCCAATGACGCAGCCGTTAAGGCAGCGTTTGACAAAACCATTGAAGCATACGGAACGGTAGACATCGTCGTAAACTGCGCCGGAATCGTTCGCTGGAACGACTGCATCGAGACAGTCCCCGATAATGACTGCTATGATATGTACGAGATAAACACCATGGGCTCAATGCGAACCTGCCGCGAGGCAATAAAGTATATGCTTCCCAAGAAAAGCGGAACCTTCGTCTTCATCGGTTCTGTCGGCGGTCTGCTCGGCCACGGCGGCGTAGCCTATGCCATGACGAAAGGCGGAATGGTCTCTCTCGGCCGCCAGATAGCATTCTCGTATCACAAAGACGGCATTCGCTCCAACGTTATCTGCCCCGACGGAGTGATGACCACCTTCGGCTGCGTAGACGGCAAGTGGGTGGGCATGGATGAGCGAACCGTCACGGCATGCGCCGAGCACGTCTGCCCTGACACGCCGCTATGCACTGCCGAGGAGGTCGCAAATCTTGCGCTGTTCCTGGCCAGCGACGAATCCTCGGCTATAAACGGCCAGGCTATCGTCTGCGATCACGGCGCAACTCTTTAAGTAAAACAGGAGAGCAACATGGAAACTTCCAAGAAAAAATTCTCAGGCTATCTAGTGTTTGTCGGCTGTGCGCTGCTCATGCTGTTTCCGGGCGGTCTGCTGTCATATACCTCTGGTCTTTTTATGTATTCGATCTGCGCAGAATTCAACTTCAGTCTTACAAGCTTCTCGTTGACAAATGTCGCAGCGGCCGGTGTAAATGCTCTTGTCAGCGCTTTTCTTGTGCAGTATCTGTCCAAGGGAAAGCGCAGCCAAATGAAATGGCTCATTTTCATCTCTGCCGTCATTACCTGCGGAGGCTATTATATGATGAGCCGCTGCACACAGGTATGGCAATTTGTTGTAATGAGCGGCGTTTGGAACTTTGGCTATAATATGCTGACCTACGTTCCCTGCGCAATGATGATGAATAACTGGTTCGTAAAAAATCGTGCCACTATGGTGGGTATCGTATTTGCCTGCGGCAATGTCGGCGGCGCGATATTCAGCACCGTTATATCCAACGTAATGGCAAGCTCAGGCTGGCGCATGGGCTATATAGTCGGTGCGGTGTGCTGCTTCGTCGGAACCATGATCGCCCTTATCTTCCTCAAGCGCAGTCCCGAGGAGTATGGTCAAAAGGCGCTCGGCGCAGACGGAGCTTCCACGGAAGGCAGTACGGAGGCACAGCCGAAGCTCTGGAACGGTGTCGATAAGAAAATTGCACTTAAATCGTCCGTATTCTATCTTGCATGTGCGGCAATGTTCCTTACCGGCATATACGCCGCCGGTATCGCCAATCATGTCGTCACCTTCCTGTGCACGGGAAGCTGGGAGATCACCGCAGCCGGATTTGTCATGACAGTATTCACTCTCGTCGGTATTGTCGGTAACGCGGCCGGCGGTGGAATACTCGGAAAGATCGGCATCAAGAAAGGCATATATTTGGGTGCCGCCATGCTTATTGCCGGCATTGCCTGCCTCACATTTGCCAACGAGATCAAGGCTCTCGCGTATGTCTGGTGTGTCTGCCAGGGCTTGGCCATATTCATGTGTCAGATAGTTCCCACAATGGTCATCACCGAAACCTTCGGAACCAAGGATTTTGCCGGCATATACGGAATTGCATACGCCTGCTATCTTATAGGCTGCGCACTGTCTACCACCGTTGTCGCACTGGTTGCCGAAAGCGCCGGATATACCGTCGCGTGGATAGCGCTCATTGCAATAATAGTAGTTTTGACGGTACTGCATCTCACATGTCAGAAGCAGGGTCAGAAGCTCCGTGAGCTCTATCCCGATTGACACGGCATTCTTCAGAAAGGTGATATTTATATGTATGACAATTTATTTTCTCCGATAACAGTACGCGGGCTCACGCTGAGAAATCGCGTAGTTATGACGGCGATGGGAACTCACTTTCCCGACGAAAACAGCCATGTAACACAGCAGCTCATCGACTACCACAGAGCAAGAGCTCTCGGCGGGGTCGGCCTGAGCTTTATGGAATGCTGCAGTGTAAATAAGCAGGCCAGAGTCTCCCGTCAGCCATCCATAGCGGAGGACCGGTTTATCGAAGGCCACAAAGCCCTGTGCGGTGCAATACATACGGCCGGAGGCAAATGTGCGATCCAGCTCTGGGCTCCCGGTGCCGGCGCAGGCAGCGACCCTAACGCAAGAATATATCTGCCGCAAAAATACGAAGGCAGAAATTTTGGAGTCGTCACTCATTTTTCGGGTATGCCGGATGCAGGTTCCGACGCAGAGCTGTCTTCCGAGGTCGAGCCCTACCCGTTTTTTGTTCCGCCTTGGGGAAAGCACGAGCCCGACGGCACGATTCCGGCAGCAACGGTCGAAGACCTGCACGAGGTGGTCAGAGAATTCGGCGAAGCAGCAAGACGCAGTGTTGAGGCTGGCTACGACGTGCTCGAGTTCCACTGCGGTCATAATTATCTGCCGCATACCATGCTTTCGGGAGCATTCAACAAACGCACCGATGAATACGGCGGCTGCCTTGAAAACAGAATGCGTTTCCCTCTGGAGTGCATAAAGGCCATTCGTGAAAACATGCCGGAAGATATGCCGCTTAGCATTCGCATATCCGTTTTTGATGAGTCCGATCTTCCCGGTGGAAACACAATTGAAGATAACATAGAATTTCTTAAACGGGCAAAGGCAGCAGGTGTGGACATAGTAAACGTTTCACGCGGCAATTTCAGCGGCGACGGCAATCCTTATGAGGTACCCCCGCTCAATTTTGCCCCGGGCTTCAATGTTGAGAATGCAGCCCGTATAAGGAAAGAAACCGGACTCATTACTATGGCCGTAGGCCGAATCAATACTCCCGAGCTTGCGAACAGCATAATATTCGAAGGTAAAGCCGATCTCGTTGCTATGAGTCGAGCCCAACTGGCTGATCCTGAATTCTGCAATAAAGCCCGTGACGGCAGGACTGCCGAGATCAGATATTGCGTCGGCTGCAATCAGGGCTGCAGCGATGGTTTTACCGGCTTACCGCACATCACCTGTCTCCGAAATCCGCTGCTCGGCCGCGAGGGTGAACTGAAAGTGCTGCCAGCAGACAAAAAGAAGAAGGTTTTGATCATCGGCGGCGGAATGGGCGGAATGGAATGCGCCCTGTTCCTCAAGAAAAGAGGCCATTTGCCGATCATTGTCGATAAGGCTGAAAAGCTTGGCGGCCAGTTTATACTCGCCGGTATGGCACCGCAAAAGCATGAATTTATAAAAGCGACTCGTGATGAGGCAGAAATGGTTCGTGCAGCAGGTATTGAGGTGAGACTGAACACTGCTGCGGATAAAGCGCTCATTGAAGAGATTCATCCCGATGAAGTAGTTATCGCAACCGGTGCAGGTCCCCTGCTCATTCCCATTCCCGGAGCCGAGCTGCCTCATGTAAGCAACGCTCATCAGATACTCGGCGAAAAAGCTTCCGCAGTCGGAGATGTTGTTATCGTCGGCGGCGGTATCGTCGGTGTCGAGGTCGCGGAGTACCTTACTCATTTGGGACACAAATGCACCATAATCGAGATGAAGGGATCAATTGCAAGCGATCTGGGCTTCTACAGAATGATGCTCTCTCAAAAGTATCTTGCAGACAACAATGTTGAGTGCATTGTAAACGCCGCATGTAAGCAGATAAAGGAACAGTCCGTTGTCTATGTCCAAAACGATGTGGAAAAAGAAGTCCCATGTGACAGTGTAGTGATGGCAGCCGGTGCAAGGCCGATTCCCACCGATGAGCTTACGCAAGCCTGCGAAGAGCTTGGTATCCCCTATCATCTTATCGGCGATTCAAACGGAGCAAGAAGAGCGCTCAACGCCGTTGCCGAGGGCGTTGAAACAGCTCTCAAAATTTGAAATTTAAGAAAGGATGATTACAACAATGAAAAAACTTGAAGGTAAGGTTGCAATAATAAGCGGAGGCAGCGGCGGCGCAGGCACCGAGATATCCAAGCTTTACGCCGCTGAAGGTGCGAAAGTCATTATAGCCGCACGCGGGGAAAAAGCCGCGCAGACGCTTGTCGATGACATTCGTGCAAACGGCGGAGAAGCAGCATTCGTTAAAACCGACGTAACCAGTGAAGAGCAAATCAAGGCTTGCGTAGACATGTGCCTTGAGAAATACGGGACTATAGATATTCTTGTAAACATTGCGTGCATAATGACCCTGGATACCGGTTATCTTCACGAGTGCCCTGTTGAGGACTTTGACAAGGATATAGCGGTAAACCTCCGCAGCGGCTTCCTTTTCTGCAAGCATGTGCTCCCGATAATGGAGAAAAACAATTCCGGCGCAATAGTGAATTTCAGTTCGATCGGAGGCAGTCACGGTATACTCGGCCACACTGTCTACGGTGCGGCAAAGGCCGGCGTAGAGTCGATGACCCGCAGCATAACCGCCCAGTATGGCAAGAAGGGCATCCGCTGCAACTGTATCAGACCCGGCGTTATGACCAATCCCACCTGGAAGGATACTCCCGAAGTCAACTGGTATAAAGAATTCATACTCTCTCATATTCCCGAGCCGCGCATCGGCTGCGGCGCGGATGCTGCCCCGCTTGCGCTGTTTCTCGCCTGTGATGACTCTTACTATGTCAACGGTCAGGTGATAACTTTGGACGGCGGCATGACCTCTCACCAGCCGCAGTGGAAAGAGGATATGGCATTGTCAGCCGATACAATACGATAACAAAAATCTACGCCCTGCATATTGAAGTATGCAGGGCTTTTAATATCTGCTACGATAGTATCA
>CAVDFD010000078.1:0-7908 GCA_963608145.1 Bacteroidaceae bacterium | reverse complement strand
AAGGTACACCTTTTGACAGTAGTTTGTTAATATTTTGCCGTAAAAATGCACCGCAGACGGAACTGTCTGCGGTGCGTTGGTTTATTATGTGCCGAGATAGGCGGCCTTGATCTGCTCGTTTGCAAGCAGCTCTTCGCCGGAGCCGGACATCGTGAGCCGTCCGGTCTCGAGAACGTAGCCGATGTGCGCTGTCTTCAGCGCCATATTCGCGTTCTGCTCGATCAGCAGGACGGTCACGCCGCGCTTGTTGATCTCCTTGATGATATCAAAGATGCCGCGCACGATGATGGGCGCAAGGCCGAGGGAGGGCTCGTCCATCATGATGACCTTCGGGCGGCTCATAAGCGCCCTGCCGACCGCAAGCATCTGCTGCTCGCCGCCGGAAAGCGTTCCGCCCTCCTGCCACGAGCGCTCCTTGAGCCTCGGGAACAGGTCGTACACCCAGTTGAGGTCGTCGGTCAGGTCGTCATTACGCAGATACGCGCCGATCTTGAGGTTTTCAACGACCGTGAGGTCGGGGAATATCTTGCGTCCCTCGGGTACGAGGGTTATGCCCTTTTTGACGATGGAGGTCGGGTCAAGACCCGTGATGCTCTCGCCCTTGAGCTCTATCGAGCCGCCGGAGGGCTTGACAAGACCTGCTATCGCACGCAGGGTCGAGCTCTTGCCCGCGCCGTTTGCGCCGATAAGCGTGACTATCTGCCCCTCGGGAACATCAAAGCTTATGCCCTTGACAGCCTCGATGCCGCCGTAGTTGACCTTGAGGTCATTGATCTTCAGTATTGCTTCACTCATCTTCAACAACCCCCAAATATGCGTCGATAACGCGCTGATTGTTCTGGACTTCCTTGGGCGTGCCCTGAGCGATCTCCGAGCCGAAGTCGATGACGTAGATATAGTCGGATATCTGCATGACAAGCTCCATGTGATGCTCGATGAGGAACACCGTGAGCTTGTGCTTTTCGCGTATCTCGCGGATAAACTGCGCAAGCTCCAGCGTTTCCTGCGGGTTCATGCCGGCTGCCGGCTCGTCAAGAAGCAGCAGCTTCGGGTCGGCGGCCAGTGCACGCGCTATCTCAAGGCGGCGCTGCAGACCGTAGGGCAGGCTCGTTGCTATCTCATTGGCATACTTGTCAAGTCCCTGCTCGCGCAGAAGCTCCATGGTCTCCTCGCGCATACGCTTTTCCTCCTTGGCATTGCCGCGGAAGGTCGCGGAGAAAACGTTCTGCTTTGCGTGCATGTGCTTTGCGATGAGGACGTTTTCAAAAACTGTCATGCTCTTCCAGAGCCTTATGTTCTGGAAGGTACGCGCTATGCCCTGACTTGTTATCTTATCCGGCGTGTTGGCAACGACCTTGCCGAGGTACATATCGCCGTTTTCGCCCTTGTAGTTTTTCTTCATCTTGCCCTGCGGATGGTTGCGCACGATGGGCTCACCCATGAACTCTACAAGGCCGTTTGTCGGCTCGTAAACGCCGGTGATGCAGTTAAAGGCCGTGGTCTTGCCCGCACCGTTGGGGCCGATGAGGGCGATGATCTTGCCCTCGGGGATATCGAGCGAGAGGTTGTTGACGGCGACAACACCGCCGAACTGCATGGTCACGTTTTCAACGTGCAGAACATTTCTGCTCATTATGCGGCACCTCCCTCTTCGGCTTTGGAAGCCTTTTTGGCCTTCTTGGCCTGTATTTTTCTGATAAGTCCGGCAAAGGACAGCTCCTTATTGCCCATGATGCCCTGCGAGAAGAACAGGACTATGACCATGATGACGACGGAGAACACGACCTTGCGGAAGCCGTCGCGGAAGAAGGAGACCTGAAGGCTGCCGATAGCGCCGGAGTCGAGGAAGCGAAGCCACCACTCCGAGCAGGCGATATACAGGAACGCCGCGATGCAGCTGCCGGAAACCGAGCCTATGCCGCCGATAACGACTATCAGCAGCAGCTCATAGGTCATCGCGGATGTGAAGGCCGAGGCCTGAACGGTCGTCTGGAACATTGCAAGCAGTGCGCCGCCCACTCCGGCAAAGAAGCTGGAGATGACAAACGACAGCATCTTGTGCTTGAACAGATTGATGCCCATCGCCTCCGCCGCGACCTCGTCGTCACGGATGGCCTTGAATGCGCGGCCGTAGGAGGAGTTTATGAGCAGGACGATGATTATAATGCTTATCATCGCTATGAAAAACGGGAAGATCGTGCCGAATTTGAACACCTGCGCGCCGATCTGTATCTTCATATCGCTGAAGGAGGTGTACTTACGCAGGAGGTTCGAGCCGTTGGTGATAACGCCGACGCCGTTCCACTTAAAGAAGGCACCGATGATCTCGGCAAAGCCGAGGGTCGCTATGGCGAGGTAGTCGCTCTTGAGGCGCAGCACGGGGATACCGATGAGCGCCGCAAAGATTGCCGCCGCGAGGCCGGCGATGATGATGCAGATTATCGCTCCGAGGAAGCTGCCGAGGTTCACGCCCAGCGCGTTGCCCAAAAGCTCGGGGATGGAGAACTGGATGGCGCCGCCGTCAAAATACTGATAGACAGAGGCGTGCTGCGCGGCGGGGATGGAGAATATCGCGTAGGCATACGCGCCGATGAGCATGAAGCCCGCCTGGCCGAGCGAAAACAGGCCGGTAAAGCCGTTTAGCAGGTTCATTGAAACGCAGACCAGCGAGTATATCGCACCCTTCTTGAGCACGGGTATGAGCATCATTGTAAACTGCGAGGGCTTTACAAAGTTATCGAGCGCAAACAGTGCAGCATAAAGGATAACGAGGGCGACTATGGTCAGCCACATGCCCTGACGCTTTGCGATCTCGTCCGGAGTTCTGAGGACTTTGGTATCGTTCATTGTTTTCATTGCCGTCACCTCACACCTTATCCGTCGCCTTCTCGCCGAAGATGCCTGTGGGCTTGACGAGGAGGATGACTATCAGCAGGACGAAAGTAAACGCATCGGAGAATACCGTCCAGTCCCCTCCAAACGCTTTTATGATATTTTCGCAGATACCGATTGTGAACGCACCGATGACTGCGCCGGGTATCGAGCCGATGCCGCCGAAAACGGCCGCGACGAAGGCCTTCAGGCCGGGCATCGCGCCCGAGGTCGGAACAACGGTCGTGTAGTTTGAGAAGTAAAGCAGCGAGCCGACAGCCGCGAGGAAGCAGCCGATGATGAAGGTAAAGGATATGACGGAGTCGATCTTTATACCCATGAGCTGGCTGGTCTCAAAATCCTTGGCAACGGCACGCATGGCCATACCTATCTTTGTGTGGTTTATGAGCAGCACGAGTGCTATGACCAGAGCGATGGTCAGCACGGGAGTCACAAGGGTAACGACCTTGGTGCTCGCGTCCCAAATCGTTACCGTCTTTGCGAGGAACGGGATAACGGGGTATGTACGGGCAAGGCCGCCGGTGAAGTACAGCGCACAGTTTTGCAGCAGGTACGATACGCCGATGGCGGAGATCATGACCGACATACGCGGCGAGGATCGCAGCGGTTTATACGCAACGCGCTCAATAACAACGCCGAGCACCACCGTGAGCGCTATGACAAGGATTATCGACACCCACATCGGCAGGCCGCCGGCTATGGCGTAGATCATTATAAGACCTGCTACCATGAACACATCGCCGTGAGCAAAGTTAATAAGTCTGAGTATACCGTACACCATCGTGTAGCCGATGGCTATAAGGGCATACTGACCGCCCACGGATATGCCCGATAGCAGATAACCAAAGTTAACATGTAAAAATTCGATCATCTGAGGACCATCCTATCTCTCTTTTGGAACGCATAGATCCGCTCCGCAGCTTATTTTACGGAGCATATCTATGCGCTCCTGCCTTGATTTCGGGGAATTAAAAAATACCATATGGTGGGGATGCCGCAGCATCCCCACCATATAAACAGTTCACAGTTTAAGTATCAAGCTGTGCCGCAGCAGTGCGGAATTATGCCTCAGCCTTCTGGACTGCGACGAACTCCCACTCGCCGGTCTCGGTGTTGGCGGCCTTGATGACTGCGGAGTCGCGGTTTGCGTCGCCGATGTCATTGAAGGAGATGTCGCCGGAGATGCCGGAGTAGGTAACGCCGGGCAGAGCTGCCATGACTGCCGCAGGATCGCTGGAGTCGGCTGCCTTGATAGCCTCGAGAGCTACCATGTATGCATCATAGCCCATGACGGTGACGGCTGCGAGCATATCGTTGCCGCCGTTCTTTTCAAGGTTCGCGCTGTCGGAGTTGATCCACTCCTTGATGCCCTTCTCGAAGTCGGGGTTTGCGCCCTCCTGATAGAAGGTGGAAACATAGACCTGAACGTCCTTGCCCTTGGTAGCGCCTACGATGACGTTGCTGTCCCAGGTGTCGGAGCCGAGGAGAGGAATGTTGATGCCCTGAGCCGCGCTCTGCTCAACGATCAGCTGTGCGTACTGGATCGAGCAGGGAGCGAAGATAGCCTGAGCGCCTGCCTTCTTGGCGTTGTTCAGGTAAGAGGTGAAGTCGGAGTTATCCTTGGGGAAGGACTCGGTGATGACCTTCATGCCGAGCTTCTCGGCAGCTGCCTTGCAGTAGTTGATAAGGCCCTGGTCATAGTCGTTGCCGAGCTCGCCGAGGCAGTAGATGGTGTCAGCCTTGAGCTGCTCCTTTGCAAAGTTTGCATGAACGGTGCCCTGGAACGGATCGAGGAAGCAGATGCGGAAGTAGTGATCGTTACCCTCGGTGACCTGCGGGTTTGTGCAGGTAACGCCGATGGCGGGGATGCCTGCGTCCTTAAAGGTATCGGAACCGGCTATTGCGACGGAAGAGCCGTAGGAGCCGAGAACGACGGATACACCCTGAGCAACGAGGTTAGAAGCAGCAGAGACTGCCTTCGAGGTATCAGACTCGTTATCAGCGGTGACGAGCTCGACCTTGTAGGTCTCGCCGCCTATCTCGACGGTGTTGACGACAGAGTTTGCATACTCCATGCCGAGGACTTCCTGCTTGCCGCCTGCGCCGTTTGCGCCGGTCAGAGGCTCGTAAACGCCGATCTTTACGACCTTATCGCCGCTTGAGCTGCCGCCGTCGCCATTGCCGCATGCACACAGCGAAAATACCATGAGCATGGCAAGAACAAGTGCTAAAAACTTCTTCATTGAATTGTTTCCTCCTGATTAATTCTCAACTTTCAACTTTCTCCGTGTCCGCGCAGTGCGAACATTTGTCTTTTCGTTGATAGTGAGCATTATAAACTACACTAAAACAAATTGCAACTGTTTTTTGAATATTTTATTAATATATTTATAACAATGTTTTAAATATGGGACAAAATCCAAAGAAAAATCAGAATATTTTAGGGCTCGTGCGCCAGTCTGCGCCGCCGCGGCGCTCGGCCTTTGCATTGTATCCGAGGACGTAGAGGTCGTGCGCGGAGCTGCCGAGCTCAAAGAGCTTGCGGCATTCCTCACCCAAGCCTTTTACCTCGGCGGGCTTTGTTATGACGGGTATCAGCGACCTTTCGCTCATCTGCCGCAGCAGGGCACAGCCGCGCCCGTTTGCCGCAAGCACGCGGGCATACGGCGGCGTTTCGGCTGACATCTGTGCATTAACGCCGAGGGCTGCACACATTATAATACGGCGTATGCGCGAAAGAGCGTAGCGCTTGCTCTTTCCTGCGGCAAGGACGGCATCGAGCGTACACTCTTCCTTTGCCGCACGCGCAATGCGGTTATGAAGCCCCTCGCCCACATCCGGCAGCGCGGCGTACGCCTCGTCCGGCAGCATGCGCAGGCGCGATATCAGGGCGCTCTCCAGATTCTCCGGCATCACGGGGCCGCGCCCGAGCTTTTCCTCGCGGCGGTATACTGCGCCGGCGCTCTCCGGCAGTGCGGCGGAGATATCCCTGCCGCCGGATATCATGCGGCGTATCTCAGCTGCGGACTTATAGCCCTCGCCGGAGAGCTCATCGTGCCCCGAACCGAAGCGCTGCACGGTCACCGGTCTGATGTTAAGGCCGAGATTGTATATTGCCTTTATGTACTCCACGGCGAGGATATTGTTCGGCGTTTCGAGCTGGCAGGACATTTCTCCGATACGCTTTGCCGCCGCTCTCTGACGCGCCGCGGCAAAGGGAATTCCCTCGTCGGCTGCAAGCTCTGCGCGGATATCCGCGCCCATAAGCGGGTCGATAAGTGCCTCCGCTATCGTTTCGAGCACCTCGACCTCGCCGCATTCGCTGCCGAAGCTCAGGTGCGTGACGACACCGACAGAGCCAAGAAGCCCCACAGCGCCGCGTGCAAAGCCCTCAGCCGAGGACAGCACCCACGGCAGCGGAAGCTCGAGCACAAGATCGACGCCGCTGAGCACGGCAGCCTCGGCACGCGCAAATTTTGAATACACCGCCGCCTCGCCGCGCTGGATAAAATCCCCCGACATGACGCAGACCACGGGGCAGTCCTCACCCATGAGTTTTTTCGTCTCCGCGATATGGTGCATATGCCCATAATGGAAGGGATTATACTCTCCAACTATGCCTATTACGCTCAAATCCTTCATCCCTTTCAAAAATTACTTGATTTTTGTGCAAAATGTATTAAAATAATCTATGTATGATTTTATAATACAATTAATTTGTGATTTTTACAATAAGAAAGGAAATTTGGAATGAAAATTCTTGTTATCAACGCAGGCAGCTCTTCCCTGAAGTATCAGCTGATCGACATGGAGACAGAGTCTGTCATGGCCAAGGGTCTGTGCGAGCGCATCGGCCTTGACGGTCACCTCAAGCACACTCCGCTGGTTGGCGGCAAGCCCGTATTCAACGAGGACGTTGCAATGCCCACCCACGCCGAGGCAATAGCCGCAGTCATTGACAAGCTCACCAGCGCCGAGTACGGCGTTGTCGCATCCATGAAGGAGATCGACGCTGTCGGTCACCGCGTCGTTCACGGCGGCGAGAAGTTTGCTTCCTCCGTGCGCATCGACGACGCAGTCATGGAAGCACTCAAGGAGTGCACTCCCTTTGCTCCCCTGCACAATCCCGCAAACATCATCGGCATCAACGCCTGCCGCGACGTTATGGGCGACGTTCCCATGGTCGCAGTGTTCGACACCGCCTTCCATCAGACCATGCCCGGCAAGGCATACATGTACGCAGTTCCCTATGAGTACTATCAGAACGACGGTATCCGCCGCTACGGCTTCCACGGCACCTCTCACCGCTATGTTTCAGGCCGCTGCGCAGAGCTGATGGGCAAGCCCATTGAGGAGCTGAAGATCGTCTCCTGCCATATGGGCAACGGCAGCTCCATCGCAGCCATCGACGGCGGCAAGTGCGTGGACACCTCCATGGGCTTCACTCCTCTGGTCGGCCTCCCCATGGGCACCCGCTGCGGCGATCTGGACGCGGGCGTTATCCAGTTTATCATGAACAAGTACGGCATCAGCATTGACGAGATGCTCAACATACTCAATAAGAAATCCGGCGTTCTGGGCGTTTCCGGCGTTTCCTCCGACTTCCGCGATCTCGACGATGCGGCGGCAAAGGGCAACGAGCGCGCACAGCTTGCTCTTGATATGTTCCACTACTGGGTCGCCAAGGTCGCAGGCTCCTATGTCGCGGCTATGAACGGCGTTGACGCTATCGTATTCACCGCCGGCGTGGGCGAGAACTCCAAGAGCTCCCGCAAGGCCATTGCCGAGTACTTCGGCTATCTGGGCGTTACCATCGACGACGAGGCAAACTCCAAGCGCGGCGAGGATATCATGATCTCCACCGCCGACTCCAAGGTCAAGGTCTTTGTCATCCCCACCAACGAGGAGCTCGTTATCGCACGCGATACCCGCGACATCGTCGGCTGAGCCACATAAAAGATCACTGCCGTTCTCAAAAGAGAGCGGCAGTTTTTTGCTGCTATAATAACGGAGCAA
>CAVDFD010000077.1:0-7951 GCA_963608145.1 Bacteroidaceae bacterium | reverse complement strand
AATTGATATAGATATTAGTTCCAACTAAGCGGAACAGGCAAGCCTGTTCCCTACAAGGAACAAGGTTGCGGCTTGCGCCGCGATTTATAAACACCTCATCCGTCAGCCTTACGGCTGACACCTTCCCCTCAAGCTCCGCAAGGGGAAGGCTTTTTTAGAGGCGTTGCCGCGCTGCACCTATACATTTATTGCTGTAGCCCGACCGTCAGCTGCGGAAGAAACCATGACAAGCGGAACAGGCAAGCCTGTTCCCTACAGGGCGCGATACAAACATTCCACTGCACCTGCGGGAGGCGCGAGTGTTCTTATTTTGTCGGCAATTTCCGGTCGTGCGCCTGCAAGCACCGTATAGGTGCAGCCTCAATGCGCCTCTAAAAAAACGCGAAACGTTTTTATTTATTCCAATGTTTCGATACCGTGCACCTGCAATCACCGTATAGGTACAGACTTAATCCGCCTCTAAAAGAAGCTCGGCGATCTGGACGGCGTTGGTGGCAGCGCCCTTGCGGACCTGGTCGCCGCAGCACCAGATATTCAGGCCGCGCTCGTCGGTGAGGTCGTCGCGGATGCGTCCGACAAAGACGAGGTCCTGATCCGAGGTATCCAGCGGCATGGGGTATTGCAGGGCACCCAGATCGTCAACGAGCTTTACGCCGGGCGCTGCGGCGATGACCTCGCGTGCACGCTCGACGGAGATCTTCTCCTTGGTTTTCAGGCAGATGGAGACGCTGTGGCTGCGCACGACGGGCACGCGCACGCAGGTGCAGCTGACCTTGAGCTCCGGCAGGTGCATGATGCGCCGGCCCTCGTTCTGGAGCTTCATCTCCTCGGAGGTGTAGCCGGCAAACTGCTCGCCGCCGATCTGCGGAATGACGTTGTAGGCTATCTGGTAGGCAAAGACCTTCGGCTCGAAGCTCTCGCCCTTTGCAAGCGCCTCGACCTCGCCGAAGAGCTCCTTCGGGCCTGCCGCGCCCGCGCCGGAGACGGCCTGATAGGACGAGACGACCATGCTCTCGATGGGCGAGACCGCGTTGAGGGCGTTGACGGCGGTGCAGGATATGACGGTGGTGCAGTTGGGGTTGGAGATAACGCCCTTGTGCTTTTTCACGTCCTCGGGATTTATCTCGGGCACGACGAGGGGCACGTCGGGGCAGAGGCGGAA
The DNA here is from genome assembly GCA_963608145.1 of Bacteroidaceae bacterium. GTDB lineage: Bacteria > Bacillota > Clostridia > Oscillospirales > Oscillospiraceae > F23-B02. Next base: position 6,789 of record CAVDFD010000077.1, on the reverse strand, counting down.
GGCGCTGGAGTTGTCGATAAATACCGCGCCCGAGGCCTTGATATCCTCGACAAAGCGCTCGGCAATGTCGTTCTCGGCAGCGCCGAGGATGATGTCCAGACCCTCGAAGTTTTCTCTGCACGCCTCAACGACGACGTGGCCGTCTATGACCTTGCCCGCGGAGTTCTTGCTTGCCAGCAGTCTGAGCTCAGCTATGGGGAAGCTGCGCTCTGCGAGTATCTTCATCATTTCCTGACCGACCGCGCCCGTTGCGCCGAGAATGCCTACATTGTATTTTTTCATTGTAATTTACCTCACTTTACAAAGCTGTTATATAGTACGCGCACGCAGCTTTCAAAATCATCGTTATTAACGCCGACGATGATATTCAGCTCGTCCGGACCCTGTGATATCATGCGGATGTTTATGCCGGCCTTGCCGAGGGCGGCGAAGATGCGCCCCGAGGTGCCGGGCTGGAAGGCCATCTGACGGCCTACCGCGGCGACGACGGAAATTCCGCCGGTTATCTGGATGTTGTCGGGCTCGAGCGCGTCGCGTATCTCGCCGACGATGGAGTAGATGCGGTCCTTTGCCTTGTCAGCCGCGACGACGAAGGACACGCTGTCGATGCCGGAGGGGGTGTACTCCACGCACACTCCGTGCTTTTCGAATACCTCCAGCATCTGCCGCAGCGAGCCCATCTGCGAGCTCATTCCGGCCTTGGACACGGTGATTATCGAAAAGTTCTTGCGTCCCGCGATGCCCGTTATGAAGCGGTCGCTGACCTGCTCGTCGGGAAAGCTCTCCATTATGAGCGTTCCCGGGTGGTCGGGAGCGTTGGTGTTGCGGATATTCAGCGGAATGTTCTTTTCTCTGACGGGGAACACCGCGCCCTCGTGCAGCACCTGCGCGCCCATATAGCTGAGCTCGCGCAGCTCGTTGTAGGTGATGCGCTCGATAGCGTCGGGGTCGTCAACTATGCGGGGGTCGGCCATGAGTATGCCGGAAACGTCCGTCCAGTTTTCGTACACGTCCGCGTCCAGCGCCGCCGCCGCGAGCGCGCCGGTGACATCGCTGCCGCCGCGGGAGAGCACCCTTATGCTGCCGTCGGGCATGCTGCCGTAAAAGCCGGGGATAACGACCCTGCGTCCGGCGGCAAGGCGCTCGAGCTCTGCGTAGGAGCGCTCCTTGTCGATCGTGCCGTCAAAGGAAAAATGCAGCCACAGCTCCGCGTCGAGGAAGTCGTAGCCGAGGTAATCGGCCATTAAAAGCGCCGAGAAATACTCGCCGCGTGAAACGAGCTTATCCTTGGATATGCCGGCCTCTATCTCCCCGCGCAGCGCCTTGAGCTGCGCGTCGATATCAACGCCGAGACCGAGCTCCGAGCATATCCCGCGATAGCGCTCGGCTATCATTTCAAACACGGGATCGCAGCTCACGCCGTACTTTTTATGCGCGTGGCAGAGATACAGCAGGTCTGTCAGCTTGTGATCGTCCTTAAAGCGCTTTCCCGCGGCGGAGACGACGATGACCCTGCGTGCGGGGTCTGCTTCGATGATGGATCTTACTTTTCTGAACTGTCCGGCATCGGCCATGGATGAGCCGCCGAATTTTGCTACCTTCAACATTATATTATATGAGCCCCGCTATGAACACTCCGGGGTCTGCCTCCTTTGCCTTTGCTGCCCATGCGTGCATTTTTGCGACCGGAACGGGCATGGTGACGATGCCCTCGCCGCACTTTTCGCTCTCAACGGAGCTGAGGAACTCGTCGCTGCCGGAAAAGCGCACATAGTAGCGGTGCTCCGCCGCGCCGTTATCGACGGGGACCTCGCGCACGAGCGGGGTGTAGAACGACTTCACGCCGTTCATTATATCAAGGCAGTCGGCTACGGCGTTGTAGGCCGTGGGGTATCTGCCCGCGCCCTGACCGTAGAAGCTCTCCTTGCCGGTGAGCTCGGTGACGAAGGATATGACGTTGCGGTTTGTCGATACCGCGGCCTCGAGCTCGCCCACGGGCACGAAGCAGGGCTCGACATAGCAGCTGACAGCGCCCGACGCGCTCTTTTCGCCGAAGGCGAGCATCTTGCAGATCCTCTCGCGGCTCTCGGCGGCTGCAATGTCGCAGGCGAGTATGCTGCGGATGCCGAACACCGGCACATCGTCCTCGGAAAGGCAGGCATCAAAGGCGACGTTCGCGGAAATGACAGCCTTGCGCTGGATATCCAGACCGTCTATATCTGCCGATGGGTCTGCCTCGGCATAGCCGAGCCTCTGCGCCTCGGCCAGGACCTCGGAAAAGTCCGAGCCGTTTGTGTGCATAGCGTCGAGGATGAAGTTCGTCGTGCCGTTCATGATGCCGCAGAACGACTGGACGGCATCGAGCCGCTTTACACGCTCGAGATTCACCAGCCACGGTATGCCGCCGCCGACGGCGGGAGTGCAGCGGAGGGCGGCTCCCTTTTCGGCTGCCAGCTCCGTCAGCTCCTTATAATAATGAGCAACAAGGTGCTTGTTTGCCGTCACGACGTTTTTTCCTGCACGCAGCGCCGCCGAAACATACTCGAAGGCAGGCGACAGGCCGCCCATGACCTCGACGACGGTGTCGATCTCTTCATCATTTAATATAACGTTTATATCCTTTACCGCTCTCTTTCCGAGCTCGGGCTTATCGCGCCTGACGAGAACGTATTTTACCGACATATCCGAGCGCTTATCCGCGATCTCCAGAACTCCGCCGCCGACTACTCCGCAGCCTAAAAGTGCAATTTTCATATCCTTACCGCCTTTATGTGTCTTTCTGACAAAAACATTTGTTTTTGACGTGAGAACAATATAACACGCACGGCGGCAATATGCAAGCTTTTTCTGCAAAAACCATGTAAAAATGTCACAAGAAGCACGGGGCAAAACAGGGCACAATGCCGAAAATGCAGCTTGGGCGAATAAAAATGCAGGGGAAATGCATCAAATTTCTGCACCTATATATAGTCTGAAATTGCAGAAATGACGGCAGATATTGCAAAAACGGACGAAAATAGGGCAAAAATGGGGATAACTCAAATTAGCATGCTAAATTTTTTGCAAATTTGCGAATCGAAAGTTTCATTTTCAGGCTTGAAATGCCCTTTGCGAGGGTGTATAATGCTTCTGTAATGAATTTTTAGGAACAACATTATTCAAAACGCAAAATTCAAAACAAACAGGAGGAAAAGAAACATGAAAAGAATAATAGCTATGCTTCTGGCTGTTATGATGGTCTTCGCCCTGTGTGCCTGCGGCAGCGACGGCGATGACGGCAGCGCCAAGGACGAGGGCAAGGTCAGCCTCGACTTCGTCACCGGCGGCGACCAGGGCACCTACTACGCCTTCGGCACCGTTCTGGCTCAGCAGGTCTCAGATAAGACCTCCACGAGCGTTACCGCTCTTACGAGCTCCGGCTCGCAGGCAAACGTCGAGGATATCGCAGCCGGCAACGCTCAGCTCGGCTTTGTTCAGTCCGACGTTATGAGCTATGCCTACAACGGCGAGAAGCTCTTCTCCGAGAAGGTCACCGACTTCTCCGTCGTCGCGGCTCTGTACATGGAGCAGGTCCAGATCGTGACCCTCGACTCGAGCATCAAGTCCGTTGCCGACCTCAAGGGCAAGACCGTTTCCATCGGCGCAAAGGGCTCGGGCGTTTACTTCAACGCACTTGACGTTCTCGGCGAGTACGGCCTTTCCGAGAGCGATATAAAGGCTGAGTACCTCAACTTCGGCGACTCCGCAGACAGCCTCAAGGACGGCAAGATCGACGCGGCCTTCGTCGTCGCAGGCGCTCCCACTCCCGCAGTTCAGGACCTCGGCACCGGCAAGCAGGTCTACCTCGTCTCCATCGACAGCGAGCATATGGCCAACCTGCTCAAGAACTGCCCCTACTACAAGGAGTACACCATCGCAAAGGATGTTTACAACACTCCCGAGGATGTCACCACCGTCGCAGTCGCAGCGGTCGTCATCGCAAAGAACGACGTTTCCGACGCAGCTATCTACAACTTCGTGTCCGCTATCTTCGATAACATCGACAGTATCGGCCACGCAAAGAAGTCCGAGCTGAGCCTCGAGTTTGCGTCCTCCATGACCGGCGTTCCCTATCATCCCGGCGCTGCAAAGTACTTTGCCGAGCATGACATCACCGTTGAGACCGCCGCATAAGTTTAACGGCATCTTAACGTAAAACTCAACACTATCAATGACTACGGTGCATTTCTGCGCCGTAGTCATTGCGGTAAATGCAAATGTTACAACAAAGCATCGGCAGCAAAAAAGGCTTTGCCGAGTGAAAGGATAATCATCATATGTCCAAGAAAAAAGACACCGCGGCGCAGGAGCCCGAGATAAACACTTCTGCGGCGGATCAGGTGGAGACCGTTTCCATCGAAGAGGTGGAGGAGGTCATGAAGAAGTATGACAAGGAGTCGAACATCCGTATATGGACGGGCACTCCCCAGAAGGTCATACGCTGCATCATGGCGCTGTTCTCCCTCTACTGCATCTACTCCACCCTGTGGAGCAACGCATCGCTCGAGATCCGTCTTATGATATTCCTCGGCTGCGTCACCATCATGGGCTATCTGTACTACCCCATGAGCAAGCACCACGTCCGTGAAAACTACATGCCCTGGTACGACTGGGTGATCATGATAGTGGGCGCGGCCTGCTTCTTCTACTACGGCTTCGGCTACAAGTCCATAATAGATGTGCTCACGAGCGCCTCGAAGATGACCCCCGAGTTCACCATCATCGGCGTTATCGGCATACTCTGCATGATGGAGCTGTGCCGCCGCTGCGTCGGCGTTCCCATCCTCTGCGTGGCCGGCGCTCTGCTGGCCTACACCTTCTGGAACATGCTCGGCAAGGGCATGGATATACAGACCGTGTTCTCCAGAGTCACCTATACCCTGTTTTACAGCACCGGCGGCGTTATCGGCACCCCGATAAACGTCTGCGCGAAGTTCATAGTCGTGTTCATCGTCTTCGGCGCCTTCCTTGAACGCACCGGCATCGCCCAGTTCTTCATCGACCTTGCGAACAAGGCCTGCGGCTCGGCTGCCGGCGGTCCTGCGAAGGTCGCGGTCGTGTCCTCTGCTCTGTGCGGCATGGTATCCGGCTCCTCTGTCGGCAATACCGTCACCACCGGCTCTGTCACGATCCCCATGATGAAGAAGACCGGCTACAAGCCCGAGTTTGCGGGCGCTGTCGAGGCTGCGGCATCCACCGGCGGCCAGATCATGCCCCCCATCATGGGCGCGGCGGCCTTCCTCATGGCCGAGTATGTAAACCTGCCGTACAGCACCATAGCGGTCAAGGCCATCCTGCCCGCCTTCCTGTACTTCGCGGGCATCTTCATCGCCGTCCACCTCGAGGCAAAGAAGCTCGGTCTGAAGGGCATTTCGCGCAGCGAGATGGTACCTGGCAAGCAGCTCGTCTCGAAGATATACCTGCTGCTGCCCATCGTGCTGCTCATCGTGCTGGTCAGCTTCAACACGGCCTCCATGCAGAAGGCCGCGGCACTGTCCATCGTCGCCGCGATCGCGGTCGGCCTTATAAACAGGGACAGCCAGCTGAACTTTACCAAGATCGTCGAGGCTCTTGAGGCCGGCGGCAAGGGCACCATCACCGTCGCCGTCGCCTGCTCGATGGCCGGCGTTATCGCGGGCTGCATCACCGTAACGGGTCTTGCCTCCAAGCTCATCGCAGCTATCGTCGCTCTGTCCGGCAACACCCTGATCATCGGCCTGTTCCTGACCATGATCTGCTGCATCATCCTCGGCATGGGCGTTCCGACCACCGCGAACTACTGCATCATGGCCGCCACCTGTGCGCCGATCCTCGAAAAGCTCGGCGTTCCCACTGTCGCAGCGCACTTCTTCGTGTTCTACTTCGGCATCGTCGCCGACATCACCCCGCCCGTTGCGCTCGCAGCCTACGCCGGCAGCGCTATCGCAAAGTCCAACCCCATGAAAACCGGCGTGAACGCGACAAAGCTTGCGATCGCGGCCTTCATCGTCCCCTACGTCTTTGCCTACAGCCCCTCGATGCTCTTCATCGACGTCAACAGCTGGATCGAGGTCGTATCCATCTGCATCAGCGCGATGTTCGGCATTTACGGCGTTGCGGCGGGTCTCAACGGCTTCGTAAAGCGCAAGCTCAACTGGTTCGTGCGCATCCTGTTCTTCGTCGGCGGTCTGGGACTTATCATCCCCGGCTGGAAGACCGACCTCTTCGGCCTCGTCCTCATCGGCGGCCTCACCGCCTACGAGTTCATCAAGGCAAAGAACGAGCAGAACGCCGCCATCGCTTGATTTCAGTGGCGCATTGAGGCAGTCACGGATACGCATATTACAGGTGCACGGTATCGAGACACTGGAGGAAACTACAGCGTTTCGCTTCCCGATAGTGCGGTGGAATGTTTGTGCAGCATCTCAAAAACTGCGCCGCGCCGTGTAGGGAACAGGCTTGCCTGTTCCGCTTGTGACGGTTTTTGACGCACCGAAATCGGCGCACCCTTGCCTTCCCCTTGAGGGGAAGGTGTCAGCCGCAAGGCTGACGGATGAGGTGTTATCAAATCCTTTGCCGACAGGCAAACACAAATTTAGCGTAGGGAACAGGCTTGCCTGTTCCGCTTAGATGGCACTAATTTAATATCAAATGCTGAAAAGACAGCTCGGATGTATAAATCCAAGCTGTCTTTTTTCGCTTGTATTTTGTTCTTGGTCTGGCGTAGGCGGAACAGGCAAGTTTTTTCAGAGGCGTTTTCACATCATGCCG
>CAVDFD010000076.1:0-8053 GCA_963608145.1 Bacteroidaceae bacterium | reverse complement strand
TATCTTTGCGAAGGATCACTTCAGGCCGTTCTCGTATGCCTGGATCATCTTCTTGACCATCTGGCCGCCGACGGAGCCGGCCTGACGGGCGGTGATATCGCCGTTATAACCGTTCTTCAGGTTTACGCCGACCTCGTTTGCCGCTTCCATCTTAAATTTTTCCATTGCCTCACGTGCGGCGGGAACAACAAGATGATTGCTGGAATTGTTAGACATAGTTTTACATCTCCTTTTCTGTATTGGGTACTGTACCTTCGACCCGATACTTATCATTGCCTCAAACGGGCATTATATTCTCTCCGGCAGCATGTAATTACTGCTAAATTTTTTGTACATACAAGATGTTGTGTCGCAATTTTCACAGACCACAACTATACAAAAATTTTATATGTTAATGTGGTTATGTCTACTTGACAATTATTTTAAATGCCTGTACAATATCATTGTATCTAAATCGTTACCATTTTGTAATCGACAAATTGCTGCCGCTATACATATTATACTACTCTTAAATCCGACTGGAGTATTGTCCGATATGCGTAATATTTTCAGAATTTTCAAACATGATCTGAGGGCGCTTTACAGGAACTTCTTTGCCTTCCTCATCATACTGGCTATTCTCGTGCTGCCCGCCCTGTACGCATGGTTCAACATCTATGCCTTCTGGGATCCTTACGGCAAGACGAAGGATGTTTCCATTGCAGTCGTTTCAAACGATAAGGACTATATGGATTCCGACGGCAATATCGTCAACATGGGCAAGACTCTCATTTCAGAGATAAAGGATGATGAAAACTTCGGCTTTGTCTTCCTTGACGATGCAGATCAGGCAGTCAAGGATCTTTACGCGGGAAAGTATTACGCCGCGATAATCATCGAGCCCGACTTTACATATAATATGTACAATTTCCTGAGCACGGATATGTACAGTCCGACAATAAAGTTCTACCAGAACGAAAAAACAAACGCCGTCGCCGTAAAGGTCGTCGAGGCCGCCGGTGATAAGGTGAAAAAGATCGTAAACGAAAAGTATATCTCGACCGTCGTTGAAACGCTGTTTGACAAGCTCAACGGCTTCTCCTCCGACGTTCAGGGCAATTCGTCCTCCGAAATGCTCAGAAATACGCTTGAGAAGATAAACGACAATCTCGTCAGCTACAGCGGGACCATCGACCAGTTCATTTCCGCAAACAATACGCTTATCGACACTCTTCAGCGCACTAACAACACCCTCAACTACTCGATCTACCTCATAGGCAACGAGAGAGTGAACATCTCCAAGCAGATCGTGTACATTGAGGACAGCAAAAAGGATCTTGCACTGATAAACGAAGAGGTCAACAATATGCTCTCCGAGCTTCGTGACTCCGTAAACGAGGCTATCTACAAGCTCGACAGGCTCTATAACGGCGGCACTGACGACGCGGATGCGGCAAAGCAGGCGCTGGCAGAGCTTGAGCGGCAGTACAAGGAGCTTATAGATTACCTCACCCACTCGGGTCTTACCAACACCGAGGTCGAGGATGCGCTCACCGCGCTCAACAAGCTCACCGACAAGATCACTCAGCTTCGTGACAAGCTCGGTCTCAACGGCGGCTCGGTCGATGCTCAGCAGACCCGCGTTCTTGCCGCGCACAACAAAAGTGCCATTGAAGCGGTCAAGACCGATTACGAGACCGTCGCCGTTCCCGTGGTCTACGAGGCCGTGACCGGCTATGAATACAACGATCTTAACGATGCCTCGCAGACACAGCAGTCGATGGAATCCCTCGTCGGCTTCATGCAGGAGGATACCAACGACCGCATAACAAGCATTCAGGCAAACCTCACCAAGGCGCAGAACACCTCCGATCCCGAGGTTCGTCAGGAGGCGCTTCTCTCCGCGCAGAGCGACACTCAGATCGTCCAGCAGGAGATCGACGCTCTCGGCGCAACGGCTGAGGCCATCGGAACAGCCGGCGGAAGCGACACCTCAGACGTTGCCGGCTCGATCGACAGTGCGCAGAGCAGCACCAAGGACGCGCAGGATGTTCTGGACGATATTCTCAGCGGCAACAGAGACATTGACCTCATCAATGACCTTCAGCTTATAAGCGACCTGCTTGAGACCTCCAGAGTGACCCTCACCGAGACCGTCTATCCCATGCTCGATACTATGCTCAACAACCTTCAGGACAGCCTGAGTGAGGTATCCACCCTGCTGCTCGATCTCAGCGGCATTCTCGGCAAAACAACGCCCATCATCCAGGAGCTCGGCAGCACCTTCGGCGCGGTCAACAATGCGCTCATTCAGGTCAAGGACCTGCTCACCTCCTACAGCAGCAGGATCGACGAATTTATTGAGGTCCTCGACGGCAATCCCGAAAACGGCACGATCCAGAACGTGTTCGACTTCCTCAATGTCGATCCCGAGAGCATCGGCGCGTTCCTGTCAAGCCCCGTCTCGATGGTATCCAAGAGCGTTTACCCCGTCGAATCCTACGGTGCGGCAATGACTCCGTTCTACACCATGCTCGCCATCTGGGTCGGCTGCGTCATAATAAACGCCATTGTCAACTGTGACGCGCCCATCCCCGTGCCCGAGGCAACAGAGAAGCAGCGCTTCTTCGGAAGATATCTGCTGTTCTTCCTGCTCAGCCAGCTTCAGACGCTCGTCATCATGCTCGGCAACCTTCTCATTCTCGGCGTTGACTGCGTGCATCCGGGGCTTCTGCTCCTGTCGGGTGTTATCACCTCACTTGCCTGCTCTATGCTCGCCTACGCCTTCGCAGTCGCCTTCGGCAATATCGGCAGAGCGCTCATCGTCGTCATACTTATAATTCAGATAGCCGGTTCCGGCGGCTCCTACCCCATCGAGCTGCTGCCGACCTTCTTCCAGCAGATATACCTGTTCTTCCCCTTCCCCTACGCCATCAACGCCATGCGCGAGGCTATCGCGGGGCTGTACCAGAACCAGTACCTCATTTATCTGCTTCAGCTTATGCTGTTCTTCGCCGTCGGCCTGCTGATAGGCATATTTGCAAAGCGTTCGTTCAGCGGCATAAACAAGTACATGAACGAGCAGCTCGACAAGACGGAAATGATGTAAAAACTACAGGAGAGCACTATGGATACTCAGTACGAAAAAAAGTATAAGGATCTGATGGAATGCCTCGAGCAGATGCACGAGAACAACGTCAGACGCATGAGGATGGCTCTTCGAAGCCTGCTGATAGTGCCGACTATCTTCCTTGTAATGCTGTTTTTCACCAACAGCTCGAAAACGATCTTTCTCGTTTTGTGGATAGTCTCAATGTTCATTATCGCCGCCGTGCTTATAGTTATTGAGTATCAGGACTATACGCTCAGAAAAATGATAGCCCGCATTGAAAGCGATACGCCTGAGCCGCCGGCGATAAGCGAAAGCGCCGAGCCAAGCGGTGATAAGCGTGCCGAGGCGATACTCGAATCTATCCGCAGCCGTTCGCCGGAAAACGACGATGCCAAGGCCGAGAGCTTTCAGTACGATAACTACGAGGAAGCGCCCAAAGCCGAAGACGAATAAACCGATCTCTACGAAAGCTGAGTAATGCAATGAACAAAATAAAGGACAAAACTTCAAATGTTTTCTCTATCATCCGTTCGGACATAAAGCGTCTGAGCAGGAGCGTTGTTGCGGTCGTCTGCGTCTTCGGTCTGGCTCTTATCCCCTGTCTGTACGCCTGGTTCAACATTATATCGAACTGGGATCCCTATACTCCCGATTCGACGCAGAACCTCACCATCGCCGTTGCCAGCGAGGATGAGGGCACGACCTTCCTCGGCGTGGATTTCAATGTCGGCAATATAATCGTTGAAAAGCTCAAGAGCAACAATCAGATCGACTGGCAGTTTGTCGATTCCGAGCAGGCCGTTCAGGACGGTCTGTACAGCGGCGAATACTACGCCGGTCTTGTTATCCCTGCCGACTTCAGCTCCGCCATGCTCGGCTTTACCGACGGCGAGTTTGAAAGTCCGGAGATCATTTACTACGACAACCAGAAGATGAACGCCGTCGCCTCCCGTGTTACCGACCGCGCTCAGAGCATCGTCAAGGACGAGGTAAACAGCATATTCCTCGCCTCCCTCGTTGATGAGATATCCAACTTCACCTCGGTATTCGCCGGTATGAGCGGCGACAGCTCCCTGTCTCTGGACGACCTCGACGATCAGCTTGAAAACATAAAGACCGATCTGCGCGCCTATGTCTCCATCATGGACTCAATGGCCGCCGTAACTCAGTCGGCGCTGAACGTAACGACGATGACCAGCAATCTTCTCCCCGACGTTGTCAATATGCTCAACAACAGCCGCAAAAGCATCTCCAACATGCAGGATCGCCTTGCGACCAGCAAGGAGAATGTCATATACTCAGCCGATGCCATAAGAAACACCTCCGAGCAGCTTCGCAACACCGTTGAGAGGCTCGACGAGGCTACCGGCGGCGACCCTGCCGGTGCGGGCAAGACCTATATCGACTGGGACGCGCTGTACGGCGAGGGCGGCATAAACGAGTATGAGGCCGAGATCCTCAACGATCTGTACTATGATGTAAACAAGCAGCTCCACCAGAGCGTTATCCGCTTTGACGATATTCTTCAGCAGACCAGCATCGACAGCAATCTCATAAGCTCCATGACGACGCTTCAGGATTCGCTGAACAACCTCGATTCCCTCATTGCACAGATTCAGGGCGACGTGGACAGTCAGGCGCTCACATTACAACAGTTCACCTCCGCGCTCAGCTCATGCACACAGAGCATAAACGGCACACGCGACGTTATGAACACCATGCTTGAGCTCGTTACCAACGTTCAAGCAAATGTAAACGAGCTGCGCTCATCCGAAAGCGTCTCCAGCATCGTTGATCTCATGAACAACGACGTCAACAGCCTTGTCGATTACATCTCCTCCCCCGCAAGCCTTGAGGTAGTCAGAGTCTACGCCCTCGATCACTTCGGCTCCGGCATGGCTCCGTTCTACACCGTGCTGGCAATATGGGCAAGCGCTCTGCTGAGCGTCAGCCTCATGCATCCGCATATAAAGAACCGCAATGAGTTCCCCACGCTGACAGTCACCGAGTCATACTTCGGACGCTACTTCATTTTCTTCGCCATCGGTCAGCTTACGGCGCTCATAACGGTGCTCGGCAACCTCTTCTACATAGGAATCCAGTGCTATAACCCCTTCCTGTACTGGCTCGCGGCAGCGCTTGCAAGCCTTGTGGCAACGCTTATAAACTACGGCTTCGTGTTTGCTCTCGGCAGCACCGGCGAGGCGCTTTCGATCATCGTTCTGGTCATTCAGGTCGCGGGCTCCGGCGGAACCTACCCCGTCGAGATGCTGCCGAAGTTCTTCCAGGTGCTCTACGGCGTGATGCCGTTCAAGTATTCGATGAACGCAATGCGCGAGACGATAGCCGGAAGCTACAACGGTACATACGCAAAATGCATCCTCGTTCTGCTGCTGATGGCGGTCATTGCTATCCCCGTCGGAATGCTGCTGCACATCGTCAGCAAGCCCTATCTCAAGCGTTCAAACGAGAGCAAGGCAAACACCGCCGGCCTCATGCACGAAAGCTGAGAGAAGCGCTCAGGACATAACAAGATATTAAAATCCCCGAAGTTCAGTGAACTTCGGGGATATATTTTTACCTTACTACACCCTGCTGTCTATTATTCTGTACACGGAGTACAGCAAAAGCAGCAGCGCGGCATCGGCTGCAATGTGCGGGCTCAGGAGCAGCGTTTTCGGCAAAAGCAGCGTTCCGACGACCGCTATGGCCACGATGAGCAGCAGCAGGCACACGAGCACATAGCCGCTGGCGCTGAATGAATTTTTAGTTATGTAAACCACCGTCAGCGTAGCCGCAAGTAAAAGCGCCGCACCGATGAGCACATCGGAGGCATACAGCGGCGTTATATACCACGCCTCGCCCTTTATCGCCTGTGTGAGCGCTGCGAATGCCGCCCAGACACCGAACAGCACGCACAGCGCTGGCAATGTGTCACGCACGGCGGTCAAAAGCCGCTGCTTTGAGCTTATCTTGGGTATCTCCGCGATTATTTCGTCGCAGAAGGCCTTGTAGTCGCCGCCTATGACTCTCGGCGCTCCGTAGCCGCGGCTCTGCCCGTCAATGAGCATCTGCGTTATGTCGCGGCGCACTCTTTCCTGCTCGAGGTCGCTGATATTAGCATTTCTTATGTAAACCACGATGTCGGTCAGCACATCGTTCATCTCGCGGCTGAGCCGCTTTTCCAGCTCGTTGTTTTCACGTCTGAGAGCCCTTGCTTCACTGCTCATTCTCATTTCCTCCCCTGATAGCATTTTCAACGGCATTGCACAGCTCCCTGTAGCTGCCGGTAAACGAGTCCAGCTCCTGTCTGCCGAGCGGCGTAAGACTGTAATACTTGCGCTGCGGCCCGAGCTCCGAGGCGCGGTACTGGGTGCTCACCAGACCGTTCTTTTCAAGCCGCAGCAGCAGCGGATATATCGTCCCCTCCGCTATTCTGCCGAAGCCGTAGGCGCTGAGCGTTTCCGCTATCTCATATCCGTATGTCTCCTGTCGGGAGATTATGGCAAGTATGCAGCCGGAAAGCGTGCCCTTGAGCATCTGTGACGGTATCATCGTACACCTCTACTTTGCATTACATAGTACATGAGTATATTGTAATGCAAAGTAGCCTGATTGTCAAGAAAAAATCATAGTTTTCACATCATTGTGCGATATGACATAATTTTCGATATCTTCTTGACACTTTTTTATATATAATATATACTAATCTCAAGGGAAATAAGGCAAACATTAAATTTATAAGGATTGGAGATTGAAATGGAAAAAGAAATGCTTGAAAACGCCGGATTCGGCACACGCGCAGTCCACGCGGGCAACATCAGGGACACGCAGTACGGCTCCTTGACGATGCCCATCTATCAGACCTCGACCTTCTTCTTTGAAAACTGCGAGCAGGGCGGCAGGCGCTTCGCAGGTGAGGAATCCGGCTACATCTACAGCCGCCTCGGGAACCCGACGACGGCTGTGCTCGAAAACAAGATCGCGGCACTGGAGGGCGGCGAGGCCTGCGCTGCCGCGGCCTCCGGCATGGGCGCGATATCCTCCTGCCTGTGGTCGATAGCGGGCGCGGGCAAGCACATCATCGCCGACGAAACGCTCTACGGCTGTACCTTCGCGCTGCTCAACCACGGCATGACGGAGTACGGCGTTGAGGTCAGCTTCACAGATCTCAGCAAGCTCGAAAACCTCAAGGCAAACCTCAAGGAAAATACCGTCGCCGTTTATCTCGAAACTCCCGCGAATCCGAACCTCAAGATAACCGACATAGAGCTCATCGCAAGGACCGCGCATGAGTACAATGCCGGTATCAAGGTCGTGTGCGACAACACCTTTGCCTCCCCCGCCCTGCAAAATCCCCTGAAGCTCGGCGCGGATGTCGTGGTGCATTCGGCTACGAAATACCTCAACGGCCACGGCGACGTTATAGCCGGCTTTGTCGTCGGCTCGGCAGAGTTCATATCGCGGGTGAAGATGTTCGGTCTCAAGGACATGACAGGCTCCACGCTCGGTCCGTTCGAGGCGTGGCTCATTCTGCGCGGCCTCAAGACCCTTGAGCTGCGCGTCGCCCGTCACACGGAAAGCGCCGGAAAGATCGCGCAGTACCTTTTCAATAACGACAAGGTCGAGCGCGTGTATTACCCCGGTCTGCCCTCGCACCCGGGGCACGATATAGCCGTGCGGCAGATGCGCGGCTTCGGCGGCATGATCTCCTTCGAGGTCAAGGGCGGCAAGGAGGCCGGTATGAAGTTCTGCAACTCGCTGAAGCTCTGCACCATCGCAGTCTCGCTCGGCGATGCGGAAACGCTCATCGAGCACCCCGCATCCATGACGCACTCCACCTACGGTCCGGATGAGCTCAAGGCCGCAGGCATATCCGCAGGACTTATCCGCCTGTCGGTCGGCCTTGAGAACGTTGACGATATAATCGCCGACTTTGAGCAGGCCTTCGAAAAAATCTGA
>CAVDFD010000075.1:0-8156 GCA_963608145.1 Bacteroidaceae bacterium | reverse complement strand
AGACGGGCTACCCCGTCTTTTTTATTTTGCCTTCTCAAGCTCGAGAAGGCGCATTTTTTTGTCCGTTCCTCCGGCGTAGCCCGTGAGACTGCCGTCCGCACCAAGGACGCGGTGACAGGGCACTATGATGCCTATCGGGTTATGTCCCACCGCTCCGCCGACGGCCTGCGCGCTGTTTACTCCGAGCGCCCTTGCTATCTCGCCGTAGCTGACGGTCGCTCCGTATGGTATCTTCATCAGCTCCGCCCACACGCGGCGGCGAAAGGGCGAGCCGTGCAGCTCCAGCGGCGGCGTAAAGTCGGGCTCGACACCCTGAAAGTATATATCTAGCCATCTTACCGTCTGCTCCAGCACGGGCGTTAGCTTTTCCTCGCGCTCCGGCTCCAGTCCCTCGGCAAAATACTTCGCGCCGAAAAACCAGAGTCCCGTGAGGCTCGTGTCATTTGCAGCAAGCAGGATATCGCCGAGCGGAGATGAATATGTCTGCGTATACGTCATTTTATCTGTCCTCCCAGTTTACAAGGCAGCGCTGCTTGACGCATATCTTGTCATCGCGGCAGTACAGCGCCTTCAGGCTCCCGTCGCCCGGCTGGAACACCTCGTACTGCGTTCCGCTCTGCGAGACCGTGCCGGCAACGATGTACGCGGCAGCACTTTCCATGCTGTCGGGCAGCTCCCCTGGCGTGAAGCTCTCGTTTGACAAAAGCCTGCCCTCGCCGTCAAACTGCGAAACGATTATCTTCTCCGGCGCGGCAATATATTTCAGCGTAAGCTCTATGCTCGTGCCGCAGCTCTTTGTTTTGCCGTTTTCATAGGCCGCCGATACGCTGTCGCTTACCGAAATGCTGTTGCTCGTATCCTCCAGCCCGCCGGTCCATTCCATGCCGGAGCCTTCGACGGCGTAGACCTCGCCGGACTCGGTCTGATAGACGTTGTTGGTATAAATTACTCCCTCGAACTCTGTGCTTATATAGATATTTGCCTTTATCCACCACGTTTCCTGCTCGTCATCGACCATGTTCATCCCCGCGTCCACATCGGTCAGCGGCTCATCCGTGTGCGTCACTATTGCATTAGTGTTTTCTTTTGTGAAAAAGCATCGAATACCCTCCGTGCCCTTGAACACATACTCCTCGTCGATGTACTCGGCATATACCCTGCCGTCGCCGCTTTCCGTCAGCGGCTGCGTTGTGAGCAGCACGCCCACGAGCCGGTCATTCTGCTGTTTTTCCGCCGTAAGCTTCCCCGATGCACCGAGCGCAAAGGCCGCGGCCATCGCACCGAGTATCACGGCGGCGATAATTATTGTTTTCAGTGTCTTATTCATCTTCATCCTCCAATACGCCGTCAAATTTCAGGATATCCCCCACATCGCAGCCGAGATAGTAGCATATCTTGTTTATCGTTCCGAATCTTATGCCCTTTGCCCTGCCGCTGCGCAGAATGGAGAGGTTTGCCTCCGTTATATCGATGAGCGCACACAGCTCCTTTGAGGTCATGCCGCGCTGCTTCAAAACATCCTCAAGATGCACTCTGATTGCCATCTCTGCACCTCAAATAAACAGGTCGTTATCGTCGCGCAGTCTGCGGTTTTCGACCAGAATGCGCGTAAACAGCAGGGCAAACAGAGTAAATGCGATGCTGAAAACGGGTATTTGCAGGCTCGTGCTGATGTTTGTCAAAAGCTCCGAGAATAAGACCTGCAAAACATTCAGCCCCGCGGTCATTGCCGCCATTGCCACAAGAGACTCGCAGCACAGCTTCGTCAGGCGCTCGGCCTTCTGCGGAAGTGTTTCTGCATCGCCGCTCCACGCCGCGTCCATGAACTCGCCGACGTAAATGATTATCACTATATTCAGCACATACGGCAGTGCCATAGCGGCATAGCTCAGAAGCGCAAACAGAAAATCAATACCGCTGTAGCTCAGCACCATCGCCGTCTGCACCCTGCCTGCGCCGCGGACCACGATATCCTCCGCGCACAGCATAGCAAGCGCATACAGCGCGATATCGAAATAGCGTGTGAGCGTATCCCTGTCGCCCTCGCGCAGCAGCCGGACAACGCGCACAACGAGGTACAGGATCAGCACCGACCACGTCGTTATGCTGAACATCAGCTTTGCATAGTTTCTGGCATCGTCATACGGCGTTGTCACGCTCCAGGGATTCATCATGACGTACAGCGTTGCAAACACCGACAGCGCAAAAAGCACCAGAATCGCACGCTCCACCGGCGTTTTTTTGCCGCGTACAGCCGGCACGGCAGTCAGCAGCGATAAGCCCACCAGCAGCGCGTATGCCGTACCTGCGCCTATGCTTCCGAGCCCGTGCAGCGCGGACAGTCCCGCGCCTATCTGCTCAAAGGGAAAGTTCAGGATCGACGAAAAAGAATCCGGCAGCTTCATCGTCAGTGCGCAGAGAACGATCAGAAAAACGCTCTCCGCCGCGAGAATGGTAAACAGCTTTTTTCTATCCATTATTCCGCTCTCCTTAAATTATTGTTTTTCGATAATTTTACTATAGCTTACAAATTATCGTTTGTCAATAATTTTATAGATATTAATTTTTTTCATAGCTATGTGCTTTTTAGTCATTTCCCTTTTTCACTTTGCTGCGTTAAAATGAAAAAGTCCTCGGAAAAGAGGATTTTTGACAGGAGAGAGTTACAATGAAAAAAACGAAGAATTTTGCGAGCCGCTGGGGCTTTATCCTCGCCTCGGTCGGCTCTGCCGTAGGCATGGCCAACGTCTGGGGCTTTCCGAACAAGCTCGGTTCAAACGGCGGCGGCGCGTTTTTGCTGATATACCTGCTGTTTGTGTTCATTTTCAGCTATGTCGGCCTGCCCGCCGAGTTTGCAATGGGCAGACGGGCGCACACCGGCACGCTGGGCGCATACGAAAGCGCATGGGCAACGCGAGGTAAGGCTGCCGGTAAGGTCGGCGGAATACTCGGCTGGCTGCCGCTGGCAGGCTCGCTGTGCATCGCCATAGGCTATGCCGTCATAGTGACCTACATACTCAAGGCGCTGTTTGACTCCCTTGCCGGAACGCTCATGACAGCTGATGCCGCCGCGTGGTTTGCCGAGTTTTCCTCAACGCCGTACTCGGTCGTACCGTTTCACGTCATCGTCGTTGCGGGCACGCTTCTGACGCTGTATTTAGGCGCTCACAGCATTGAAAAGACCAACAAGGTCATGATGCCGCTGTTTTTCATCATCTTCATCGTGCTGGCGCTGCGCGTTGCGTTCCTGCCGGGCGCTGCGGAGGGATACAGGTTCATGTTCACTCCGCGCTGGGAGGCGCTGTGCGATCCGATGATATGGATCTGGGCGATGGGGCAGGCATTTTTCTCCCTGTCGGTCACAGGCAGCGGCATGATAGTTTACGGAGCATATCTTTCCGACGGGGAGGATGTCGTCGATGTTTCGCAGCACACCGCGCTGTTTGACACGATAGCCGCCGTCGTAGCCGCGCTTGTGATCATCCCCGCCTGCTTTGCCTACGGGCAGGATGTCGGTGCAGGGCCGAGCCTTCTGTTCGTCACGCTGCCGACCATTTTGCAGGATCTGCCCCTTGGCAGGCTGTTTGCGGTAATACTCTATGTTGCGATGATCTTCGCCGGAGTGAGCTCACTGCAAAATATGTTTGAGGCCGTAGCGGAGTCGCTGATGCACAAATTCCCCAAGCTCAGCCGCACGGCGGTGCTCGCCATTCTCTGCGTTTTGTGTCTGGGCTTCGGCATAGGCATGGAGCCTATCTCCAAGTGGGGGCCGTGGATGGATCTTGTGTCTATTTATATCATTCCCATCGGTGCGACGCTCGGCGCGGCATCATGGTTCTATGTGATGAAGAAAAGCGAGCTCATGAGCGCCGTGAACACCGGTGCCCTCAAGCGTCGCGGCGAGCTGTGGTACTGCATGGGCCGCTATGTCTATGTTCCTCTCGCGCTGATCCTCTGCTGCGTTGCGCTGTTCATGCATGTCGCATTCTGAATTCATATATGGAAACGATCTGTTTTTCCGTCCGATTAAATTTGTTAAAACGGCGTTATAAAAATACAGAACGGACTTTACAACACGTCATTTTCTGTTATAATTGTTCTTGTTAAAAGAACTTCAATGTCCGAGGTGTCTTATTACCTCGGCATTTTTATACACAGATAATCAGGAGGTCATTA
This sequence comes from Bacteroidaceae bacterium, assembly GCA_963608145.1. Lineage (GTDB taxonomy): Bacteria > Bacillota > Clostridia > Oscillospirales > Oscillospiraceae > F23-B02. The sequence continues at coordinate 3,980 of CAVDFD010000075.1, read as the reverse complement.
TGCTCGTTCCGCTGGTTCTTGATATCAAGGGCAATTCGCTCGACGACGGTCCGGGGATACGCTCAGCCGTATTTTTCAAGGGCTGTCCGCTCAGCTGCGTGTGGTGTCACAATCCCGAAAGCAAGCGAAGGGAGGCAGAGCTGTCCTTTGATGCCTCCGCCTGCATAAACTGCGGGAGCTGCCGCAGAGTCTGCAAGGCCGGAGCTCTGGCTCTGACCAACCCCTACTATGTGGACAGAGAGCGCTGCACGCTCTGCTTTGACTGCACCGAGGTCTGCCCCGCGAAGGCGATAACAAGGGTCGGAAGACAGATGACGCATGACGAGCTGTTTGATAAGCTCATGTCTGACAAGCCCTTTTACGATGTGTCCGGCGGCGGGGTGACCCTCTCCGGCGGCGAGGCGACGCTGTGCACCGAGTGGGTCGGTGAGCTTGCGCGGCGGCTTCACGAGGCCGGAGTCAGCGTACTGCTCGAGACCTGCGGGCAGTTTGACTACGAGCGGGCGGCAGAGCATCTTCTGCCCTATGTCAGCGACATTTTCTGCGACGTTAAAATTTTTGATCGGGAAAAGCATAAGAAATACTGCGGCGTGTACAACGACCGCATCCTTGAAAACATCCGCCGGATGTGGCGCGACAGAGAGAGATATTCCTACAGCTTTCTGCCGCGCACGCCGCTCATTCCGTGCATCACGGACACAGAGGAGAACCTTGGAGAGATAGCCGGCTTTCTCTCCGAGCTCGGCATTGAAAACGCACGGCTCCTCCCATACAATCCGACATGGTATCCGAAAAACGACAAGCTGGGGCTCAGTCTCTGCGACGAGCTCAGGAGCGCCGACAGCTTCCAGTCGCGTGAGCAGCTCGATAAATTGAAGAAAATTTTTACAGATAAAAATATAAACTGCTAAGGAGAGTGAACAAATGAACGAAAAATTGACCGGAGCGGTCGCAAATTCCCTTGCACATGTCGTGCTGCAATTCATGGCCAAGCTGTTTACCTATGACAAGGAAAAGCAGGCGTATCTCAAGACTACGGACGGCTGGATGAACTTTGCCATCGGCCTCACGACAGAGGACGGCAGCGTAAAGCAGAGCATTCGCTTCATGGACGGCAAGGGCAGCGTCCGCGGAAGCATCGACGGCGTAAACACCCTGCTCGTGCTTCAGGATACGAGCGTGCTCGCCCAGCTTGCGACCCTGCCGCCGAACGAGGTGCTCAACCTCATGCTCAAGAACAAGATGTCCAGCAGCGGCAACATGGCGTATCTTGAATTTTTCAACCTGCTTCTTTCCGTCATGATGAAGGATAAGCAGATACAGCAGATGCAGCTTCAGAAAAAGGAGCGCGAGGAGTTCGGCAAGACCATGTCCGACGCGAAGGCTCCGGCAGGACCCAGACCGCGCAAGGAGTTCATGCCCTGCGGCAGCGTCGATCCCGGCGTACACTGCCTCAAGGACGACCCGTATCTGACCGCCTACGCGCTTGAGGACTTCCCCCGCCTGAAAAATTATCTGGACATTCACCATACCGCCGCTCCCGCAGTGTGCACCGAGCGTGCGGGTCTGCTCACCGACTTCTTCCGCGAAAACGGTTTTGAGATGCACAGGGACGGCACTCCGTGGGTGCCCGAGCTGCGTCAGGGCAAGGCCTTCCGCTATCTGATGGAGAACCGCCGCCCCATCATCCGCAAGGGCAACCTCATCGCCGGAACAACGACGACAAAGGAGATAGGCGTGCCGGTCTATCCCGACGCGATCGGTCTTATCTTCTGGGGTGAGCTGCTGACGGTGCAGGATCGTATGCTCAACGCCTACGCTCCGCTGACCGAGGAGGAGATACACAAGCTCAACAACGACATCTTCCCCTTCTGGATCCACCGCAACATGCGCGAATATGTCCGCGACAAGTATCATGAGCCCACCTGCCAGAAGCTCGACGAGCGCTGGGCGGCGGCCTTCATGTGGAAAAACGTCGCACTGTCGCACACGATACTTGACTATCCCAAGCTTCTGAGGCTGGGTCTGCGCGGCATTATAGCCGAGATCGAGGCAGAGCTTGAGCGCGATGCCGATGCACCGCAGTCGAAAAAGGACGAGCTGCACGCCATGATCGACTGCTACGAGGGCGTCATCAGCTACGCAAAGCACCTTGCTCAGCAGGCAAGGTACGAGGCAAGCCTTGAGCTAAAGCGTGAGCGCAGAGCAGAGCTTGAGACGATAGCCGCCGCAGTTGAGCACTCGCCCGAGTACCCCGCGCGCACGCTCGACGAGGCAGTGAACGCCATCTGGATACACTGGGTCGCCGTGCATATGGAGAGCACGAACGCAGGCTTCTCCTTCGGGCGCATGGATCAGTGGCTCCAGCCGTATTTCGAGGCTGACATGGCCAAGTGCAGAAGCAAGGCCAAGCGCGAGGCCTATATCCGCCACGCGATAGAGCTCATCGGCTGCTTCTATATAAACTGTCAGGATCACGTTCCCCTTACGCCCGATATCGGCAACTACCTCTTCGGCGGCAGCTCCTCCGATCAGGCGATAACACTCGGCGGCATAACGCCCGAGGGCGAGGATGCCGTGAACGACATGACCTATGTGTTCCTGAAGGTCACCGAAATGCTCAGCATGCGCGACCCCAACGTCAACGCACGCTATAACAGCGAGAAAAACTCCCTGACCTACCTGCGCCGCCTGTGCGAGGTCAACGTGAACACGACCTCAACGCCGTCTATCCACAACGACATTGCGGTCATGGCCTCGCTTGCCGACCATCATTACGAGACTGCCGACCTGCGCGACTGGTCGGCTACCGGCTGCGTCGAGCCGACCATCTCCGGCAAGCATCTGGGTCACACCAACTGCATGATGTTCAGCATGGTCGCGCCCTTTGAAATGGCCATGTTCAACGGCTATCACCCCCTGATGCGCTGGCATCTCGGTCCCAAGACCGGCGAGGCGGACAGCTTTGCGGAGTTTGATGATTTCTTCAACGCCTACATAACTCAGCTGTCCTTCATGGCAGGGCTCACCTGCGAATACAACAACTATCTGGGCGAGGCGCACTCTGTGCTGCGTCCTACGCCGCTGATGAGCGCAATGATAGACGGCTGCATCACGAAGGGGCTCGACTGCACCAAGGGCGGTGCGAAGTACAACTCCTCCGGCACGGCCTGCATCGGTCTTGCCGATGTCGTGGACTCCCTGATGGCCATAAAAACGTTGGTGTATGACCGAAAGCTGTACACGCTTGCCGAGCTTTTCGAGGCGGTCAAGCAGAACTTTGCAGGTCACGAGACCATGCGCAGCAGAATACTCACGGAGGTTCCGCGCTTCGGCGGCGGCAGCGAGGAGGCCGTTGCGATGGCAAACCGTCTCACCAAGGCGACCCGCGATATATTCTGGTCGCACACGAACTTCCGCGGCGGCCACTACACCACCGGCTGGTGGAGCATGTCAAACCACGTTGCCTTCGGCACGCTTGCCGGTGCTCTCCCCTCTGGCCGTCTTGCAGGGCTTCCCTTCACGCCCGGCCTGACTCCCGAGGCCAACGCCTCACCGAGCCTGCTGGACAATATAAAGGACGTAAGCCGCCTTGACCCGCTGAACATGAACAACAACATAGCCTTCAACGTCAAGGTCAATCCCTCGCCGAACGACAGTCACGAGCAGACCGTCGAGCATCTGACCTCCTACGCCCGCGCCTATGTTACTCTCGGCGGAATGCAGATGCAGTTCAACGTTGTTTCCAGCGATACCATGCGTGCGGCAATGGCCGACCCCGACTCCTACCGCGACCTCATGGTGCGCATCTCCGGCTATAACGCCTATTTCACCACACTCAACAAGGATCTTCAGCTCGAGCTGATCCGCCGCGCCGACTACAGCATGTAAAGCATGATCTCAAAAAGCCCGTACCGAAAAGGCCGGCTGAGATAAGAAAACACACGGTTTTGAGCGGCTCTTTTCCGCCCATACGACAT
>CAVDFD010000074.1:0-8246 GCA_963608145.1 Bacteroidaceae bacterium | reverse complement strand
CGGTGTGGGTCAGGAGATAGTCGGTGAGCTTATGGCAGTAGCTCGGCTGCATATGCACTCCGTCGGGGGATGCATCGTCGGGCAGCGAGCCGTTGACGGCAAGCGCCTCAAAGCCGTTGACGTAATAGACCTGCTTTTCCGTGCACATGCCGAGGATGCGCTCGTTGAACATCTGCACTCTTTCGTTTGTGAGCATATCCGAGCTCTGCGCGGCCTTTGCGCCGACAGGCAGGATGCTTATGACGTATATCTGCGCCTCGGGATGCGTCTCGCGCAGGAGATCGACTATGCGTCCGTAGTATTCGATGAATTTATCGAGATTGTACCAGCCCAGCTCGTTTATGCCGAGCATGACGTAGACCTTGCCGTATTTGAGGTCGTTGCGCAGCGCGTCGGCAACCGTGACCGTGCCGGAGTCTGTCTCGATATAGGGCTTTGTGAACACGTCCGCGACGTTCAGTCCGACGTGCGTGTAGACCGAGGAGTGCTCAAAGCTCGAATAGTTCATGATGCCCTCCATGCGCGAATCGCCGACGAAGGCTGCGTCCTTGAACCACGACTCGTCCTTTGCCGCCGATTCCGGCACAGGCTTGGAATAGTCGTACTCCGGCGCAGGCGTGGGCGTGGCGACAGGCTCGCTCGTGGGCTCGGCGGTGGGCGTGACGGAGTTTGCCGCATAATACGCAGCCGACTCCTTCTCGACGGCATCAGCGTCCGCGAGAAGCTCCTTTATCCTGCTCTCGACCGTAGTTGGATCCTTGGCCACTATCATGACCGCATAGTCGCCCTGAGTGAATATGACGGCGTTCTTGAGCATCTCGACGCTTTCGGGACTGTAGAGCTCAAAGGTCTGGCGCTGCATATCGCGGCGGCTCTCGAGCGCGTCGGTCAGCGTTTTCATATCCGTGCCCTTGGCGGCAACGAGCACGCTTATCTCGTCCGACTTCGCGGCAGAGGAATATACTATGGCATAGTCGCGCACAGCGCTCGTCTCAATGCCGTAGAAATAGTAAAATTTGTTTGTGAAGCTCTGGTCGTCCGAGCCCAAGAGCGTATCTGCGTTCTCCGGCTTTGCCGAGTTCATCGTCGCTGCAATAAGATCCTTTGCCGAAACGTCTGCTGTCTTATCCCCGCCGTTGTTGCATGCGCAGACTGAGAACATACAAAGCACGGCGAGCAGCAGAGCTGTAATTCTTTTCATAGCTGCCCCCTGATAATTTTCACTGTATTGACAGAATAACAACCCCCGCCCTTTAAGTCAACATAATTCTGTTAATTTAAGAGCAAATTTTTTCACATAAAAAGAAGCCCGAATTTGTGCACTTTTTTTGAAATAAAAGGCAAGCACTATATATTGTGTTCACTCTTCAGGAGGGTATACAAGTCATCTCTGTTTTCGGGCGTGATGATATATAATTGGCAGTCGGGATGGCTGCGGACGGCGCGAAGGAAGGGGCTGTTGCGCGCCTTCACCGAGGCGAGCACGTCATAGCGGCCTGACAGTATTTTCATGACGGCAGCCTTGAAGCGCTCCTCGTGCTCCTCAAGCGTCCCCAGCTCGTCGAGCACGACCAGACTGCCCTCGGGTATGCCCTCGAGCATGGGCGCTGCCATGCTGCTCATATACTCAGGATGCCGCTCGATATCGCCGCCGCGGATGCGCATTATGACCTGCGCGTCCTCAATCCTCTCGGGCGGCGCGGATATATCATACAGATAGACATGCGAAACACCGCAGCTGTCCTCCGGCATGCGCACGGTTATGTAGCCGCGTGGGGCGCGGTGCATGTCGGAAACGAGCCTGCGTATGAGCGTGGATTTGCCGGAATTTATATCTCCGCAGAGCAAAATTTTCATTTTATCCTCTCCTGTTGCACAAGCGCTTGTAAATATTAAAATTTTGTTGTATATTTATCAATAGTATAAGACTGAGCTTTAAACTTGTCAAACGAAAGGAAGATATTATATGGCAGAAAAAATCAACATCGGAGACCTCATGGTCGAGAGCTATTCGGACAAGACCCTCAAGGACTACTCCGCTATGATAGCAGACAGCAAAAGCGTTTTCGGTCTCGGCTCTGCCGCGGCGGGCTCGTCGATGTGCGCTGCGTCCATGGTGCTGCGCGCCCTGCGCATGACAGGGAGCGAGGATGCGGACATGCTGCACGCCGAGCAGGACGCGGAAAAGCTGCGCGTTTATTTCCTGCACCTGATCGACGAGGAAAACAAGGCAAAGAAGCCGCTCGAAAAGCTGCTCGCTCAGGAGGACCCCGACGAGGCCGAGCTCGAGGCCGCCTACCGCACGGCCTGCTGCATCATCGACGAGGTGTTTTATATGTCCATCCGCCTTATCGAAACTCTCGAGCCCGTGGCCGGTAAGCTGAGCGACGCAGCCGCTCCCTTTGCCTCGGCAGCCGTTCACTTTGCCAAGTGCGCTATGGACGCCGTGCGCATCCAGAAGGCCGCGTATGCGACGAAGATGAACGAGCCGGTGTTCGCACACACGACAAAGCGCGAGCCCGAGATCGCGATCGAGAACAACAGAGAGCTCTTCGACGGCCTCATCGCAAAGCTTGAGGCAATGATAAAGTGATATTGAACGCAAAAAATCAAACGAGAGTCCAGTGAAGAGGCTCTCGTTTGACGCACTAAAAATCTCCCGTCCGCAGACGGGAGATTTTTAGTGCATTTATTACTTGCCGAGGTGGAAGGCGTTGCCGTCCTTGTCCTGGAAGTACTGGTTTGCGTAGTTGTCCTGGATGCAGTGTACGACCTTGGTGAGGATGTCGCAGGTCGGGGTCGCGATGCCGAGCTCCTTGCCGTACTCAGCGATCTTGCCGTTGAGAACGTCGATCTCGGTCTGGCGCTGATGGAACAGTGCGTCCTGGCACATGGAGGGGTAGTAGTCGCCGATGTTGGTGACGATGTCGGCATGGTCATGAGCGATGAACTCGTCGGCGTTCATGGGAACACCCTTTGCGGTAGCGACGGCGCAGGTCTCGCGGATAACGCCGTGGAACAGCTGCTGGCCCCAGGGATCAGCCTCGACCTCGCTGATCTTCAGACGAAGAACTGCGCAGACGGTGTTGACGGTCGCGTTGACGCAGACCTTTTTCCAGATGAACTTGTAGATGTTGTTGTCGGTGCCCGGCTCGCCGTCGCGCCAGTATGCGTCGCAGCCGCCCTCGCGGTAGCACTTGAGCATCTCTGCGCATGCAGCGTCGTTGAGCTCGCTTCTGACAGCGCCGCCGAAGTTCATCTGAACGCCGCCGGCAGGAGTGGATACGCAGTGGCCGGGCTCGGGCAGTGCGGTGCCGAGAACGCCGGAGCCGATGACGCAGCGCTCCTTCGGGAAGACCTTGAAGAGGTTGTCGTCGTTGCCGAGGCCGTTGATGAGGGAAACAGCGACGGTGCTGTCGCCGACGACGGGCAGGGAGTCCTGAATGGCCTGCTCGAGCTGGGTGGCCTTGGTCATGTAGATGATGACATCGACCTTGCCCTCAGCCTCTGCTGCTGCGGCGGAGCTGGTGTAGGTGCGGAAGCCCTTGAGCTGGTAGTTGTAATCGGTGTAAGCGCCGTTCTCCTCCTGATGGATGGTGAAGAGCATGCCGTCCTCGGCGACCTTCTTCATATGTGCCTCATAACGGTCGATGAGGATCATGTCTGCGCCGCCCTTTTTCAGGTAAGAAGCAAAAACGCTGCCTGCTGCGCCGGAACCATACATTGCAATTTTCATTGTTATTGTCTCCTTATTAAGAAATATTTTATTTTTCGCAATACTGCTTGTCGTAGTTTTGCTGTATTGTCTGTATCATAAGCGTCAGCGTCTCGTTGACGGGGGTGGGGATGCCGAGCTCGCGGCCATAGCGCACTATTGCGCCGTTTAAGAGCCCGACCTCGGTCTGACGCCTGTGGATGAGCACATCCTGTGCCATGGAGGGGTAGTATTTTGCAAAGCCCTCTCTGAGTCTGGGAAGCTCCTCGAGCATTTCCTCCCAAAGGTCAACGCCCGTGAGCGCCTTGGCTACCGCGCAGCCCTCGGCCCATACGCTTTTTATAAGCTCAACGCCCGTCTCGCAGTCGAGCATCGGGCCGACCTTGAGCCGTGTCAGCGCCGAGAGTGTGTTGTAGCCGCTGTTTGATATCGCCTTTTTCCACACGAAGGGGCGGATATCCTTTTCAAAGCTCGTCAGGCAGCCGCCGTCGCAGAAGCACTTTTCAAGCGCTCTGCCGGCCTTTTCGGAAACGGGATCGTTTTCCGCTGCGCCGAAGCGCATGATAACGCCGCTTTCCGGCTTTGAAACGCATTTGCCGGGCTCGGGCAGCTCAGTGCCTATCGTGCCGAAGCCGTAGAGTATCCTGTCCGCGGGGACGTACTTTTTAAGCACATCGTCGTTGCCGATGCCGTTTTGCAGAGAGACGACGACCGTTTCCCTGCCGATGCAGGGCAGCACCGAGGGCATGATACCGTCGGTCTGCGTGGCCTTGACCATGAGGATCACCATGTCCATAGAGCCGATATCCTCGGCGGAATAGGCCGTGTGAAAGCCCGTGAGGTGCTCCTCGCCGGAGGGGGTGACGAAGGTCATTCCGCTCTCGGCGACCTTGTCCATGTGCGCCTTGTAGCGGTCAACGAGCCAGAGCTCTGCGCCGCCCTTATTGAGATATGAAGCGAAAACGCTGCCGGCAGCGCCGGAGCCTATCATGGCTATTTTCATAACTGTTCACCTGTTCAAACACCACCGGAAAGCCGGTGGTGTCTGAATGTAGTCTGATTATTCGAGCTCTGCCTTCTTCTCAGCCTCGAGCTTCTTGACCTTGGGGATGCCCCAGACAAGCACGGGGATGTAGATGGCGAGGATGGCGTAGTAGCCGTCGTAGCCGTAGGCGTACTTGATGATGCCGCTCAGGCCGAGCAGGGAGATAGCGAAGCACAGTGCGATGACGATAACGCCGACGATAACGCCGCGAACCTTCTCGCTCTTGATGGCGTTGGGGAAGCAGTGACCCTGGAAGCGCTGGATCATGGTGAAGACCAGAGTGACGCTGGTGGATACGAAGGCGCTGAACAGCAGGATGCTGAAGATGACCATCATCCACTTGATGCCGACGAGGGTAAGAACGGTCTGGTTGGGGATGCCGCTTATTGCATTGGTGAAGCCCTCAACGCCTGCACCCTGAAGTGCGGCCAGCAGCGGGTACCAGCGGCAGAGCATTGCTGCGGAAGCAGCCAGAGCGCAGCCGTTCATGAGCCAGCCGAGGATGTTTGCGCGCTTGATGCCCTTGAGGGTCAGACCCTCGCCTGCCGCGATCATCGGGGGGATGGAAACGCACTGGAATGCCGAGTAGATAACTACGCCGAGCCAGACAGCCTTTGCGGGGTTGTCGGTGTATGCAGCGGCCTGAAGGTTGTTTGCTGCGAGGTACTGTGCGGAGATGCTGTCAAGGTCGGCTGCAAAGCCGGTGATGACGATAACTGCGGTGGAGATGAGGATAGCTATCGAAAGAACGGTGGATGCTGCAATAACAAGCTTTACGCCGAAGATGCTCAGAACGATGAGCAGGGCAACGATGAGGAGGTTGAAAAGAAGCTTGTTGGCGGTGACGGTATAGTCAACGCCGAAGAAGTTTGCAAGAACCTCGCCTGCGCCGGCAACTGCCGCGCCGACTGCCGCAAGAAGGATGATGATATAGAATATCTCGAAGAATACCTCCATCCAGGGCTTCGGATAAAGCGCTGCAAAGGTGTCCTTGTAGTTTGTAAAGCCGTTGAGCTTTGCAAACTTCATGACCGTATATATCACATATGCAAGTATGCCCATTGCTATAATGGGGAATGCGACGGCCATCCAGCCGTACTGTGAGAAGTAGTTAACTACCTGGTTGCCGGAGGCGAAGCCGCCGCCGACGTGGGTGCCGAACCACACGGAGGCTACGGTAAACGCGGCCGCCCATGTGCCCTTGGCTGCTTTGTTGTTCATGATTTGACTCTCCTTTTTTTCTAAGTCTCTTCTTTTTTATAACACTGCCCGTTCCGTGCTCCGGCTCCTCAACCTCGGCACGGAATATCAGGATCATGTATACATTAACAATTCTCTCTTCCTTTAAAGCCAAAACGAAGCCCATGCTGACCCGAAGAAACGCTCCTTCGAAACACTTCCTCGGGCAATAGGGCTCTCAGGGAGAAATGATGCTATTAAGTTATGGCTTTTTCAAAACGCATGCATATTCTACATGGGCGTTTACAATGCGTCAACATTTGCACTAAAATTTCAACAAATTCTGCATGACAAAAATCAAACAAGGCTTCTCTTTTCGTCGTTTTAACTAAACCGGATTAAAAAAGTCCGAAAATTTTTAAAATTTAATCTATGTAAATCAATTAGTGCAAAATTTAAAACTTTTTGCACAAACGCAAAAATCGCGTGGAAGATATTTGTTCTGCGTAAAAAACCGTGCAGTTTGGGTGCTTTGCGGCTTTTTTAACGTGCTTTCCGTACATAATGAAGTGCAGTTTTTGTTATATGCATTAAATACCAGCGCTAAATAATTGACAATGTGGGCATTTTCATGATATAAAGTGGTTTAGACCTGTATTAAATCACGGTACATTAACTATTTAGGGGGAAACAACATGGCCAACAGACCGAATATTCTTGCGCTGGCGAGCAAGATCAGCCTTGAAAGCCTGACCTACACCGGCATCACCTACAAGGATCCCGAGTACAGGATACTTGCGCCCATCGTTGACGACGATATGTGCTCTGTCATGATGCGCATGCGTCTTGAGAAGGACTTCTCCGTTGAGGATCTGGCGAAAAAGGCAAAAAAGAGCGTCGAGTTTACGCAGGAGCAGTGCGATAAGCTCGTCAAGGCGGGCGTTATCCGCGTGCGCTATCACGGCGAGGAGCCGTTTTACTATTATCCCATCTGGGTGCCCGGCATCATGGAGGGCATCCTCGGCAACCGCGAGCAGTGCGAAAAGTATCCCGACCTTGCTGCCTGCTTCGAGGAATACACCCGCATCCGCGTCGGCATGCTCGCTCCCGTGCTCGGCGGCGGCGTGAACTTCATGCGTGTCATGCCCGTCATGAGCGCCATCGAGAACAACAGCCACAGAGCATCCTACGACGAGCTTTCGACCATCATTGAAAACGCGACGGCCATTTCCGTCGGTCCCTGCTCCTGCCGCCGCTCGCGCAGGCTCATGGGCGAGGGCTGCGGCCATCTGGAAGAGGATATGTGCATGTATCTCAACGACAATGCCATAAACTTCTCCAAAAACGGCGAGCACCGCCTCATCAGCAAGGAGGAGGCCTATGAGATCCTCCGGCGCGCCGAGGACAACGGCCTTGTCCATGATGTCAATCAGGCTCCCGGCTTTGACGGCGTCACCGCTATCTGCAACTGCTGCGGCTGCTCCTGCTACGCGCTGCGCATAACCGAAATGTTCCGCTCGCCCGAGGGCGTGAGCTCGAACTTTATCGCAAGGGTCGATAAGGACAAGTGCGTCGCCTGCGGCCAGTGCGTGGAAAACTGCCAGCCCAACGCCGTCAGGCTCGGCCAGAAGCTGTGCACCAGCGATCCCCACGTCTCCGACGCTTACGAGTCGGACAGGGAAGTGCCTTGGGATAAGAGCAGCTACAACGTCGATTACCGCACCACCCGCACCGATGTCATGCCCTCCGGCACGGCTCCCTGCAAGGCGCAGTGTCCGGCGCACGTTCCCGTTCAGGGCTACATAAAGCTCGCCTCTCAGGGACGCTACACCGAGGCGCTTGAGCTGATAAAGAAGGAAAATCCCTTCCCCGCCGTCTGCGGACGCATCTGCAACAAGGCCTGCGAGGATGCCTGCACCCGCGGCGATATCGACTCGCCCATCGCCATTGACGATATAAAGAAATTCATCGCCGAGAAGGACCTTGAGGCGAAGCACCGCTTCGTGCCCAAAATGGTCAACCAGCTCGGCAAGCCCTATGAGGAGAAGATAGCCGTCATCGGCGCAGGCCCCGCCGGTCTGAGCTGCGCGTACTATCTCGCCGTCAAGGGCTACCCCGTGACCGTATATGAAAAGGAAAAGGCGCTCGGCGGCATGCTCACCATGGGCATCCCCTCCTTCCGCCTTGAAAAGGACGTTATAAACGCCGAGATCAAGGTGCTCAAGGACATGGGCGTGAAGTTCAAGACCGGCGTTGAGGTCGGCAAGGATATCTCGCTCGACGAGCTCCGCGAAAAGGGCTTCAAGG
>CAVDFD010000073.1:0-8360 GCA_963608145.1 Bacteroidaceae bacterium | reverse complement strand
AAATGCGGCCTGCCGATGGTAGAGCCCGGGTGCTTTGCCTGAAGCTCGTCGAGGTCGATGTAAATTCCGTCGCGGGCGAGCATGTCCACCATCTTTCTGTTGCGCTCGTCGCGGTCGCGCACGATCCAGTCGAGCACCGGCGGGAGCTTCTTGGAGCTTATATCAAGGTCGTAGCCGAGCATGTGCACCTCTCTGCCGTACCAGCCGCAGCCGAGCTCGATGCCCGGGACGATCTCGACTCCGTACTCCTTCCCCGCCCTGCGCGCTTCGGCAACTCCGTTTACGCTGTCGTGGTCGGTGATCGCAATGGCACGAAGGCCGAGCTCGCGGGCGTATCTGACCGTATCGGCCGGCGTTTCCGAGCCGTCGGATATATTTGTATGAACATGAAGGTCAATTTCTCTCATTGTCTTATCGTCTCCGTTATTTTTTCTGCTTCATCGTAAATTTTCTGCGCATCCTCACCGATGAAGAACTCGCCGTTTTCATACAGTATGCGTCCGTTTACCATCGTAAGGCGCACGTTTTCCTTGCTTCCGGCATAAACGAGGTTCTTTGCGATGTTGTTTATCGGGCGCATATTGGGGCGGCTGAGGTCGATGACGGCAAGATCCGCCCTTTTGCCCACGGCAATATCGTCGCAGTCATCAAGCCCCATCGCCCTCGCGCCGCCTGCGCAGGCGGCCTTGAGCACGCTGCGCGCATCCACCGCCGAGGCATCGCTCTCTCGATATTTTGCAAGCACGCTCACGAGGTACATCTCGCGGAACATATCCAGCGCGTTGTTCGAGCCAGCGCCGTCGGTGCCTATGGCAAGGGCTATGCCCTCGTCGAGAAAGCGCTTTACCGGCGCTATGCCGCTTGCAAGCTTGAGGTTCGAGGCGGGATTGAGCACTGCCGTCAGTCCGCGGCGTTTGAATATTTCAATATCCTCCTCGCTCATATGCACGCAGTGGAACGCGCCGCCGCCGTAGTCGTACATGCCGAGCCTGTCGAAAAGCACCGTCGGCGTTGCGCCGTAACGCTCGATGCAGCCCTGGACCTCTGCGCGTGTTTCCGATGAGTGGACGAACATGGGCTCCTTGTATTTCTGCACGAGTCCGGCGACGAACTGCATGCGCTCCATGCTCGTCGTATACTCGGCGTGAAAGCCGAGGCGGTATGAGATGAGCTCGTGCGTTTTATTGTAGCGCAGGAACTTATCCTCCAGCAGCGTATAGTCGCTGTCGAAGTTGTTCATATCGCCGCAGAGCACAGCTCGAAAGCCGGAGTCGATGCAGGCGGAGACAAAAGCGTCGTTGTGAAAATACATATCAAAGCAGCTCGTTATGCCGCTTGTGAGGTATTCCATAACGGCAAGGCGCGTCATAACGTACAGCCCGTCAGGGCTCAGCCGCGCCTCTCTCGGCCAGACCTGCTCGCTGAGCCATTTGTCAAGCGGCATATCGTCGGCAAGCGAGCGCAGAAAGGTCATGCCCGAGTGCGTGTGCGCGTTTTTAAAGCCCGGAATGAGCAGGTCGCCGCGAAGGTCGATCTCACGCTCAAACTCCGGCAGGCTGTCGGGCGCAGCGCCCGCATGACAGATCACTCCTCCGTCTGTCCACACCTCGCACCCGGATATCTCGGCCTCGGGTCTGAAGCGCAGCACTCTGCCGTTATAGAAACGTATCATTCGTTTATCCTCGTCTATTCCCAGAAATTCTTGCCGCCGAGCCTTTTTACGAGCTCCGCTCTGAGCTCCAGCATGGCGGTGTAGGTAGGCAGGATGAAGATGCTGTTTTCCTCATCCCGCAGAGCCGCAATAAGTTTATCATAATTCCCGTACGATTTACAGGGTATATTTTCGCGCACGAGCCTTTTTTCTGCGGCCTCGGCGCGATCTCCGCAGACGCAGGCGCGTTTTACGCCGCCGCGGCGGGAGAGCATGCCGAAATCGGCCTCGTCGAGCCATGATATATCCGTCCCGTCCGCCGTACGGTCGTTGACCGCCAGAACGAGGGTCTTATCGCCGCTTTCGCGGCAGACCTCGCCTATCGTCTGGTCGGCGGCGGCAGTATTTTTTATAAGTATCATCCTCGCTCCGCGCCTGCCGAGCGGGAAGCTCTCCATTCTGCCGAAGCCGCGGTCGAAGCACTCAACGGCAGCTGCGGCAGCGGAAAGCGATGCCCCGTCCGTCACTGCGGCGGCGACGGCGCCGACGGCGTTATACACGTTGTAAAGCCCCGAAAGCGCGGGAGCACAGAGCGTTTTGCCGCTTCCCGAGCAAAGTACAAAGCTCCCGTCTGGCAGTATGCTGTCCGCGCAGAACGCGGGAATTGGCCGCGCAAAGCCGCAGGCGCAGGAAAAATCTCCGAGGCTCGCGTAGCTCACGCCGCTGTAGCGCAGAGCTCTGCCGCAGACGGGGCAGCGGTCGTCCTCTCCGCTGCCGACGCGAGGCTTGTTGTGCTCGGACAGGCCGTAGTACACGGTTTCGTTCGGGCAGAGGGCAGCAATGCTCACAGCCATCGGGCAGTCGGCGTTTATAACAGCCGTTGTCTCGGGCGATGAGCGCAGCCCCTCGGCTATGCAGTCACGCGGGCGCGTGAGCGCACCGTAGCGGTCGAGCTGGTCGCGGAAGAGATTCGTCACAAGCAGCACTCTCGGTCTTATTTTGCCGAGGGTGAGCCTGCACGCCGCCTCGTCGCACTCTATGACGGCGCTTTCGCATTTTACGCCGCCGAGAAATTTGCGGTTTAAAATAAGCGCCGCCGTGATGCCGTACACGAGGTTTGCGCCCGAGCGGTTTGAGCACACGCGCCTTCCGTCGTTCTGCACGGCTCTTTCTATCATGCGGCAGGAGGTGGTTTTGCCGTTTGTCCCCGTAACGGCTATGATATCGACATTTTTTGCGGCAAAAGCGAGGACATCGGGGCATATCTTCAGTGCCAGCGCTCCCGGGAGCGAGGTCGCGCCGAAGCCGAGCAGGCGCAACAAGCAGTGCGTGGCCTTACAGACCACGCACGCAAAAAATATCATGAGCTTTTTCAATTATTCGACAGTCACCGACTTTGCAAGATTTCTGGGCTTATCAATATCGCAGCCGCGCAGCAGCGCAACGTAGTACGCAAAGAGTTGGAGCGGCACAACGCCCAGAGAAGGCTGAAGTATCGTGTGTGTCTCGGGAACGGCAATGACGTTCTCCACGGTCTTTTTCATCTCGGAAACATTGTTCTCCGTCGTGAGTGCAAGCACATCCGCGCCGCGGGCCTGAACCTCGACGACGTTGCTCATGGCCTTGTCAAACAGCGGCTCGTAGGTTCCGAGGGCAATGACGAGCGTTCCGTCCTCGATGAGCGAGATCGTTCCGTGCTTGAGCTCGCCCGACGCGTAGGCCTCGGAGTGGATGTAGGATATCTCCTTGAGCTTCAGCGAGCCCTCAAGCCCCATGGCATAGTCAAGGTTGCGGCCTATGAAGAACACGGAGCTGTGGTTGAAGTAATTGGACGCAAAGTGCTTTATATCCTCGATATTTTCAAGCATCTGCTCCATTTTACCCGGCAGTCGCAGGAGCTCCTCGATTATCTCGTCGTACTGCTTTGGGCTGACCGTGCCGAGCGCGTCGGCAAAATAAAGACCCAGCATATCCAGCAGCACGAGCTGAGTGCTGTAGGCCTTGGTCGTTGCAACGGCGATCTCGGGTCCTGCCCATGTATAGAGCACATCGTCCGATTCCCTTGCTATGGAGCTGCCGACGACGTTGACTATCGAGAGTATGTATGCACCCCTTGCCTTGGCCTCGCGCAGAGCCGCCATCGTGTCGAGCGTTTCGCCCGACTGACTGATGACGATGACGAGGGTCTTGTCATCGACAAGCGGGTCGCAGTAGCGGAATTCCGAGGCGAGGCAGACCTCGACCGGCTTGCGCATGAGCCGCTCGAGATTATACTTGCCGACCACACCGACATGATATGACGAGCCGCAGGCAATTATGAATATGCGGCTTACTTCCTTTATCTGTCCGGCGGTGAACTTGAGATCGTCAAACACAATGCGGTTATCGCGGAGGCGGCTGAAGGCCGTCTTGCGGATAGCCTCGGGCTGCTCCATTATCTCCTTGAGCATGAAATGGGCATAGCCTCCCTTTTCAGCTGCGGAAACATCCCAGTCTATCGTATGGTGCTCCTTCTCGATGGGCTGCTCCATGGCGTTATAAAACTGCACCTTATCCGCAGAGATGACCGCGACCTCGCCGTCCTCCATGTACGACACGTCACGCGTGTGCTTTATGATCGCCGTCACGTCGCTTGCTATGTAATTGCTGCCCTCGCCGTAGCCGACGAGCAGCGGCGCATCCTTGCGTGCGGCGATGAAGTGCTCGGGCTCGTCAACGCACAGTATGCCCAGAGCATACGCGCCCTCGATGCGGCGCAGCACACGGAACACGGCCTCGAGCGCATTGCCGCACTCGGCGTAGTAAAACGCCACGAGCTGCGTTGCGACCTCGGTGTCCGTTTCGGATACGAAGGTGTAGCCCTGAGAGATGAGAAAATCGCGCAGCTCGACATAGTTTTCGATTATGCCGTTGTGAACGAGCGCGATCTTTCCGTCGCCGCTCAGGTGGGGGTGGGCGTTTATGTCGTTGGGCTCGCCGTGCGTAGCCCAGCGCGTGTGGCCGATGCCGATGCAGCCCTCGATGCTCTTGCCGCCCTGGATCATATCCCTGAGCACCTGAAGGCGACCCTTGGATTTTTTGAGCTGAAGCTTCCTTTCGGGGGACAAAACCGCAATACCCGCCGAGTCATAGCCGCGGTATTCCAGTCTTTCCAGTCCGTCAAGCAGTATGGGAACTGCCTGCTCACTTCCTACAAAGCCAACTATTCCGCACATAAGCAAAGTTTCCTTTCGGATCAATATTTCAATAGTTAAGCTGTATTATACCATTTTATGTCCGCATTTGCAACAAAACAGGCCGCCGAATAGCCTCGGCAGCCTGTCGAATTTGTAAACTTTTAAAAAACGAGCTGCACGAGCAGCATATACACGACCGTTCCGCCGCCGACGGATAGCAGCAGATTTTCCTTCCACTGATAGCTCAGAACGACAAAAAGTGTCGCTATAAGCTCGGGAACACCGTGCGAGCCGGTGAATACGGGCGTGTTTTTAAAGCAGTAGACCACAAGCAGTCCCATGAGCGCCGGCGGCAGCACGCGCCCGAGATATTTGATAAATTGCGGGGTCTCCCGCTTCCCCGAAAAGGCCAGAAACGGAAGCCAGCGCGATATCTGCGTACCGGCGGTTATGGCGAGGATGATTATAATAGTCTGAATAACGGTAAGCTTCACAGTCTGTTCCTCCCCAGCCAAAAGATAAGGAGCATGGCGATGAGCGCCGGAATGAGAAACACCGTCGAGCCGAAGATAATACGCGCAGCGAGCGTCACCGCAATGCCGATGAGGCAGGCCGGTCTGTTGTCCTTCTCCTTCCACTGCTGGAGGAAGAACACTACAAACAGCGCGTTGAGCGCAAAATCAAGCCCCGTCGTATCAAATGTTATTATCCTGCCGAGCACTCCTCCGAGCGCTGTCAGTCCCGCCCAGTATATATACAGCAGCAGGGTCTGGCCGAAGTAAAAATAACGCCTCTCCATGCCCTCGGGAGCGTCCGTCGATACGGCCAGCGTGAAGGGCTCGTCGGCCAGCGCATAGACGAGGAAGGGCTTGAACGGCTGCGTATCCTTATACTTTTCAAGCAGCGCAAGCCCGTAAAAGGTGTGCCTGAAATTGACAAAATAACTCATGACGAGCATCTGCACGGGATCGAAGCCCGCCGCCATCATCGGCACCGCCACGATCTGCATCCCGCCGCAGAAGCATATGAGCGAAAACAGCATCGTCCACAGCGGTCCGTAGCCGGCCTCCTCCATCAGAACGCCGTAGGTCAGCGCGACGAATATCCAGCCGAAGAATATCGGCACGGTGGACGGAAATGCCGCCTTTACTCCGCGCAGTATCTCTTTTATCTCCGTTTTTCTCTTCATTGCTATAAAAAGGGCGCAGTCTTAATAACTGCGCCATACCCTTTGTTGATTTTTTGTCAGATGAGGTTCAGAACGAGGGTGAGGATAACGAAGACTATTGCAAACCACTTGGTGGCCTTTGCAAGCTTTGCATCCAGAGACTTTGCCTTGCCCTTGCTCAGGAAGGTCTCCGCGCCGCCGGCGATAGCGCCGGAAAGACCCGCGCTCTTGCCGCTCTGAAGAAGAACGACGACGGTGACTGCGAGGCCGGACAGGAGCTGGAGGATGGTGAGAATAAGTTTAACAGCGTTCATTTATATTCGATCCTTTCGATTTTATCATAATAGCCTAATTACTATAACACAAGGCTTTTCGAATTACAAGAAAAATTTACGCTATTTTTTTACCAAACCTGCCAGCGGAGCAGAAACGCGGTGAAATATGCGGCAAAGAGCAGAGCGCTGAGCGCAAGCAGCGCAAGCTCCGTGCTCTTTTTCGTACTCAGGAGCGCGAGCGCAGCCGGAAGCGTGAACACCGCTGCCAGATATCTCGGTGCGCTCAGGAGCCATGTCGCGCCGATCGTGACGGCGAAGCTTGCAATGAAATACGCCGTGTACGATGCGCGAAGCCGCCTCGCGGCGAGTATCATGACGCAGAGCGAGCCGAGCTGCGCCAGCAAATTCGGAAGCCACAGCCCCCAGAGCAGCGCGGCGCTCTCCCCCGCCGCGGAAACGGCGCTTTCGGTCTGATACGCGGCGGTGTTGAAAAACCAGCCGAGCTGCTGATACCAGTGTACGCGCTGATACTCCATGAACTTGAAGGGATCGCCCGCAACAGTGTAATTTACAAGGCAGTAGGCCGCAAAGCCGAGCGGCACGGCAAGAAGCGTCAGATACTCCCGCGGCCTTGCGCGTCTGTGCACGAGCTCGAACAGTATCGGCACGATGAGGATAAGCCCCGGCGAGCGCGTGAAGGCGGCATACGCGCCTATGATGCTGCCGGAGACGAGCCTGCCGCGCCGGATGAGGTACAGGCAGGACAGGGTACACAGCACAAAAAGGCTCTCCGACATGGGAGCGGCGAAGAAAAACGCCGCAGGGCAGAGCGCAAAAAATTTCACCGTGCGCAGCGCCGCATCGCCGTCTGAGTCAAGGCGCATGAGCTTATAGAGCATAACGCCCGAGCCTGCAAAGCACAGCGCCGAGACGAGCAGTCCGGCGACAAGCTCATTGCCGGTGAGATACGCGAAAAGCCGCACGGCGACGGGATAGCCCGGCAGGAACACGAGCTGCACGAGCCTGTCCCACTCGCCCTCGGACAGATACCAGTCGCGGGCGATATCCATGTAATGCTGACTGTCGGTGCACAGCCAGAAGCTTATATAGCTGCCCGCAGACTCGTCATAGCCGAGAGCCCTTCGCAGCACATAGCCGAGGGCGAGGATAGCCGCGTCCCACGCGAGCATGAGCAAAAAAATTTTCGTGCACACGCCGCTGTCGGCACTTTCGAGCGTTTCGGCCTCGCCTTCACGCCAAAATGCGCACCATCGGGGCACGAACAGCAGGCAGAGCGCGAGCATGAGCAGTGCGCTGAGCACCGCCGCGGTATAGCCCGCGGCGCTGTAGCTGCTGTTCGCGCACCAGACGGCAAATACCGCCGCCAGCACCGCCGTCCCGAGCGCGGATATGAGTTTTTCGGGGAATTTATTGTCTGACATGGAGATTATCTTATGAAATTCGTTGCGATACGCGCCTCTTTTTCGGGAAGGCCGAAGGTCTCCCTGCCGAGGGCGATGCTCCTCATGAGAAATGTCATGTTCCGTGCGAGGGTGCGCATGGTCTGTCTGCCCTCGCCGTCGAGCTCGGCCTCACCCTTTGAGCAGCCATGGATACTGTTCCAGTATTGGCTCGAGGCGATCGGCATGCCGGATATGGTGAAATACTTGTTCAGCTCATCGAAGGTCGCCGAGCATCCGCCGCGCCGTGCACACACCACGCTTGCGCCGACCTTCATGCTCTTGTCAAAGCCAGTGCTGTAAAACAGTCTGTCCAGACAGGCGACGAGCGTCGCGTTCGCGCCGGCATAATACACAGGGCTTGCAACGACCAGTCCGTCGGCGGCCTCGAGCTTGGGTGCAATAGCGTTGACGATATCGTCAAACACGCATTTGCCGTGTGTCTCGCAGTAGCCGCAGGCGATGCAGCCGCGCAGCGGCTCTGTGCCTATCCGCACGAGCTCGGTCTCGACTCCCTCCGCAGCGAACACCGCCTCCATCTCGCGCAGTGCAACGGACGTGTTGCCGTCCGCGTGCGGCGAGCCGTTGAGCATAAGAACCTTAAGCTTGCTGTTCATGTTATACCTCCGT
>CAVDFD010000072.1:0-8448 GCA_963608145.1 Bacteroidaceae bacterium | reverse complement strand
CGGGGAGCTTTTTCGTATGTCGTGTTTATCAGATGATTATGCCGCGCTTTTTGGCTTCAAAGGTGAGCTCGTCGCGGAAATCGGGATGCGCGATCGCGATAAGCTGACGTGTACGCTCGCCGAGGCTGCGGCCACGCAGATGAGCTATGCCATACTCGGTAACGATGTAGTCAACGTCGTTTTTCGAGGTCGTGCAGACTGCGCCCGGGGTGAGGATGGGCTTTATCTTGCTTATCGTTCCGCCCTTTGCCGTTGAGGTAAAGGCTATAAAGCTCTTGCCGCCCTTGGACTGGCATGCGCCGCGCACAAAATCTATCTGGCCGCCGGAGCCGGACATGTGCTTTGTGCCGACCGATTCCGCGCAGACCTGTCCGAAGAAGTCCACCTCGATAGCCGCGTTTATGGATATCATATTGTCGTTCTTGCAGATGACATTGGGATCGTTGACGTAATCGACGGGCAGGATGACCATTGCGGGGTTGTCGTCAACATAGTCGTATATTCTCTTGGAGCCGTAGGCAAAGGTCGTGACTGTCTTGCCGCGGTGGATCTGCTTTTTGGAGTTGTTTACAGCGCCGCACTCGAGGAGCTCGACCATGGAGTCTGTGAACATTTCGGTATGTATGCCGAGGTCGTGCTTCGACTTGAGCGCCATGCCGGTAGCGTCGGGGATAGCGCCGATACCGAGCTGGATGCATGCGCCGTCGGGTATCTGCTCTGCGATGAGGTTGCCGATGGTCTGGCTGACCTCGTCGATGACAACGGGAGGCAGGACGGGCAGCTCGTGGTTATACTCAACGATGGCGTCAACCTGCGAAACGTGGAGCTGAGCGCCGGTCACGCATCTGGGCTGCTGATCGTTTACCTCGACGAAAATCCTCTTTGCCTTGTCTATCATCGCCTCGGCGTAGGAGCCGTTGAGCGCAAGGCTGAAGTAGCCGTGGCTGTCCATGGGCGATACCTCGATGCAGAAGGCATCAAATTCGTACTCTGCACGGAGATGGCGCGGGATATCGCGGTAATAGGTAGGCAGAAGGTCCGCCCAGCCGCCGTTTACCGCCTTGCGGGCATAGCCGGAGCTGAACCACGAGTAGCCGGTCATCTTGCCGAAAAGCTCGGGATCGGTGTAAAACTCAAAGGGATACGCATCCAGAAGGGTGTGCACCTTCACGCCCTTTATATCGCTGCCCTTGACTCTTGCGCTGATAGCGTTCATAATTGCCGGTGTCTGCGAGGGTGCGGTGTCCATGCCCAGAACCCAGCCGGACTCCACCTGCTTTGCAAGCTCCTCTGCACTTATAAGTTTTTCAGCGTATAATGCTTTAAAATCGGTCATTTTTAACACTCCTGAAACAATATTGCGTCTAAGCTGGTGATATTATATAATAGTATATCGTTAAATTCAAGTATCGGACGGGCCTTATTAGGCGAAATCACTATAATTTATTTTCTAACGAACACGGAGGTCAATATGAAATTCACAAAAATGCACGGTGCCGGCAACGATTTTGTAATAATAAACACTCTGGCGGAGAAAATTGAGCTCTCCTCTGTCCCTTGCCTAGCAAGAACGCTTTGCAGCCGCAGGACAGGCATCGGCGCGGACGGGCTGATGCTCGTAGCAAGAGCGCAGGGCGACGCTGACTACCGGCTGCTGTTTTATAACTCCGACGGCAGCCTCGGCGAAATGTGCGGCAACGGGGCGCGGTGCATTGCCCGCTACGGCTACGAGCACGGTCTTGCCGGAGACACACAGCGCATCGAAACGACCGCCGGCCTCGTTACCGGCGAAAGAATAAGCAAAACGCTCTACCGCATACGGCTCAACGACCCCTCAGTCATCGACCTGCGCCGTGAGGCCGAGGGCTGCAGCTGCGCGTACATAGAGCTGGGCAAGCCGGGCATACCGCACGCTGTGCTTATAAAAGACGACTGGGACAGTGTGCCCGAGGGCGAGCTGCGCGCACTCGGCAAGGGGCTCAGATACTCCTCCGCCTTCCCAAAGGGCGCAAACGTAAGCTTTGTCAGGCTAACGGGAGAGGACGCGATAAAGGCCGTCACCTACGAGCGCGGCGTTGAGGATTTCACTCTCGCCTGCGGAACCGGCTGCGGCAGCATTACGACCGCGCTGACCTTCATGGGGCTGGTATCGGGTGAGAATGTGAAAATATCCATGCCGGGCGGCGAGCTTTCGGTCTCGCTCACGCAGGATGGCGGCTCGGTGCATGACGTGTATCTCACCGGTCCGACCTGCGTGGTATTTGAGGGCGACACGAGGGAAATTTAATTTTTTTCTTTTCCGTGCAATAAAACGGGCTGCTTATGCACTAATACTGTGAAAGGGGCATTGAAAATGCTTTCCACAACAGTCACTTCAAGTGAATATGCGGTGCTCGATGCGCTGATAAAGCGCATCGCTCTCGGTGACAGGGACGCGCTGGGTGAGCTTTATGAGCGCACTCACGCGGCGGTGTTCGGCTTTGCCATGAGCATGTCCTCCTCCCCTGCCGACGCGGAGGATATCCTGCACGACGCTTATCTTGCGGTGTTCTCCTCTGCCGGAAGCTACAAGGCGCAGGGAAAGCCGATGGCGTGGATCATGACCATAGTCAAAAACCTTGCACGGATGCGCTATAGGACTGCGCAGCGGCAGCTCGATATTGCCGATGACGGCTGGGAGCGGTATCTTGCCGCCAAGGACGAGGTCAGCCCCGATGAGCGCATACTGCTTCAGGCGGCGCTGAAGCTCCTTTCAGATACGGAGCGGCAGATCGTGATGCTGCACGCGGTTGCCGGAGTAAAGCACCGCGAGATCGCGGCCATACTCGATATGCCGACCGCGACGGTGCTTTCCAAATACTCGCGGGCGCTGAAAAAGCTCGCGGCTGCAATGGAGGTGAAGGGCTGATGAATAGCAAAGGCATTGAAGTTCTTCTCAGTTCCGCGGTTTCCCACGCGGCTCCCGACACGCTGGACGATATTCTCGGCGCGTGCGGCAGCGATAAAGGAACAGTTTTCTGCACGGAGAAGAAAAGAGGCTCTCCCCTGCGCCGGTTTGCCGCCGTCGCCGCAGTGCTGGTGCTGATGATCGCAGGGGCGTTTATCACAAAAAGCTTTATCTCGGGCTCGGGCGGACTGCATCCGCAGATTAATCAGTCCGGCGGCGAAAGCGTGTTTGACTGGCTGTATCTGCCACTCAATGTCGAGGTCGAGTCCGCCGGAAAAACGGCAAAGCTGTATGAGCTCGATGCGAGCACCGAAAGTGCAAAGCAGCAGATTGAGCGCTGTCTCGGCATCAGGCTTTCGGATGATGAAAAGCAGATCTGGGAAGATATCGGCGATCATTACACCGTCGGCAACTACTCCGTAAACATTTACAGCGACGGCACATGGATGTTCAGCCTCATAAACAAGCCGGCGACCAGTTCAAAGCTTTCGATGAGCGACGAGGAGGCCATTGACATAGCCGTGCGCTTTGTTGAGGAAAACGGACTGTGGCCGGATGTCTCGGAATATGCACAGGCCGTCGATCAGACTGGGCTTCTTGACGACGGCGAGCAGGGCGTATATATGAAAAGCGTTTATATATACCCCGACATTGACGGCAGAACTGTTCTGGGCATATACAGGATATGCGTTGATATAAGCCTTGACGGCGAGATACTTTCGGTGTTCTGCCTTGCAAATCCGACGGGCGCTTCGACCGAGGTCGAGCTTAAAAGCCGCGTTGATATTGCCGCCGACATTTTATTGAAAAACTACGACGGCGACCTTTGCGAAATTGAAAGCGGAGCCAAGATAGTATCCTGCGATCTCATATATTACGCCGACGGCTATATGCACGACGGCAAGACCTACGCTTTCCCTGTTTACTGTCTGGGCGTTGAGGGCAAGGACAGCTCCGGCGAAACGGTAAGATCAAGTATTCTGATAGACGCACAGAAATAGAGCATTAAAGCCCCTCCGGTCGTGAGATCGGAGGGGTTTTGCGTCATACTGCTTTGACAAAGCTCCAGTTTTGTATCTCCTGTCCGCAGCGCGTAAGGCTGCGCTCGGCAAAGCAGTCAAAGCCGTTCTTTTTATAAAAGGTACAGTTTTTCTCCGTGTTCGTGGTGAGGGTGAGCTCTCCGCCGCCGTTTTCTCTGATATACGGTATAAGGCAGTCGTTTATCATACCGCTGCCGAGTCCGCAGCCCTTCATGCCCATGTCTACCGTAAGCAGCTCGATATACCACGCGTTCGGATGCTGCCCTGCACAGTCAAGATGCCCTTCCTCGGAAACGTCGAAAAAATCCAGTATCCTTGAAAAGCCGACCGGAAACAGCAGGTTCACTCCGCCCGACATGATATAGTCGGGCACGCTTATACGCCTTTTTGACGGGTCCTGCAAAAGTGCGGCTGAAACTATCCTGCCATTTTTCACCCCGACAAAGCACTTATGCTGCTTCATATTCGCCCGCGTGTGTACCCTGTGCAGCTTTTCGATATAGGTGAAATACTCATTTTCGCTCTCAAAGGCACTTTGAAAAGCAAAATCGAAAAACGGATAGTGTCCGAACGACAGTGCCGCAAGCTTTGATATATATGCAATTTCATCACGTTTTGCCTCGCGGTATTCGATCATTTAAATTTCCTCCTGTACGCATGAATTTTTATAAACAGCTGTTTACTAATGCGCATGTATGCAGTATAATAAGCACAGGCGCATAAGCCAATACTCAGCTTTATGACAGCCGTGCTTTAATGCACAGACAGCCGCAGGCTGTTCACAGGAGGTATATATGGAGGACAGACGAACGAGGAAAACAAAAAAGGCGATCGAAAGCAGCTTTCTGACCCTGCTCGGCCAGAAAAGCCTCGGTAGGATCACCGTTGCGGAGATATGCCGCATGGCGGACATCGGGCGCGGCACGTTTTATCTGCATTACATGGACGTGTACGATTTGTACGAAAAGATCGAAAATGAGGCAAGCTCAGGGCTGTTCAAGCTGTTTGAGGATGCTTTCCCCTCGACAGACAGGGATAACAGCCGCAGGCTAGCATATGAGCTGACGGCTTATATCGAGGATAAGCGCGAGCTGTTTTTGCTGCTTGTCCGTGATGACAACCGCTCGTCGCTCCGGCGGATCACGAGAAAGCTTAATGAAAAGGTCATAGGCGAAAACCGCCTGCTCCACCCCGACGGCGACGCGAGATACGATGCTATGGAGGCCGTTTTCGTCGTCTCCGGCATGACGGGAGTTCTGGAGGAGTGGCTGAAGAGCGGAATGTCAGCTCCTCGTGAGGAGGTAGCCGCAGCGCTCGATAAGATGCTGTGCAAGATAAATATTTAAAACGAGAGCCCAGAAAAGTGGGCTCTCGTTTGACTTTATTTATACATACTGTTTTCTTGGGATGCGGTCGTAGTTCCAAAGAAGTATTGGCTCAACGCAGTAGGCGAGGAATTTCATATCGAGGTTAAAGAAGTATATCGCAAAGGTCACGGCGAAAAGCCCCGCTCCGCCGCCGAGCATTTTAATGGGCAGCATTTTAAGTTTTGACATATCGTTTCTCCTCCTTACCATGCGTGCTCATCCGGCAGAACCTCTATAGTGGGATCTATCGGCTCTTCACGCATAACGGTGCGCATATACTGATTGAACTGCTCGCGGATCGCCTGACGGGGATATACCCGCGGATCGGCAAGGTCATGGCAGACCCAGACGAGGTGTATGCCGCGCTCTCTTGCCTGCTCCTCGAACTGGCCGTGCATACCGGTCAGCGCCTTGCAGGACATATGCTCCCACATCATGACCATATCGGCGTTCATCTTCTCGCAGTATTCCCAGAGCTCGTCAACGAGCACCTTGTAGCCGCCATGGGTGTGGTTGCGCATGATCATGTTCATCGTCAGCCACGCCATATCGTAGTATGCCTGCTCGCGGTTTTCGGGCGTATCCTCTTCGGCTATCTCCTCGCTTATGACCATCGAGAGCATATCCGTCAGCGGTACAACGCCCCAGCACTGGATCATCCAGTAGAGCATATCTATGATATACTGCGGCTGTACGCCCCAGACGATGCATCTGTGGCGGTACTCGGGCGCCATCATGGTCTTGTTCTTATAGCCCTGCTGCACGAGCTTCATTATCTTCCTGTCGATCTCGACAAAGGCGGGATAGCGCCCGCAGTTGCCCATGTAGTTAGTGTCGTTATACAGTGAGAACACCGCGCCGACAAACTGCGGATACGGCGTGCTGTTGACTTCAAGCCAGCTCACGCGGTTGCGCGTCGTATCGTTTACTCGCTTGGCGCACTCGAAATATGCCTTCCAGTCCCACTTCTCGCCGGTTTTCTCTTCTATAAACTTTATGGCAGCCTTGACATCGTTTGCGGCGTAGCGCTGAACATCCTCCTGAGTGTGGCGCATGGGCGCTACGAGCTGGAAGGTCGGTATGCCGTACTCGCATTCAAGGCGCTTTGCTATAAGGCCGTTGCCCATGAGCGAGCCGTCGCAGGTCGTGTTTACCTGAACGGCGCACTTGCCGAGCACGGGGAAGTCATCGTCGATGGAAACGCCGAGCTCCGCCTCCGGCATGGGGCACACGTCGCCCGGAATGCCGAACTGCTGGGCAACGTCGAGATAGTGCAGACCCGAGTTCTGGTTGAGGAGGTTTGCCGAGAACATCGTCGGTACCTCGCGCAGGATGCAGTTGAGCGTCGGGAAGCCCATCATGACGGCTGTCATTGCGTTTTCGTCCCAGAGGACGCATTTGTCTGAGTATTCTACATTGTTGCCCGTTCTGCGGTCGCCCTTTATCGAGTTATCTATGCACTGGGCAACGTCCTTTACGACGAAGTCCATGGCCGTGTGTGTGATGCGCAGGGGCTCGTCGCGCAGGCCGATGGTGAATTTATCGAGCATGTGAGGCACGGCGAGGTAGTTTGCAAACCATCTGTAGCGGAACATCGCCTTCACGTTGCGCGGCTTTATTATGACCCTTGCGAGTATCGACAGGAGGTAGAGCCAGCGGCTGTAATCATACAGCGTATCCTTCAGACCGCGCCACTCGCGGCGGCGGCGTACCTTGCCCTGATCATACAGAACGCCCAGCTGCTTTTCACCCTTGCGCTCTTTATCATTTACTACGATCGCCATTACTTTGCACCTCCCTGAAGCTTCTTGATCTCAATACTCTCTACAAACGCCTGAACACGGGTGCGCATCTGTCCGACGGACGAGCTTATATTATACGGCCTGTCAACGGACAGAACGGGATAGTTATAATCCTCGCGCAGCATCGTCGAGCCGAGAAGCCGCTCATACGCCCACGGGTCGCAGAACTTTATCTGCTGATATATGATGCCGTCGGCCTTGTACTCCTTGGCGATATCGTTCACATACGCCTTGCGGCCATAGACCTTTTCCATATTGAACATGCGCGGGCAGTGGCCATTGTAGACATAGTGGCGGCAAAGCTGGGTGAGCGCGTCCTCATCGTCGTTAAGCTTTATCTCCATTCTGCCGGGCAGCGAGCCGAAGCAGAAGCGGTCGGCGCAGACAAACGCGCCCGTTTCCTCGATGAGCTTTATAAAGCCGCTGTCATCGACCTCGGAGCCGACAACTGCTATCCTTGCGCGGTATTCCTTATCCTCGGGCTCTCGCGTTTTTATCTCCTCAAGGGTCTCCTCGAGCCTGTCAATGATGAGATACTGCGGCATAACATACGTTGCGAGGGTCAGGATGTGGAACTCATAGCCCGTGATGCGCGGCTTTGCCTCCTTACGGAAGTTTCCGATCTCGGTTATGACGCGGCAGACGCGGTTATGTTCCTCAACAGCCTTGCGTATCGCTGCGTCGGAAACGTCGATGCCGTAGTTTTCGTGCAGCGGCCTGAGTATGTGGTTTTTGCACTGGAGCTCGAGCAGCTCAACGCCGTTATCGTCGGCCTTGAGGGGTATCTCCATAAACTCGTGGAAGAACTTATCGTTGCCCTCCCCCATGGTTTTCAGAAGCTCCATATTCTCCACACAGCGGTTTATCATCGTGCATCCGTCCGGCGCGATGACGCAGTCGGCAAAGTTGAAGCCGCCCTCAATAGCGCGCTCCAGAAGCGCACGCGAGGTCTCACACAGGAAGCTCGTCATGTAGTATGTTGCGATATCCATCGAGCCGGTGTTCGGCGCATGCAGGCGGATGCCGAAGGCATTGCCGAGATTCATTAGCGGCTCCGGCGTGTTCTCGCATACAAAGGCGACGCATATCTTCCCTTCCCTTTTGGCCTGACCGATGAGCCCATTGTTCGCCTCCTGAAGGAGGTTTTCAAACCAGTTCAGATGCTTCAGGTCTCTCATTGTTAAACTCCCCCATTTCATGTTTTATTCCCGTTTCCATTCCTTAGAATGGTGTCTGTTAACATTTTAGCATTTCAGGCATTTTATTTCAATATATTTATGCACTTTCTCCAT
>CAVDFD010000071.1:0-8966 GCA_963608145.1 Bacteroidaceae bacterium | reverse complement strand
TTGCGTTTTGGGTGGTTATAATGTAGAATGACGATGAACTTTGCGTTCAATTTGTCAAAGCTATGAAAGGATGACCCTATGAACGGATTTGTAAGCAGGCTGTGCGACCTTGACGGCGTTTCGGTACCTGCCGAAATGCTGGAGATTAAGGTTGACGCACAGCATATTGAAAGCGAGATAGAGGCTCTTTCCCTGCGCTGCGCGAAGGAGAGCGCCGTGGAGCTGGCCGAAGCCGGCGACATTGTCCGCTGCAAGGCGGATAAGGAAAGCTATCCCGACGGACGGACGATCCTCATATTTACCGGCACTGAGCTGCCCGGCGCACAGGAGGCCGCCGCAGCTGCGCTCGGAAAGCGCGCCGGCGACGTTTTCACGGCGCAGCTTGCCGGAAAGACCGCCGAGCTATGCGTTGAGTCCGTGATCCGCCGCACGCCGGTCGAGATCAGCGACGCGCTCATAGCGTCACTGGGGATCGAGGGCGCGGACAGCGTCGAGAGCTACCGCGCATATCTGACCGAGAAGGCCGAGGGCGAGCAGAAGCTCGAGCGCGGCAAGATGATCATGCGCTATCTCATGGACGCGCTCGTAAACGGCAGCGAGTACAGCTACGACGAGGGCGAGATGCAGGACCATGTCGAAAAGACCAAGGGCGAGTGGCCGCAGCCCGAGGGCGTTACCGAGGAGATGGTGGTCGAGTCGATCGTCTATCAGTGCAAGCAGATGTGGGTCGCGGAGGCGTTCTGCCGTCAGCAGGGCATAGAGGTCGGACAGACCGAGATCGAGCAGATGGCCGACCAGTTTGCCGAGATGATGCAGCTCATGGGCGAGGCCGTTCCCGAGCGCGGCGAGCTTCTGAAGATGGCACGCGGCGAGCTGTGCCTCACGCCGCTGTTCGAGCACATAAGCCGCCTGATCGAGCAGAAGTTTGGAGGTTAAACATGGTCAAAGAGCTCAAAGAACAACAGTGGAAGGAATTTTCACAGGCCGAGTACGCGGTCATTGACTGCTACGGCGAAAACTGCTTTGCCTGCGTCATGCTCGCGCCGGTGTACGATGCCGTCGCCGATGAGCTGTCGGGCATTTCCTTCGGCAGAGTCAATATAACGTTCAACCCCGATATAGCCGACACGCACGGCATCGACGCAATGCCGACGCTGCTGTATTTCCGCCGCGGCGAGCTTATCGACCGCACGGTCGGCAGCATCGACCGCGCAGAGCTGCTCGAGCATATATCGAAGCTGCTGTACGAATAGGGAAAGCGTGATACATATGGGAAAGATACGGCTCAACGACGATCCGGCGGTCGTCGCAAGGATAAAGGCCGGTCTGAAGGAGACCGGCGGCTACTGTCCCTGCCGCAGGGAGATAAAGCCCGAATACAAATGCATTTGCGAGGAATTCCGGCAGCAGATGCAGGATCCCGATTTTGAGGGCTACTGCCACTGCCTGCTGTATTACAAAGAAAAATAAAGGAGAAGACCAAGATGAAAAAACTCGTATCCGTTTTGCTGGCGGCTGTTCTCGTGTTCAGCCTTGCCGGATGCAGCCTCTTCAGCAAGGCCGACACGGTCAAGCTCGGCGACTACTCGCACACCGACCCGAGCGGACTGACTTTCGATACCCGCACCGTTCTTAAAAACGACAGCTTCGGCGATACCCTTTCCGAGTACGCAAGCCGCGATGCTTACCCCGACACAATTATGTACGACGAAAGCGGCAACCCCGTCGGCATGTACGACTATGACGCATCGACCGGCCTCGCAAAGGGCTGGATGAACGTCGCCACCGGTGAATACACCGCATACGCCGAGGGCGAGGAGGTCGATCTCGGCCTGCCCGACGAGTCGAAGATGGTCACCATCCCCGGAACCGTCACCCTCTACTTCGTCGTCTATTCCAACGAGGGCACTGCCGTCGAGTGCGACGCATACCTCATGCTCAGCGACGCAAGTGCAAAGGACACCGTCCTGAACACCATGACCTCGACCTTCGGTATGCCGTATACCGCCGAGAGCGACACCGTTCTCAAGTACGTCGCAGAGAAGGAGCAGATAGCCTCCGAGTGCGAGAGCATGGGACTTTCCGGCGACACGGGCTATATCACCTACCTCCAGCAGAGCTACGGCGTGCGCGCCGACGCGGGCGAGAACCCCTACAAGCCCTATGCCGAGCACAAGGATCCCACCGACATCGAGTATGATGAGAAGGTAGTCCTCACCGGCAGCGGTCAGGCGGCGGTGGATTCCTCCGAGAGCGACTGCATCTCCTCGCTGAGCACCTTCCTCTACGGTAAGGACGGCGATATGGTCGCAGCCTACACCTATTACGAGTGCCCCTCCAAGGAGGCAGCCGACAAGCTCGCAGAGAGCACCAGCGACGAGGTCCGCGTTTCCGACACCGTGCTCATGGTGTCCTACACCGGCGATGTGCTCAACGCTTCGATCGACAGCTACATCTCCATGAGCCTTCTGAAGGATCATTCCGTTGCCGAATACACCCGTCTGATCGAGGAGACCTTCCTCTCGACCGTTTACGAATAATGTAATAATGAACGGCGGATGCCATAAAATGTGGCATCCGCTTTTTCAATTAACAGGAGTTCAGTATGGGACCAAACGAAAAAAATACGAGCGGAACATGGAAAAGCCTGTTCATTACGCTCAAAAAGCTCCGGCTCCCGTGGCTGTGGGTGCTTATTGCGCTGGCGCTGAACCTCGCCTTCAACAGGCTGCTGCTCGATCTGCCGAACACGACGGCGAGCCTGCTCGGAGGGGAGCTTTCAGGCAAGGCGATAAGGGATGCGATCATTTATTATGTCATGCTCGGCGTGCTGTCGTTCGTGGTGGTCGCCGCGCAGGTGCAGGCGCAGTCGCTCGGCGTGCGCAGGGCAAGGGAAAGCGTCTGGAGCAAGATGCTCGGCATGCGCATGGAGCACTTTGACCGCAACGACCCCTCGGATCTCATGAGCGCGATCATAAACGATACAGGCTCTGCGGTCAACAGCATGGTAAATGTCATAATCTATCTCGTTCCCGATATCTATTACATAGTCGCCGCGCTGCTGCGGATAAACGAATATCACTGGGTGCTGGCCGTGTCCTGCTTTGCGATGCTGCCGCTGAAGTACCTGTACGCACTGATCATGGGCAAAAAGGTGCAGACGGCAAACACAAAGATCTATGGCCGCATCGGACTGCTCACGAGCTTTCTTGCCGACAGGATAGGCCACCTGCCGCTTGTGAAGACCTATACCAACGAAAGCTTTGAAAGCGAAAACGGCAGAGAGGCCGCGGGCGAGATAATGAAGGCGAACATGAAGCTGGTAAAGCTTACGAACATCTCCTCCGGCATCGTTGCGGTCATCGACATTTTACAGAAATTCATAGTCGTCGTCATTGCGGTCATCCTGCTCCAGCGCAAGGAGATCGACGTGACGATGTGGCTGGCCTTTTTCCTGTTCGCGCAGAATTTGTTCCCGATAATGGACGGCGTTTTCACGCGATGGGTGACGATAAAGGGCATCAAGGGTGCCTTTGAGCGCAGCGTCGGCATAATGAACGGCAGCGACGAGCCCCGCGGCACGGCTGTCTTCCCCGACAGCGGCGAGGTTCGCTTTGAAAACGTGAGCTTCACATACCCGGGCGCGGATGAGCCGGCTCTCAGAAATGTGTCGTTTACCGTGCCCGACGGCGGCAGCGTCGCCATAGTCGGAATGTGCGGCAGCGGCAAGACCACCACGGTGAGCATGCTCGAGCGCTTCTATACGCCCGACGAGGGCAGAGTGCTCGTCGGAGGAACGGACATTGCGGATATATCGCTTTCCGACTTCCGCAGAAGGCTCGCCTACGTCCAGCAGGGAGCGGGCATATTCAGCGGCACGCTGCGCGAGGCGCTCACCTACGGCATCGACCGCGAGGTCGGCGACGGGGAGATCCTCGCAGCCGCCGCACGCACGGGCTTTACCGAGTATCTTGAGCTTTGCCCCGATGGGCTCGACACGGCGATAGCCGCCGGAGGCGAGTCAATGTCCGGCGGTCAGAAGCAGCGGCTCGTGCTCACCCGCGAGGTGCTGCGCGGCGGCAGCATCATACTTATGGACGAGCCGACGAGTGCGCTCGACGTGCGAGTTTCGGCAAGGATACAGGAGACGATGGATGCCGTTTTCGAGGGAAAGACGCGCATACTGATAACGCACGACCTCGATTACGCAAGGCGCTGCGGGCGCATTATCGTCCTCTCCGGCGGCAGGCTCGTCGGCGACGGCGCTCACGAGGAGCTCATGCTCGGCTGTCCGGTTTACCGCGGAATGGTTGAAAACACGCTCGGGGAGGAGGAAATATGAAAAAGCTTTCAGAATATTTCAGCGTCCTCAAGGGCGTTAAGCTGCCCTGGCTTCTCATCATCCTGTGCTTTATCTTCTCGGCCTCGACGATGAGCGCGGAGCTCCAGAGTGCAACGCTCACGGCGAGCGTCATCGACACGAGCCAGAAGGCCATCAACGGCAAGGCTCTTTTCAGCTACATGGGCGTGACCGCGGCGGCGGCGGTGCTGTCGATCGTGTCCTACTACTTCACGCGAAAAATGGAGGAGACGATAAACCTCCGCGTAAGGTGCAGGCTCTGGGAGAAGATAATGCACCTGCCGATGAAATACTACGATGAGGACAACGGCAACGAGCTCGTCAGCCGTGTCACATCCGATGCGAGTGCACCCTCGACGCTGTTTTCGATGGCGGTGTCGTTCGTCGTCTGCATCGTGACGTCGGTGCAGGCGTTTATAAAGCTCTACGATTACAATACGATGCTGGCAAACTACTCGCTGCTCATAATCCCGCTGACGCTCATCGTGTGCGTCATTTACGGAAAGCTCATGTATAAGCTCGGCGTTTACAGCACCGTTACCATGGCAAGCAGCCTCGGCTATCTGGCCGAGCGCGTGCGCAATCTCCGCCTGATAAAAAGCGCGGCGGCGGAGATGCTCGAAAGCCGCAAGGGAAACGCGACCTTCAAGCGTATGTACATTGCCGATTTCCTCAACTGGATACTCGTAGCGGGCTATCAGCTCGCCTCGAGCCTGTTCTCGATAATGTTCATCTTCATCGTCTTTGTCATCGGCGGACGGCTCGTTCCCACGGGTGAGCTCAGCATCGGCGACCTGACCGCGTTTTACATGATAACCGGCATCGTCGGGCTCCAGCTCATGCAGTTTTTCATGAACGTCGGCTCGGTCTCCGGCATTTTCGGCACGATGCAGAAGATAAACCGCGTTTCCGCAGCCGAGCCCGAGCAGGAAAACGGCGCAGATGTTCCGGCGCAGTGCTCGGATATACGCTTTGAAAACGTAAGCTTTGCCTATTCCGAGGAACAAAGGGTCCTCAAAAACGTCTCCCTGACGATACCCATGGGCAAGGTCACTGCCGTCATCGGCGGCAACGGCGCGGGCAAGAGCACGCTCTTCAAGCTGCTCGTGCGCCTGTACGAGCCGTCGGAGGGCAGGATAGTTTTCGGCGGCGAGGACATCTCGGAGCTCGATCTTGTGCAGTGGCGCGACCGCTTTGCCTATGTGTTCCAGCGCGAGGCGCTCATCGGCGGCACGGTGCGCGAGAACATACTCTACGGCCTCGAGCGCGAGGTCAGCGAGGAGGAACTTATCGAAACGGCGAAAAGAGCCAACTGCTATGACTTCATCATGGAAAAGCCGCAGGGCTTTGACGAGGATGTGGGTCTGGGCGGCTCGAACTTCTCCGGCGGTCAGGCGCAGTGCATTTCAATAGCCCGCGCCATGCTGCGCAACGCCGACTTTCTGCTGCTCGACGAGGCGACGAGCAATCTTGACGTGATGAGCGAGGCGCTTGTCACCGATGCGCTCGACAAGCTCATGCAGGGGCGCACGACGGTAATGATAGCGCACAGCTTCGCCGCGACGAAGAACGCCGACAACATCATCGTTATGAAGGACGGCAGCCCCGAGGCCGAGGGTACGCCTGCCGAGCTTGAGGAGAATAACGATTACTACAGGCTTTTCAGCAAAACGCTGTAAAGCGGATACGAGGAACTATGATAACAGAGAAAACTAAACTCTTGGAGCTTGAACCGGGCGGCTGCGTTTCCGGCTTCGAGCTTGAAAAAAAGGAATACATAAAGGCAAAAAAGGCGCAGCTTTACACCCTGCGGCACAAAAAATGCGGCGCAAGGCTCCTGTACTTCGACAGAGACGACCGGAACATGACCTTTGCCGTCTCCTTCAAGACCCTGCCGGAGAACGACACGGGCGTTTTCCACATCCTTGAGCACAGCGTGCTCAACGGCTCGAAGAAATATCCCGTCAAGGAGCCCTTCGTTTCGCTGCTGCAAAGCTCGATGCAGACGTTTTTAAACGCCTACACCTTCGGCGACAAGACCATGTTCCCCGTCTCCAGCCGGAACGAGCAGGACCTTTTTAACCTCATGAGCGTGTATCTCGACGCGGTCTTCTGCCCCGCGATCTACGAAAAGCCCGAGATATTCATGCAGGAGGGCTGGCATTACGAATTTGACGGGGAAACGGGCGAGAGAAGCTTTAACGGCGTTGTTTTCAGCGAGATGAAGGGCGCGTATGCCGACGTTGAGCGGCTTATGGGCGACGCTGCCGACAGGCTCCTGTATCCCGACACCTGCTACGGCTTCTCCTCCGGCGGCCTGCCGGAGAAGATAACCGAGCTCAGCTACGAGCAGTTTATAGCAGCCCACAGGCGCTTTTACCACCCGTCGAACGCCCGCTTTTTCCTCGACGGGCATATGGATATCGAAAGAGTTCTCGACTACATAGACAGCGAATACCTCTCTCATTACGATTACAGCGAGCCCGATTTTGATTTTGCCGAGCAGAAGCCCGTCACCGGCGAGGCCACCGTCCTGTTTGAGCCCGCCGAGGGCGAGGATGAGCATGCGCACATGGTCATATCAAAGCTGCTGTGCCGCTTTGACGAGATAGAAAAGCTCTATGCCGCCAAGATCCTTGCCGACTACTTCACCGGCTCGAACGAAGCGCCGCTCAAGCGTGCGTTTCTGGAAAAGGGACTTGCGCAGGATGTGGGGCTTGAGATAAGCGACGGCATATATCAGCCCTCGCTGTCGCTGGTCGTGCTCAATTCGTCGAAGGACTGCTTTGATACGATCCGCGCCTTCGTTCCCGAAACGGTAAGGGAGCTTGTCGGAGCGGGGCTTGACCGCAGTGCGCTACGCGCCTGCATCGAGCGCTTTGCCTTCAGCTGCCGCGAGGTCTCCGAGCCCTACGGCGTGGAGCTTGCCATAAAGGCTCTCGACGGCTGGCTCTACGGCGGCGACCCGATGCTGCACATAGAAAACGCATGGGTGTTCGACTCTCTGCGCGAAAAGCTCGATACGGATTATTTCGAGGCTCTGGCGCTGGAAATGCTCGCGGATGCGGATGATAAGTGCTATGTATATGCTCTGCCGTCGAAAACGAAGGTTTCAGACGACGCGGCAAGGGAAAAGGCCCGCATCGCGGCGCAGACTGCGGACTGGGATGAGCAGAGGCTCAATGACGAGAAGCTTGCCGTAGAAAAAATGCAGCAGTGGCAGCAGAGTCAGGACAGCGAGGAGGCGCTCTCGACGCTGCCCGTGCTGGAGCTTGCCGACGTGCCGCGTGAGGTCGAGCCCATAGGCACCGAGCCCTGCGATATCGCGTCCCGTCCGGCGCTGCGCGTAAAAACGGGCGTGGACGGCATTGTTTACTTAGACCTTTATTTTGATATCTCCGACTTCGATGCCGCCGAGCTGCGTGCAGCGAATATCCTCGCCTCCTGTCTCGGAGAGCTGCGCACGGAAAACCTCAGCGCGGCGGAGCTTCAGAACAAAATAAAAGCCACCCTCGGCGGTCTGGGCGCAAGGGTGGAGCTCATCTCGCGTGAGGGCCAGCCGGATAAATGCACGCCGTACCTGCTGGTTTCGGCGAGTATGCTGCGCGAAAACACCGCTGCGGCGGCGGAGCTGCTGGCCGAGATACTCAAAAACACCTGCTGGGACGAGACCGAGCGAATCGGTGAGCTGCTTGTGCAGAGCGATTACTTCATGAAGCAGTCGCTCATCGGAAACGGGCATAATTTTGCCGTGACCAAGGCGCTGTCGGGCTTTTCGGCTGCGGGGGCGCTGCGCGAAGCGCTTGAGGGCGAGAGCTTTGCCTCTTGGCTGTCGGAGCTTACCGGCAGCTTCTCAGAGCGCGGCGCTGCGTTCGGAGCAGAGCTTGCGGAGCTTGCAGACCGCGCCTTTGCCGCAAACAGGCTGTTTGTCGGCTTCGGCGGCGAGCCGGATACGGCGGCTCTCGAAGGCCTTGTACGCGCCCTGCCGGAGAATGAGCTCGGCGAGGCAGCGGCAGCGCCCGCCGGAGCGGACAGCGACTGCACGATAGAGATACCGGCGGATGTCGGCTTCAGCGCCCTCGGCGGCAACCTCTTTGCCCTCGGCGGCAGCTACTCGGGCGCGTGGCAGGTGCTGTCGTCGCTGATGACCTTCGGCTACCTCTGGGGCGCGGTGCGCGTTCAGGGCGGAGCCTACGGCACGGGCATGAACGTCCGCGCCGGCGGCGATATCTTCTGCTACTCCTACCGTGACCCGAATCTGCCGAACTCGGCAGAGGCCTTTGCCGCGCTGCCGGAGGTGCTCGGGCAGATGCTCGCAGAGGACATTCCGCTTGACGATATCATCATCGGCACGGTCAACACGACCGACCCGCTGCTCGATCCGGCGGGTATGTGCGAGCTCAGCTGCCGCCGCTTCCTCAGAGGCGTGAGCGCACAGAGCATAGCGCGGCTGCGGTGCGAGATACTCGATACGAATGCGCAGGAGCTGCGCTCGCTAATCCCGACGCTGCGCAGCTTCGTCGAGCACGGCGTGCTCTGCGCCGTCGGCAACAGCAGCGCCACGGCGTTCGTGAAAAAGAAATAATAAAATCAAAAACCTCTGCCG
>CAVDFD010000070.1:0-9056 GCA_963608145.1 Bacteroidaceae bacterium | reverse complement strand
TTCAGTTTTCAAGCTCCCTGTACATTGCGGGGGCTTCTTCCTTTTTTGCCGTTTCGTTTACGGAAAGCACCTCTACCTTCAGGCTGCGCTGGCCGAATGCGACCTCTATTACGTCTCCGACCTTGACCTGATAGCTTGCCTTGACCTGACGGCCGTTTACGCTCACGCGCTCGGCATCGCAGGCATCGTTTGCCACGCTTCTGCGCTTTATAAGCCTTGATACCTTCAGATATTTATCGAGTCTCATTTTTATCGCTCCTCAGCAAAATTCCCACAATACTTTCGTATCGTGGGAATCACATTTCATTATTTTCGTGTAATTACTCTGCAACTGCGTCCTTGAGAGCCTTGCCTGCCTTGAAGAAGGGGACCTTGCTTGCAGGGATCTCGATCTCCTCGCGGGTCTTGGGGTTGCGGCCGATACGAACACCGCGCTCCTTGACATCAAAAACGCCGAAGCCTACCATCTGAACCTTCTCGCCGGATACCAGAGTCTCGACAATGGTATCAAATGCGGCATTGACAGCCTTTTCGGAATCCTTCTTGGACAGACCTGTTTTGTCTGCAACGGCTGCTATAAGCTCTGCCTTATTCATGTGTAATCCTCCTAATTTATGCGGCAAAATGCCTTTTCTATATAGCCCGGTGCGCCGAGTGCGCCATGCCGGGTTATTTACGCTTTTTCGTGCGCCGCGAGGCGCGAGTTAAAACTTATCACAAAACGCTGCAAATATCAAGTATTTTTTCGAAAAAAGCCAATATTTTCACTCATTTCATATGCAGCAGCTTTGCTATCTTTTCACCCTTGGGTATAAGCTTCATATCTTCCGCCGTTATGACGCGGAGCCTGATGACGGAAACGGCATAGACGATGACCGCAGCGCCGATGGCGGCGCACATCACGAGAGCCATCATGATCCTGCTGCCGTTATCGAGAAGCGCCATGCCGCCGTAGTATACGGCGATGGCTATAGCGCCCATTATGAGGCTCGGTACAGCCGGACGCAGGAAGATATTCTTCATCGAAAGACCCTTCTCAAAGCTGCGGTTTATGAAGATGAGGTTGAGAACGCACATAGTCACATAGCAGCAGTTCG
Source organism: Bacteroidaceae bacterium (assembly GCA_963608145.1). Lineage (GTDB taxonomy): Bacteria > Bacillota > Clostridia > Oscillospirales > Oscillospiraceae > F23-B02. The sequence goes on along the minus strand of CAVDFD010000070.1, from coordinate 7,959 downwards.
TGCCTATGGCCGCGCCGTAGATGTTTATGGCCGGTATCGCAACGATGAACCAGTTGACGACGATCTTCACAAGGCCGCCTGCAACTATGGAATAAAGCGTGAGCTTTTCCCTGCCGGTAGCCTGAAGCACGGCGGTGCTCATGAGCGAGAAGCAGACAAAAACCGACGCTATACCAAGCAGGCACAGCAGCATCGGGCCGGACGAATGGGCATTGGGGTAAACCACGTTCATGATGGGGTAGCTCAGCGCGGCAAGACCAACGCCCATCGGCAGCGCTATCGCCATGGAAATGCGCAGCGAATCCTCGGATATCTTTCCCGCCTCTTCCCTTGCGTTCATTACGAGCTTTGCCGATATTGCGGGAACGATGGATATCGTCAGCGGAGTGATGAATGCCGCCGGAAGATTGAACAGCGTCTGAGCCTTGCCGTACACGCCGTAAAGGGTCTTTGCATGCGAGTAGGTGTATCCAACCGCGCTCTGGAGCCTTGTCATGCAAAGGCCGGCATCAATAAGATTGATGAGCGCAAGCGCGACAGAGCCGAGCGCAATGGGAATGCCGATGCTCAGGAGATTTTTGAATATCGTGCCTGCGCTTTCGGGCACGTCGGGCTCGGAGAGAGAATCAAAGCGGTAGTTGCGCATTTTGTATATCAGCATATACAAAAGCGCTGCCAGCGAGCCGACCGTCACGCCGAATATAGCGCCGGAAACGGCAACGGGCTTGTCGTATCCTGCCTTGAGCAGGTATGCGGCCAGTGCAAGACCCGCAGCGACCTTTGCAAGGACCTCGAGGATCTGGCTGACTGTAGTCGGCGTCATGTTGCCGTAGCCCTGTGTGAGACCCCTGTAGGTCGAGGTAACGCAGCACAAAAGGACGGCCGGAGCGAGTGCCTGAATACTCAGAGCGGCATCGGGACTGTGTATGAGCGAGTCAGCAAGCCACTCGGGAAACAGGAACATGACCGTAGAGCACAGTGCGCCGAGGACAAAGAAGGTCCACCACGCCACCTGATAGGTGCGCCGTGCCTGCATTTGCAGTCCGCGTGTCTGAGCCGCGCTTATCATGCGCGAAAGCGCAACCGGAAAACCGGCGGTCGCAAGCGTGAGAAACAGGCTGTACACATAATAAGCCTGAAGGAACAGCCCGTATCCGTCGTCTCCGAGCATATTGCCCAGAGGTATCTTATACAGTGCTCCGAGTATTTTCATTATTATAACGCCGGCGGTCATGATAGCCGCGCCGTGCAGATAATTCTGTTGTTTTGCCTTTGCCACCGAAAAGCCTCCTATAAAACAAAAGAGATAGTTTGCAGACTTTGAAACTATATACTATAAGCGCAAATAAATCAAGGGATTTGTGTTAAATCCCTTGATTTTAAAAGTATTTTTACATTTTATCCGGCCGGAATTTCAGCACCGCGACCTGCGTCGGAGTATCGCGGTCTATGCTTATCGTGTTCGTTTCGTAAAAGTGAACGATCGGCAGAGGCATATACTGATCCGTAAAATCGGTAACGCGCTCCATGCGGCGGCTGCCGCAGCCGTCGTGGGCGTAGTGCATGGGGATGACGACATTTGCACACAGCTCGTCGGCAAGAGGCTTTGTCTTATCGCTCGGCATGGCGCGGAAGCCTCCGGCGTTTATCATGAGGACATCAGCGCCGAAGAGCATATCCTTCTCTGTGTCCGTCAGAAAGCTGCCGAGATCGCCCATGTGGACTATCTTATAGCCGTCCCATTTAATTATATGTATCCTGTTTTTCCCGCGCAGGCTGCCGTAGCTCGTGTCGTGGAAGGCATCTATCGTCTCCACCTCATACGGGCAGGGTCTTGCCGTGCCGGAGAGCTTCACTCCTGCGCGGTAATTGTGGCCGCGGTGCTCATGACTGCACAGGACGGCATCGGCTGCGGTTTTCATGGGCGGGTAGTTTGCGTTTGTCAGGTCGTAGGGGTCTATGACAAGGCTGTATCCCTCGTGGCTTATCTTAAAGCAGGAATGACCAAGCCAGCTTATCTGCATTGTTTATCTCTCTTTCAGGTCTCGTAATCGTCGGCCAGCAGGTGCTCGCCTATCTTATAGACGTTGCCCGCTCCGACCGTAAGGATAAGGTCGCCCGGCTGCGCCGTTTTGCGCAGATCGCGCTCTATCTCCTCGAAGGTCTTGTAAAACCTTGCTCCCTCAATTTTCTCTGCGAGGTCTGCCGAGGAGATGCCGAGAATATTCTTTTCACGGGCGGCAAATATCTCCGCCAGATACACCACATCAGGCCGGCGGAGCTGACGCACGAAATCGTGAAACAGCGCCATTGTGCGCGTGTAGGTGTGCGGCTGGAACACGACGATGGTGCGCTTATAGCCCAGCGACTCTACAGCGTCGAGCAGAGCCTTCAGCTCGCCCGGATGATGGGCATAATCGTCATACACATCCGCACCGTTGAACTTGCCCTTGAACTCAAACCTTCTTCCCGCGCCGGAAAATCCGGCAAGGCCGTATTTGATGGCCGTGGGCTTTATGCCGAGGCATATGCAGGCCGCGGCTGCGGCAAGCGCGTTTTTGAGGTTATGCACGCCCGGGACGTGGATGCTGACCGTGTCGAACAGCCGTCCCTTATACATGATATCAAATTTTGTCAGCGAGCCGATGCGTATGATATTCTTCGCGTAAACATCGGCCTTGGCCGTGAGGCCGAAGGTGACAATATTGCGCTCAAGTCCCTTTATCGCATCCATGGTGTTCTCGTCATCGTGATTTACAACGACATAGCCGTTTTCGGGAACATGGCTTGCAAACTCGCGGAAGCTCTTTTTTATATCCTCTATGCCGGAGAAAAAGTCGAGGTGATCCTCCTCGATATTGAGTATAACGGCGACTGTGGGGTAAAAGGACAAAAAGGAGTTATAATACTCGCACGACTCCATAACTATCGTATCGCCGGTTCCGACCCTGTGTCCTGCCTTCAAAAGCGGCAGAGTTCCGCCTATCATGACGGTCGGGTCCTTCTCGGCGGCCATGAGGATATGCGTACACATCGAGGTCGTCGTGGTCTTACCGTGCGTTCCCGAAATGCACAGAGCGTTTTTATAGCCTCTCATGATAGCGCCCCATGCCTGAGTGCGCTCGAAAACGGGTATCCCCATTTCGTGGGCACGCAGCACCTCGGGGTTATCGTCATGAGCCGCAGCCGTTCGGACGACAAAATCGATGCCGCTTGTTATATTGGCAGCATCGTGTCCGATGAATATCTCTATCCCCTTCTCGCGCAGATGCGAGGTACGCTCGCTCTCGGCAATGTCCGAGCCGCTTATTATAAGACCGGCATCTGAGAGTACCTCAGCCAGCGGCGACATCGAAACGCCGCCTATCCCGATAAGATGGCCTCTTTTCCCGCTTATTAAATATTCACTGAAGTCCGGCATAAATTCTCCAATCACGATTATGATTTATATCTGTAAACTGTTAACACTTTGATGTTGATGTTGCTTTTAGCAAATGATATTATAATACCGTAAAGTCAAATTGACAAGAATTAATATCTTTATACATACTGGAGCTTGATGATAATGCCTAAAATCAATCCTCCCAAATATGTGAGGCAAATACTGTTCCGTTTGCAGTCCAGAGGGCATCTCGCCTATCTGGTCGGCGGCTGCGTGCGCGACGTTATAATGGAGATAACGCCGCAGGACTGGGATATATGCACGAGCGCCCTGCCCGAGGAGGTTCTCGAGCTTTTCCCCGGCTCGCGTCCTACCGGCCTCAGGCACGGTACCGTCACCGTTGTTATCGGCAGCAAAAGCGCCGAGGTCACGACCTTCCGCACCGAAGGCGACTACCGTGACCACCGCAGACCCGATTCAGTTACCTTCGTTTCCGACCTGATAACCGACCTTGGCCGCCGCGATTTCACAATGAACGCCATTGCACTCTCGGCAGACGGTATGCTGGCAGACCCGTTTGACGGCGTGAGCGATATAAAAAACCGCTGCATCCGCTGCGTCGGGAATCCAAAGCTGCGCTTTACCGAGGATGCGCTGCGCATGTTCCGCGCTCTGCGCTTTTCCGCAAGGCTGGGCTTCACAATAGAATATGACACGCTCAACGCTATTGAGGAATGCGCACCGCTGGCCTCCGAGCTTGCTCCCGAGCGAGTCCGCGACGAGGTTGAAAGGATCCTTCTCACGACACGCCCCGAAACGATGAGCGCCGCCATAAGCTTCGGCCTGATGCAGAATTATATCAGCGGTGCGGGCTGGAAAATGCCGAACTTTGCCGACCTTGCGGGCATGCCGCGCAAGCCGCTTTCGCGCTGGGTCGCATTCAGTATCATGCTCCGCAAATACGGATATATTCCCTCCGCAGCCGAATTTCTCAGGCAGCTCCGCCTTGACGGCCGCACCATACGCTGCTGCACCGACGCGGAGCTGCTCGTGAGCACCGAGCCGCCGGCGGACAGCCTCGGCTGGAAGAGAATGCTCAACCGCTACGGAGTGGATACCGTCACCTGCGCAGTGCAGGCCTATGCCGTAATAACAGGCATAGACTTTGAAAAGGAGCTCAGAGCCGTGCTCAAAAGCGGCGAATGCTTCTCGCTCAAGCACCTTGCCGTGACGGGCGACGATCTTCTCTCGCTCGGTCTCAAGGGGCCGGAGCTCGGCGAGATGCTGAAATTTCTGCTGGACTACGTCATGGAGTATCCCGACAATAATAAACGTGAAATTTTGCTTGAGCTTGCAAAATATTCGGAGGAAAGCTGATGAACAAGGCAATGGATGAGCTTCAGAGCAGATGCTCCGGCTGCAATGCCTGTGAGCTCGGCAGGACGCGCACAAAGCTCGTTTTCGGCGACGGCAATCCCGATGCGAAGGTCATGCTCGTCGGCGAGGGGCCGGGTGAACAGGAGGATATTCAGGGCGTGCCGTTTGTAGGCCGTGCGGGGCAATTGCTTGACGATATGCTGAAAATGATAGACCTCAACCGCAGATGCGTGTATATCGCAAACATCGTAAAATGCCGTCCGCCGCACAACCGCGATCCGCTGCCTGAGGAGCGCGAGGCATGCTCGCAGTGGCTCAGGCAGCAGATAGACATCGTCGATCCCGAGATAATAATTTGCCTCGGGCGCATTGCCGCCACCTCACTTATAAGCGAGGATTTCCGCATAACGCGGCAGCACGGGCAGTGGTTCGACCTCGGCGGAAGGCGCTGCCTTGCGATATACCACCCCTCTGCCCTGCTGCGCGATGTCACCAAGCGCCCCGACACCTTTACCGATCTCAGGGAGATACGCAGCGAGATACGCAGGCTGTGTCCGGAGGTGTACGGATGATATATAATATACGCGAATACACGCAGGACGATATCCCCGCGCTCAGAGCGCTGTGGTGCAGCGTTTTCGGCGATCCGCCGGAGCTCGTGGACAGCTTTTTTGAGCTGCTGCCCTCGATGGGCACCGGCTTTGCCGCAGAGCTTGGCGGAGAAATTTTCGGCGCTGCCTATGTGCTGGATGCATTTTTGCATCTGCCGGACAGCTCGACGAAAAAAATTGCGTATATATACGCTGTTGCCGTTGACGAGACGGTGCGCGGTCAGAGTATCGGCGCGGAGCTCACAAGGGCGTGCATGCGCAGCGCATGGGAATACTCCGCCGATGTCTGCTGCACGCTTCCGGCTGAGGATTCGCTTTACGGCTGGTACGAGCGCTGCTGCGGGCTGGAAAATGCAAGCTATTGCAGCTACGAGACCGTCGCAGCATCCTCGGAAACGCTCAGCATAAGGCGGCTGAACGCCGACGAATACGGATTTTTGCGCGAGGATATGCTCAAGGGCACGGCACACGTCGGCTTTTACTATGGTTATCTGCGCTTTCAGGAGGAGATATTTACTTCCTCCTGCGGTGGGTTTTTCGAGTATGACGGCGGCATTGCCTGCGGCTGTGTCGAAAACGGCACGCTGTATATAAAGGAAGCCTTATGCGACAAGCCGGAGTTTATCCCCTCTCTGTGCGCCGTGCTCGGCGCTCGGCAGGCTGTCATAAGGCGTGCGTCCGGCAGCGGCAAGCGCTATATCGCGGCATATCAGAAGGCCGCTTTTCCGCCCGACACCGTATGGAATTTGACATTGGACTGAAAAAGGCATCCCTGTCACCGCCGAAGCCGCAGCAGGCTTCTTCGATCTTGGCGTACTCTTTGGCGGTCGGCTCGAAGCCGGTGCGGTCGATAAATTCGGACATCATCATTTTTTACATTCCTCCTTGTATTTTTCGGCCCGAAGCTTTATACTAAGGGGGAGGGGAGCTTCCCGCTCCCCCTCAGCGCCGGGGTTAGTCCTTTGGTTGCTTGCCCTGCTTGGGTTTACTGTTGGGCTTGATGGTGATTGTAATCCGATCCGGCAAATCAGGGTTATCAGCCAGCAACCTCAGAAGCTCTTGCAGGGCTTCTTTTTTCTTGTCGTCCATGACGGTGGGATGTATAACTATAAGAACGAAGAGACTGCTGCGCAGGAATCATTCTTACGCAGCAGTCTCTTTTTATTTCTCGGCATAGTCAAGCGGGCACACAAGGATAACCACTCCGCTGACCGCATAGATTGTAGGAACACAACAAAAGCCAGACGAACCTTCGTGGTTCGTCTGACTCTGCTTTGGTGGAGATGGGGGGAGTTGACCTGCGCTGCGGCGCAGGCCACCTCGGGTTGAAACGTGCCACCGGCACGTTTCCAAGAGTCCTCGGGTTCAACTCCTGTTATTGCCATAAAAAAGCTCCCACCGACGGTGAGAGCATTTTTATGGTGGAGATGGGGGGAGTTGAACCCCCGTCCGAAAGCACTTTAACAGGAACTTCTCCGAGCGCATACGGTCGTTTATATTCCCTTCTCTGTGCGCCGGCCGTCAGGCTAACAGAGTCGGTAGCTTCATTATGCGTGGTGCGCTCAAAGCTTTGCGCACTCACGGGCACCACTGATCGACGCTCCGTTTCGGGCCGTGGTCCTCCCGAAGGGAACGCTCGCTAATTATGCAGCGAGAAGAACAGTATCGTTGTTGTTCTTTAATTTATAAGCTGCCCATTTTTAGGATGGTAGGCGCATCCGCTCGCTATTCCTGCCTCCATACCCCCGTCGAAACCGGTACATCCCCATTTTTAGAGGCGCATTAACGCTGGATTTAGTCGGTACTGCCGGTGCCCGACCTTTGCCTTAGCACAATAACGTGCTGCCACGCAATCCTGCAAACTTAAGCAGAATTTGCCGGTGCCCGACCTTTTCTCTAATGCAATAACGTACTGCTACGCTATCCGGCAGGCTCAAGCAAATTTTGCCGTAGTCCAACATTTACCTTGGTTCAATAACGTACTGCACAGGGTTTGGCAGTCCTTGGGGTGCGGGAAACCGCACCCCTGTGCTTTTACATTTTTTCGGGTTCGGGGTAGTCAACGCCGAAGGTCTCGACCGTCACCTTTTTCATTGCCTGACGGTGGATGGGTTTATCATTTCTGCCGGTCATGCATTTTGCGATCTTATCGACATTCTCCATGCCCTCGATGACCTTGCCGAACGCGGCGTACTGGCCGTCAAGATGAGGAGCATCCTCATGCATGATGAAAAACTGACTGCCGGCGGAGTTGGGAGCCATGGCGCGTGCCATGGACAGAACGCCGCGGGTATGCTTGAGATCGTTGGCAACGCCGTTCATCTTGAACTCGCCCTTGATAGAGTAGCCCGGGCCGCCGATACCGACGCCCTGAGGGTCGCCGCCCTGGATCATGAAGCCGCGGATAACGCGGTGGAAGATAATGCCGTCGTAAAACTTGTTCTTTACCAGCGAGATGAAATTGTTGACCGTATTGGGAGCTACCTCGGGGTAAAGCTCCGCCTTTATGATATCGCCGTTTTCCATCTCAATGGTCACTATGGGATTGCTCATCAGTGTCTCTCCTTCAATGTTCTTTCAATGTCGCGC
>CAVDFD010000069.1:0-9093 GCA_963608145.1 Bacteroidaceae bacterium | reverse complement strand
CGCAATCTCCGTATAGGTGCAGACCTAATGCGCCTCTAAAACTAAGCGCTGAGCTTCTGCGTTTTCTTGTGAGCGGGTGCGGAGTCGAAGCTGCGGGTGTGGACGATGGGCTTCCAGCCGGGGTTTTTGAACATCGCCGCTATGCAGATAGGCACGAAGGTCAGCATAAACAGGGGGAAGGTGAGCGCGTAAAACAGCTTCTTTGCCGGTGCGCAGCGGATATTTTTCCACTCGCTGAGCGTGGTTATCGCACCGATGACGAACAGAGTCATGTACAGGCTCATAAGCGTCTGCCCGACCGATACGCCGAGCGTTGCCCAGTCTCCGCCGCCGACAAGGTTCATGATCGCAGCGCCCACGTTTACGACGATGCTCAGCCCCGTGAGGACGGCTGCCGGCATGATGGACATGGCCATGTCGTAGCACGAGAAGCTGCCGCGCAGCATGCCGCGTACAAGACTGCCGCCGTAGCGCGCAAACACCTGCATATAGCCGCGTGACCAGCGCATGCGCTGCCGCCATGACTGCGAGAAGGTCACGGGCTGCTCGTCATAGACGATCGCATCAGGGCAGTAGCCGATCTTCACGCCGCCGGTGACGTTGTCGATGGTGAACTCGATATCCTCGGTCAGAAGGAAGAAGTGCCAGCCGCCGCAGCGCTCGAGGATCTCACGAGTGAACAGAAATCCCGTGCCGGAGACCGCGCAGCTGCTGCCGACCGCGGCACGCGCACCGTTGAGATAGCGCGACTCGCGCAGGAACCACAGCCCGATGCCGGCGGATATCCAGTTGTCGCCGTAGTTTTTCGAGTTGCGGTAGCAGGTGATGATATCGTGCCCCTGCTCCATGCAGCCGCACATCGCGGCGATGTAATTGGGGTCGAGGATATTGTCCGCGTCGATGACAATATACGCATCGTAGCTCAGATCGAGCTCGTTGAGCTTACGCAGCAGAAAGTTGAGCACATAGCCCTTGCCGACGTGCTCGGTGTCCTGCCGCTCAAACACCCTCGCGCCGCGCCGTCGGGCGATCTGGGCGGTGCTGTCGGTGCAGTTATCCGCGCCGACAACGATGTCGATCAGGTGCTGAGGATAGTTCTGCGCACGGATGCTGTCGATGAGCTGACCGATGACGGCCTGCTCGTTTCGCGCCGCGATGAGTACTGCAACGCGCTTGCCGCGGCTTTCAAGATACGCGCCGCGCCTGTGCATCATGAGCCCGATGGGGATGTAGATAAACTGATACGAATAGCACAGGAAGAATATGCACATTATGACGAAATTGATCTTTTCAACAGTGCTCATACGATCACCTCAAATTTTCCGGCGGCTCTGCTGCGCGAAGCAGAGCCGTGTTAATTTTCTTAACTGTGTGGTGTGTCCTAATACACTTAAAATACACAAGAGTGAAACGTTTGTCAATACCTTTTTGCAAAATGTACGAAAAATCTGCGCGGTCGGAGATCAGGCGCGGCGGCCGCGCGTCAGGATGAATGCTGCGGCGGCCAGCAGGACGGGAACTCCGGCTGCCGCGCCGATGACGAAGGGCTTGTTCATCGTGCTGACGGCGAGCATGTCAACGCTTATTGCGGGGCAGGTGTAGAGCCGGTTTGACTCACAGTCGGCAACGGTGGCGGTGAAGAGGAAATCACCGACGTACATGATGCGCACGGGGATGGTGATATCCACGCTATGCCCCGGCGCGAGGCTTTCGATTATGCGCGACTGATAGGCATCAGAGCCGAACTCATCGACGGGGAGCGTCTGCGTTCTGCCAACGTCGAGCACCGTCAGAAAGCAGTGCAGATTGCTGTAGGCCTTGCCACCGTTATTGGTAACGCGGATGACAATGTTATCGTGATGCACGGGGTTTGCGCTTATGCTTTCGGGAGAGACTATCTCAACGACGATGGGCTCTGCATTGTCCGCAAGGACAGGGAGCGCGGAGAATACAAGCAGAAGAAGTGCAGCGGTCAGACAAACAAGCTTTTTCATTTTACTTCTCTCCCTTCAGTGCAATGCTTTTGCCGCAGCAGAGCATGAGCGCGACGGTTACCGCCGCAAAGCCCAGAAGCGGCAGAATGTAGTTCCATTGGCTGAAAAACGGCTGCTTTTCGGCCAGAACCGCGTCCATCATGTCAAAGCAGCAGGCGATGGGGTCGATCTTGAGTATCGTAAGTCCGAGCGGCGAGAGCGTGAAAAGTCCCTTGATGAGCGCCGGAACGGTCAGAACGGTCATGCCGAGGATGGAGGTCAGTATAGCGGCTCTCGAGCTCTTCATTTTGATGGAGAACACGACCGACAGTGCGGTGAACGCCGTCAGCAGCAGAAGTCCGCCGAAAAATGTCATGGCGATCGCACGCCAGGTGAGTCCGGAGCCCATGCCGATGGCGGTGAGATATGGGACGCACACAATGTAAAGTGCGACACCGATGAGCATTACGCCGAGGTATTTGGCAACAACGAGGTCACGCTTGCGAACGGGAGTGAGCAGTAGGCTTTCCATGGTGTTTTCCTCGCGCTCGGCCGCAAAGCAGGCAGAGCCGAGAACCATGGAGATGGTCACTGTAAGAAACATCGCCGCCTTCATCGCATACTGCAGAACGTCGTTCTGCGCAAGCACCGAGCCCTCCTTGATGCTGATGACCAGAACGCATAGGCCGCTCAGGACACAGGCGCAGGCTACTATCAGCCACAGCCCCTTGCAGTCGAAGAGACTTTCGTGAAATTCCTTTTTGATGATGGTTTTATTCATTGTGCCGCCGCCTCTCTTTCCGTTCCGGTTGCGAGGAAGAAGATATCCTCCATACTCAGCGTCTGGCGCGAAAGCTCGCCGACATCAATACCCGCAGAGAACATGGCCGTCATGATCTCGTGCTTTGAGCGCGCTATGTCGTCGTCGGTGCATTCGCTGCGGAGCTTGAGCTGAAGCTTGTTGTCGTCGGTCACCTTGACGCAGAGTATCTCGCCCACGCTCATGAGCTCGGACACCGCGCGCAGGTTGTCGCTGGTGTTGAGCGTCAGTGTGTAATTCGGCATGAACTTCTCGCGCAGCCGGTCTATGCTGCCCTGCTCGATGAGCCTGCCGTCCTTGACGATGCAGACCTTATTGCACAGCACCTCGATATCCTTGAGAAGATGAGAGGTTATGAACACCGTGACTCCGTCTGTTTTGTTCGCCTCAAGCAGCAGCTGCTGGATCTCGTGCTGTCCGCGGGGGTCAAGGCCGAGGGTCGGCTCGTCGAGGAATATGACCTTGGGTCGGTTTATGAGCGCTTTGGCAACGCCCAGACGCTGCTTCATGCCGCGCGAGAAGCGGCCGACGGCAACGTCCTTTTTCTCATACAGGCCGACGCGGCGCAGAAGATACTCGACATATGCTGTCTCGTCGTGCTTTGGGTCAAACAGCGCGGCGAAGTATTTAAGATACTGCTGCGCCGTCATCGAGTAGTAGTAGCCGTGCGATTCCGGCACAACGCCGATAATGCGGCGGATGTCCACGGGCTGCTTTGTTATGTCCATGCCGTTTATGAACGCCGTACCGCTCGTGGGCTGCAAAAGCCCGTCGAGCATTCGTATCGTTGTTGTTTTGCCGGCACCGTTCGGACCGAGGAAGCCGAAAATATCGCCCTCGTCTATCCGGAGATCGAGCCCGTCAACGGCCTTGAAGCCGTTTTTATAAACCTTTGTCAGCCCTTCCGTACGGATCATTGCTGCGCACCTCCCCTGTCATGCCGCCCGACGTGCGGGGCGGTCGCGCACGATCATGAACGCAAATACGGCAAGGAAGTTGAAAAACAGGCCGAGGATGGGCCAGAGCGAGCGGTTCATACCCTCACTGACCGCACTTTTGTACAGCCACGCGGCGACGTCGAACCAGTAAAACAGGACAAGCACCGCCCACAGAACACCGATGCCGCCGATAATGGCGTAGTTTGTCGCGTTGAGCGGGGTGATGTGGTGCTCAAGCTCACGCTCGGAGTCATGCCCCTGCGCCGCGTCGGATGCCTGAAGCTGCTGATGATAAGCTGCCGCGTCGCTTATCTGCTGCGACAGGCTCAGCGGGATCGCCGCCGCCGTGAACACGGCCAGCACGATGAAGATCACAAGGATGAGCTTGAATGCCTTTGCAAAGTCTTTTTTCATGATACGTTCTTTCATTTTGATAATATCCTCCTTTTTTGTTGGCGCATTTAGGCTGTGCCTATACGCATATTGCGGGTGCATGGTATCGAAGCATTGGAATAAACTACAGCGTCTTGCGTAACGCGGGTGCGCCGCTGAAGATTGCCGGTGAGATACAAGCTCACGAGAGATGTTGTGGGGGAGATGTGGGGGTTGAGATGAGAAATGCAGGTAAATAAGAGCCCAAATCTCACCGGCTATAGCAAACGGAGGTCAAGTGCTGAGAGAATGAGGCGCTCGACGACCGCCGGCTTACTGCGTTTTTGCTGCGGCACAAACCGTAACGAGCGGAACGGGCAAGCCCGTTATCTACAGGACTGCATCGTACTCACGCTGTGCGGCAGCGTTCTTATTTTGTCGGCACTTTCCGGTCGGGACACCGCAATAAGCGTATCCGTAGGTGCCCCCGTGCGCCACTAAAAAAGTCCTCCTTACTGAACAATGCCAGTATAGGAGGACAGCTTAAACCTGCGATAAATGAAATTTAAACAGATATTAAAAACGGATACCTAAATTTTCAGGCGGTAGCCCACGCCCCAGACGGTCTGGATATACTCGGGCTTGGAGGGGTCTGACTCGATCTTCTCGCGCAGGCGGTTTATATGCACGGCGACGGTTATGTTGTCGCCCATGCTCTCCAGTCCCCAGATCAGCTCGTACAGATCCTCGCGGCTGAACACCTGATTCGGGTGACGCAGCAAAAACAGCAGCAGCTCAAATTCTTTGTTTTTGAGGCTGAGCTCGCGCCCGCCTATGCTTGCGCTGTGCGCGTCGGTGTCCATGACGAAGGGACCGCCCTCGACAAGGCTGCTCACGGGCTGAGGCTGCGGCTTCAAGCGCTCATACTGCGCAAGATGCGCCTTGACGCGGGCAACGAGCACGCCCGGGGAGAAGGGCTTTTCGATATAATCGTCCGCGCCGAAGCCGAGGCCGCGTATCTTGTCGATATCCTGCGTGCGCGCCGTTACCATGAGTATGGGAACGTCGGTCTTATCGCGCAGCTTTTTGCAGACGGAAAAGCCGTCGAGCCCGGGCAGCATGAGGTCGAGCAGGATGAGGTCGTGTCCGCCGCCGAGGGCTTTGTTCAGCCCCTCCACGCCGTCATAGGCCGTGTCCGTCTCGAAGCCGGAGAGCTCGAGATAGTCGCGCTCGATATCCGATATTGCGCGGTCGTCTTCTATTATGAGTATCTTAGCCATTATTCGTACCTCCCGGAAGATCGATAACTATGCACAGGCCGCCGCTCTCGCCCCTTTCGGCAAAGGTGCGTCCGCCCATCTGCTCGACAGAGCGCTTTACTATCGCAAGCCCCAGTCCGGAGCCGGAGCCCGGCTTTGCGCGTGCGGGGTCTGCGCGGTAAAAAAGGTCAAACAGTCTCGGCAGCGCCTCTGCGGGAACGCCCGGGCCGTTGTCGGAAAATTTGATGCGTACAAAGCTCTCCAGACGCTGCGAGGATATCTCGATCCGCGGCCTTTCGGGGCAGTATTTTGTGCTGTTGCCGATGATATTTTCAACGATACGCCGCAGCTGCTCGCGGTCGGCGCAGACCCGCGAGCCCGAAACGCCGGACAGGTCGATCTCGGCCTCCTGCGCCATGCCGGATACCATGTGTTCAAGCTCTGCTCTCAGATCAAGGCTCTCGGCCTTGGCGGGGTATTCGCTCAGCTCCAGCCTTGAAAACTCCAAAAGGCAGGCGACCATGTGCTCCATCTCGCCCTCCTTGTCGTGTATGGTGCTGAGGTACCGCATCTGCGCTTCGGGCGTATCGGCAACGCCCTCAAGCAGAGCCTCGGTGTAGGCGCGTATGGAGGTCAGGGGGCTTTTCAGATCGTGGCTCATGCCGGCAATGAGCTCCTTACTGCTCTGCTGGCGGCGCTGCTCGGCTTCGAGCGAGGCGCGCAGTCTGGCAGCCATCATATCGACCGCGTCACAGGCGGCCTTGAACTCGTCGGGCTCGGTGTAGCATATCGGGTGCTCAAGATCTCCCGAGCGTATGCGCTCGACACCCTCGACGAGGATATCCAGCGGCGCGGATATGTGCGAAAACAGCTCGTGCGAGAGATATACATTCGTGAATAATATGGTGAGTATCAGCGCCATGCCGACAGCGCCGACGTATATCCAGACAAAGACCTCAAAGCTTTGCATCGGATCCTCGTACTGCTCGAGCATCAGATGCAGCTCACGCAGGTCAAGGCCGAGCTTCGGCAGATAGTTGGTCTCCAGAATGTACAGTGCGATCCCCGCACCGAGGATGAGCAGCGCCGCCGCTGCGAGCATCGGGATAAGGAACATGTACATATTTGATTTGCTCAGCCGCTTTTTTATTGTCATAAGATCACGTCCTATTAATGATGTGTTCATTATATCAGTCCGTTTGACCCTTTAGTTAAACAAAATTTAAAACGTGCCGGAAAATTTTAAAGCTTTGTTTTCACTTGCGTTATACCCACTTAAAAACTTCAATGTAGACTGATAGCCGTGGACAGGAAAGAAGCCCGCAAACGAAAATTTCAGGAGGCAGATAAAAATGATACAGATTTTGCAACAGTTATATATCGCGGCGTGCCGAAGTCTGCCAACTTCGACTTATAGCTAAAATCAATGCTGTTATTGATAAAATCAATGATAAAAAGAGCGTCACGGACTTGACGAAAGCTTGGGTAAATTAACACAGATTTCGATGATTTTTTAACAGTTTGCAGCTCAAAATCATTCATATCGAGTAGTAACGGCGAAAAAGGTGAACAGTTGCAGACAATTTAAGTAATTTATATAAATTTAAGTGAATGAAATTAAAATTTGTGTTAAGAAAACATTAATATTGATAAAAAGCCCTTGTAATCTATTTTTTAACAGGCATAATCAATATGACAGTTGTGAACAGAAGATAAAAATTAAACGAATTCAGAGAAGAATGGACGAATTTTCAGGAGGTAAATAAAATGAAAAACATCATGACCAACGTAAATGTGATCACCAACATTCTCGGCGCACTGTACCGCAGCGAGGAGAAGCTGCGCCGCAGCGCGGCAGAGGCAGCCGCGGCTGAGGTCGGCTATGCATACGGCGCGAACGGTGCCGACGTAAAGCTCTTCACCGATCCCACCGGCAACTACGCCGAGGTCACCCTCTCCGGCGGATATGACTGCGCCTGCGGCATGAAGCTGTGCTGCATCGTCGATACCGACAGCATGGAGGTTCGCGGTGTCTGCCCCGTAGCCTGAGATAAATGCAATGTATAATGTATAATATAAACCGGTACGTCACATCAGACGTACCGGTTTTTGCTATATTCGATTCACGCACAACGCTTTTTGGTCACGGCGCGGTAGAGAAGCTCCAGAACGCCGACGGCGGCAAAGCCGAGGACGCAGCCTATGCCGACGGCAAGCAGGGTACGGATGAGAGAGACCGTTATCGGCGCAACGGCGTGGCAGAAGGTGTTCGTGACCGAAACGGCCTCGAGACACGCGCCCATACCGCAGAGCAGACGCAGGGCGGGCAGCCTTCTGCGGCAGGCCCAGACGAACACGATGATGCACGGCACGGCGGCGAACATCTCCTTTGAGCGCGGGCGCACATAGAAGGTGTATTCAAACCAGTTGCGCACCGCGAGCACCTTGTCCATGCCCGGCGCGTGACTGCTCACGTCGCCCGAGCGAAGGATCATGATTGCTCCGGCGGCGCACAGCAGCAGAGCGCAGATGAGCATCGTGCGGATGAGTCTTTTTCGCGGCAGATGCTCGGACAGAAGCTGAATGAGCAGCAGAACACCGGCAAAGCCGAGCGGCGCGAGCAGCGCAAGCTTCACGCCGGTAAAAATTATATTGCCGACCATGTATTCGCGTGTTGACATGAGCGCCGAGACGCTCAGACCGCCGAGGATACCCCACAGCGTCGCAGCGATGAGTGCCGACAGCGCGGACACGGCGACGGAGCGCGAGGCAAGCTGCGGAGGCTCGCTGACGGCAAAGCGCTTGAGCCACACGGCGAAAACACAGGGGAACAGCACCGCCGAGGCGAACATCATGAGCTTCTGTGCAAGGGCGGCGTTTAACAGCGTAAGTGCGGCAAGACCGGCAGCGGCGATGAGCGCGACCGGAGTTTCCCACTTCTCGCGGCGTATTATGCGGCAGAGCAGCCACGCGCCCAGCAGTGCGGGAGCTGTGCCAGCGCCAAGCAGGAGAAAGCTGCTGACCGGCGCGACGGACATACAGGAAAAGTCCTCGCCGTAGCTCAGACCGCGCTGCTCGAGCCTTTCACCCAGATCGTTCAGGCAGCGCTCGTAAACGCTGATGTCGGTGACCATCTCACCCGAATCGTCGTAAAAGGGAGTGAGAATGATAAGGCGCAGGCCGCGATCCATTGCGGCGCGGAACATGAGATCCTCGATCTCCTGCGGATCGTTGTCAACTACCCGCACGCCGTACTTATAGAACATATACAGCGTTTTGACCATGGGGCCGTCGTAGCTGTTAACGTCCACGCCGTCGGGCAGAATAAGGCTCGTGCGCGCACGGTTTTCGATCAGCGGAAGGGCGGGGAGCTCGGTGCTGATATCGTCAACGAAGTATTTCACGCCTGCTTTCTCAAGCCGTGTCTGCCACTCCTCGACCGAAAGACCGCTTTCACGAGCCAGAATATCGACATAGTTCTGCTGCATCGCTGCGCAGACCTCGCGTCCGCCCTCCTCGACGGAGACGCGCCTGAACAGGAGCACCGCGCTGCACAGCACGGCGCACAGCAGCAGTATCCACCATATAAGGGAGCGATTTTTTGTCATGATGCTCCTCCTTGCCGTAATTATTAATTGTACCGCTTATTATAACGCCTGCTCCGCCGACGGTCAATCTTTCAATACGGCAGATGTTATGTTGACAAAAGGGTGTTTCAATATATATAATGA
>CAVDFD010000068.1:0-9165 GCA_963608145.1 Bacteroidaceae bacterium | reverse complement strand
CGGCTGCGCCATATCCCAGCAAGCGCGGCGTTTCAATTTGAAACGCCGCGCATTTTCTTTTGAAACAAAGGTTTCGCTCTCGTGCCGACAGAACGGAGCTTGTCGAGTGAAAATGCCGGAATTTCGGGCGTTTTCAGTGAAAAACAAGAAGCGTTTCACGGCACTTTATCTTGGCATGGTTTTTGCTTGTATTAAATAATGAAACTAATTCACAGTGAAAGAAGTGTTATAAATGTACAGACCCGAAGCGGAACGCATCCCATGCGTCATCATGCGCGGCGGCACGAGCAAGGGCATATACCTTGTGGGCAACCATCTGCCCGCCGACCCAGAAAGGCGCGACCGCGTTATCCTCTCCATTTTCGGAAGCCCCGACAAGCGTCAGATAGACGGCTTGGGCGGTGCCGATCCCCTGACCAGCAAGCTGGCTATCGTTGACCGCTCCGAGCGCGATGATGCAGATGTTGACTACACCTTCGGACAGGTGGAGATTAACAGAGCCTGCGTTGACTATTCCTCAAACTGCGGCAACATCTCCTCCGGCGTAGGCCCCTTTGCCATTGAGCAGGGCATGGTCAAAGCCGTTGAGCCAGTTACCCGCGTGCGCATATACAACACGAACACGAAAAAAGTGTTTGAGGCTTATGTTCCCGTAAAGGACGGACGTCCGTGCTATGCCGGTGACTTCAAGATAGACGGCGTTCCCGGTACTGGCGCCCGCATCGGTATAAATATGGCGGGCACTATCGGTGCGAAAACCGGCAGCCTCCTTCCTACAGGCAATCCGAAGGACATCATTCAGGTGGACGGCTTCGGCAAGCTTGAGGTGTCCATGCTCGATGCAGGCAGCCCAATGGTATTTGTCCGTGCGGCTGATCTCGGGCTCAAGGGCACCGAATCGCCGCAGGAGATTGACTCCGACCCGAAGATGCTTGAACTTCTGGAAAATATCCGCTGCACAGCCTCGGTGATCATGGGCATCGCCCCCGACAAGCAGACGGCGCGTGAAAATATCCGTGCGGTACCGATGGTCGCATTTGTCTCCCGCGCACAGGATTACTACAGCCATATAACGGGACAGCTCGTTTCAAAACGCAGCATCGACTTCGTCTCACGCGATATGTTCATGGGCATAATGCATAAGACCTATTCCGGAACCGCGTCGGTGTGCACGATCTGTGCAGCCGCGACAAAGGGCACTATCGTCAGCGAGGCCATCGGCAAGAGCATACAAAGCGGCAGCGTGCGCATCGGTCATCCCGGCGGCATCCTCGAAGGCGAGGTCGAGGTGACGGACGGAACGATAACCAAGGCGGTCTATGGCCGCACCGCAAGGCGCATCATGGAGGGATATGTTTACGTCCCCCGCGAAATACTGGATTAAATTATTTTCAAGGAGATATTAATTATGAGAAACAGCTCTGGTTTTTCCGGCGCGAAAGCGCTCCGCGAACGGCTTAAAAAGCCCGGGATCATCGTCGCTCCCGGCGCATACGACTGCCTTTCCGCACGTCTTATCGAGCAGGCCGGCTTTGAAGCCGCATTCATGACCGGCTTCGGAGCCTCCGGCTCGATCCTCGGTCAGCCTGACTACGGCCTTATGACCATGAACGAGATGGCGACGGTTTGTGCAAACATGAACTATTTCCTCAACATCCCGCTCATCGGTGATATCGACACGGGCTACGGCAACCCCCTGAATGTCGTGCGCACCGTGCGCGAATTTGAGCGTGCAGGCATGGCAGCCGTGCATCTTGAGGATCAGGTATTCCCCAAGCGCTGCGGTCACATGGAGAAAAAGGCCGTCATTCCGATGGAGGAGCATGTTGAGAAGATAAGAGCCGCCGTCGAAGCGCGTGACGATATGATGATAATCGCCCGTACAGACGCATATGCGACGCACGGCCTTGACGAGGTTCTCCGCCGTCTCGAAGCTTACCGTGACGCAGGTGCCGATATCATCTATGCCGACGGCCTTACAAACGTAGAAGCAATGCGCGAGGTTTGTAAGATAGAGGGCGCTTACAAGTTCGGCAATCAGGTCGAGGGAGGCAAATCTCCCACGCTCAGCTTTGAAGAGCTTGAGGATATTGGCTACGATATCGTTATATATCCCGTATGCACCGTTCTTACTGCGGCTCAGGCAATGCGCACGATGCTGCACAGCCTGCGTGACACGCATTCAAACAAAGAGATCATTGAAAAGAAAATGGTCACCGGCTTCGGTGAATACAACGATATGGTAGGCATGAAGGCTCTTACTGACATGGAAAAGGATTTCCAGGTCGATGTATTTAAGAAAAAGCATGCCGAAGAACAGTGATTTGAAGGGGTGACTGCAATGGGCATGACAATGACCCAAAAGATCCTTGCGATGCACTGCGGCAGAGAAGCTGTCAAGGCAGGCGAACTTGTAAATGCAAGGCTCGACCTTGTCATGGGCAGCGACGTGACCTCGCCCATAGCCATAAAAGCCATGGAACGCTATGGTATGGATAAGGTATTCGATCCTTCAAAGATCGTTCTTGTCATGGATCACTTTGCTCCGAACAAGGACATTCAGGCAGCGCAAAACTGCGCGATGGTGCGTAAATTTGCCCGCAAAATGGGCATTGACAATTTCTATGACGGCGGTCGCATGGGTATTGAGCACGCGCTTTTGCCCGAGCAGGGCTTTGTGGCTCCGGGGGAGCTCATAATAGGGGCGGATTCACACACTTGCACCTACGGCGCTCTCGGCACATTTTCCACCGGCATCGGCTCGACCGACATGGCAGCGGGAATGTTTTCCGGCATGAGCTGGTTCAAGATACCGCCCGCCATAAAGGTACAGCTGCACGGCGAGTTCCCTAAGAACGTCGGCGGCAAGGATCTCATCCTCACGCTCATTGGGATGATCGGCGTTGACGGGGCAAGATACCAGTCGCTTGAGTTCTGCGGCGATGCCGTTGCCGGCATCCCAATAAGCGATAGATTTACCATATGCAACATGGCTATAGAGGCCGGAGCCAAAAACGGAATATTCCCCGTTGACGGCAGGACCATAGAATATATCACCGGTCGCATAAACAGACCGTATACCATTGTGACCGCAGACCCCGATGCAGAATACACACGCACAATAGACATTGACCTTTCCTCACTCAAGCCTGTAGTAGCCGCACCGAATCTGCCTTCGAACGTCAAGGAGGCAGCTGCCTTCAGCGGTTTGCACATAGATCAGGTCGTCATCGGATGCTGCACGAACGGGCAGATAAATGATCTGCGCGCCGCAGCTGATATCATGCGCGGAAAAAGCGTCGCGCCTCACGTTCGGTGCATCATCATTCCTGCGACATGGGAGGTCTACCGTCAGGCAATGCACGAGGGCATAGTTGACTGCTTCCTGGACGCGGGTGCAACGGTATCCATGCCGACCTGCGGCCCATGCAACGGCGGTCATGTCGGTGTGCTGGCCTCGGGCGAGCGCTGCGTATCGACCACGAACCGCAATTTCGTAGGCAGAATGGGTCCGCAGAACTCGGAGATATATCTAGCAAGCCCTGCGGTCGCCGCAGCTTCCGCCGTTGCAGGCTGCATAGCCGTTCCCTGCTGCGAGGAGGTGTGATGATGGCAAATAAGGTATTCAAATACGGAAACAGTGTCGATACCGATGTTATTCTTCCGGCGCGCTACCTCGCACTCTATAAGGACGAGGATCTTATGGTACACTGCATGGAGGATATTGACGGCAGCTTTGCCGAAACTGTGAACAAGGGCGATATCATTGTCGCGGGCGAGAACTTCGGCTGCGGCTCATCGCGGGAGCACGCTCCGCTTGCGATAAAGGCCTGCGGCATAAGCTGCGTCATCGCGGCATCCTTCGCACGGATATTCTACCGCAACGCAATAAACATCGGGCTTCCTATACTGGAGTCCGCAGAGGCGGCAGCCGAGATAAGCGCGGGTGACTGCGTTGAGGTCGATCTCGAAAAGGGTATTATACACGATCTGTCCACCAACAAGAAATACTACGCAGGCGGTTTCCCGCCGTTTATTCAGGAAATGATCGACAAGGGCGGTCTGCTGCCCTATCTGTCATCCAACGAGCATTGATCGGGAGGTAACATGTCCATATACAACGACGCTATGACGATAATTGACAGCGCGATAAGCTCGGCTCTGCCGGATGCCGCTGTCAAAAAGGCGCTGGCCGAAGCTGACTTCGGCGGGCGGACTATCCACCTTGTCGCAATAGGCAAAGCCGCATGGCAGATGGCCAACGCAGCATACGAGGAGCTCGGCAGCAGGATAGCCGACGGAATGGTCATAACAAAATACGGTCATTCCAACGGCTCCATCGGCAGCCTTGAGATCTTTGAGGCCGGTCATCCGGTACCGGATGAGAATACCTACGCCGCAACCTCGGCAGTCGTCGAGAAGGCCGGACGCTGGGGCGAGAACGACGCTGTTTTGTTCCTCATCTCCGGCGGCGGCTCGGCGCTGTTTGAAATGCCTCTCATCTCCGGTGCGGAGCTTCAGGAGCTTACCAATCAAATGCTTGCCTGCGGTGCGGACATAGTTGAAATGAACAAGATCCGCAAGCGCCTGTCTGCGGTAAAGGGCGGTAGATTTGCAGAGCTCTGTGCTCCGGCAAAGGTCTTCTCGGTCATCCTTTCCGACGTTCTGGGCGATCCTGTTGACATGATAGCCTCAGGCCCTGCGTATCCGGACAGCTCGACCTGCAGCGATGCTCTGGCCATCGTTTCAAAATATTCGCTGACGCTATCGGCGCGGGCGCTTGAATGCCTCAGCCGCGAGACTCCGAAGCAGCTCGACAATGTTGAAACCTATATAAGCGGCAGTGTGCGCCAGCTTTGCGAAGCTGCAAGAAAGCAGTGCATCGCTCTCGGCTATGAGCCGTTTATACTCACGGATATGCTCAGCTGTATAGCGCGCGAGGCAGGCTCCTTCCTCGCCTCAATAGCGAAAACCTATGCCGGCTGCGGCAGATCGCTCGCGTTCATCGCAGGCGGCGAGACAGTCGTCAAGCTCACCGGTAAGGGGCTCGGCGGGCGCAATCAGGAACTTGCTCTCTCCGCTGCGGCAGGCATAGCGGGCACGGAAAACGTCGCCGTGTTCTCCGTCGGCTCGGACGGAACCGACGGACCCACCGATGCCGCGGGCGGCTATGTTGACGGCAAGACTCTGTCTGTTCTGTGCGAAAACAGTATCAGCATCGACCGCGTTCTGGCCGAAAACGACTCCTATCACGCTCTGAAAAAATGCGGCGGACTCATAATCACCGGAAACACCGGTACGAACGTTAACGATCTTTCGGTTCTTCTTATAAGAGCCTGAAAAATAAACAAGCTGGAGGAAATAAAATGGCAAAGTACAATAAAGTTACCCCTGAGCTCGCCGAGCAGCTCAAGGCTGTCGTCGGTGAGAGCCGTTTTTACTACGGCAGCGACGTTGAAGAGCGCTTTTCACATGATGAGATGCCCATATACGGCAAGGCATTTCCCGAAGCTGTCTGCATAGTCGAGAGCACGCAGGAAGTCGCCGACATCATGAAGCTGTGCAACGACAATCTTATCCCCGTCACCCCGCGAGGCGCGGGCACCGGACTTGTCGGCGGCGCAGTCCCCATCGCAGGCGGCGTTGTCATCTGCATGGAGCGCATGAATAAGATACTCTCCTACGATATGAACAATCTAGTCGTTCACACTCAGGTAGGTGTTCTGCTCAAGGATCTTGCTGCCGATGCCGAGGAGCACGGTCTTATGTATCCCCCTGACCCCGGTGAAAAAACCGCAACTCTAGGCGGCAACGTTTCTACCAATGCCGGCGGTATGAGAGCCGTAAAATACGGCGTGACGCGCGACTATGTTCTGGCAATGAAGGTCGTCCTCACGAGCGGCGAGGTGCTTGAGATCGGCAAGACCGTCTTTAAGACCAGCTCCGGCTACAGCCTGCTGCACCTCATCATCGGGTCTGAGGGCACCCTCGGCATCATCACCGAGCTCACCCTCAAGCTCGTTCCCAAGCCCAAGATGGATGTCAGCCTCATTCTCCCGTTCAAGGATGTTGCAAGCTGCATAGCCACCGTTCCCAAGATAAAGCTGGCAAATCTCGATCCCCAGTCCATTGAATATATGGATGCAGATATAATCGAGACCTCCACTGCATACACCGGTAATCAGATATTCCCCAAGGAGTGCAACGGCGAGCACGTCGGCGCATGCATCCTCGTGACATTTGTGGGCAACAGCGAGGAGGATCTCGACAGCCGCATGGAAGGTCTCGCGGAGGTCGCAGAGGAGGCCGGTGCACTGGATGTTCTCGTTGTCGATTCTCCGACTCTCAAGAAGGAGGTCTGGGCGGCAAGAAGCTCGTTCCTCACCGCCATTGAGACCAGCACCAAGCTCGTTGACGAGCTGGACGTTGTCGTTCCCGTTGACCGCATCGCGGAATTTCTGCTGTTCACCTGCAAGGTGAGTGAGGAAGCAGGCATTCAGCTTCGCAACTACGGTCACGCCGGCGACGGTAATCTGCATGTTTACACCTGCAGCAACGACCTTTCCGAGGAAGAATTCAAGCGCCGTGTAAAGATCATCATGGATAAGGCTTATCCCAAGTGCAAGGAATTCGGCGGTCAGGTCTCCGGCGAGCACGCCATCGGTCATGCCAAGAAGGATTATCTCCGCGACTCTATCGGCGATACCGCCTACCGCCTCATGGGTCAGATCAAGAAGGTCTTCGATCCCAACGAGATACTCAACCCCGGCAAGACCTGCACTGATATCTGAGCAAAACAAGCATAAAAAACAGAATTTGCTGTCTCTCTTTCGGGAGACAGCAAATTAAATCATCAAATTCATCAAAAGGAGTTCGGTATGTTAAAAATTCTCGTCTGTGTCAAGCAGGTGCCTGACATGGATCTTGTAAAGATGGATCCCGAGACCGGCAACCTTGTGCGCAAGGGCGTTCCGACGCTTCTGAACCCTCTGGATACAAACGCGCTTGAGGCTGCGGTGCGTGTAAAGGAGCAGTACGGCGGCGAGGTGACGTGTATAACTATGGGACCTTCCGAGGCAGAAAGTGCTCTGCGTGAATGCATTGCGTCCGGCGCGGAAAACGGCGTTCTTGTGTCAGGCCGTCCCTTCGGCGGAGCGGATACGCTCTCAACCAGCTATACCATAGTTCAGGCTGCAAAAATGCTCGGGAAATTTGACCTTATCTTCTGCGGTAAGGAATCGCTTGACGGCGCTACGGGACAGATGGGTTCGCAGCTTGCCGAGCGCTTTGATGCCTCGCAGATATCCTCCTGCCTTCTTATTGATGCTGTGGATACGCAAAAGCGAACGATCAGAGCAAAGCGGGCGCTTGAAAACGGCGTGGAGACCGTTGAAGCTGCTCTCCCATGCCTGCTCACCGTTGAGAAAGCCAACTATCCGGCACGCATTCCCAATTTTAAGAGCAAGATGAAGTCCAAGAAGGCCGAGATACAGGTGCTGACCGAGAACAATATTGACGGGCTTGATATGGCGCTTGTCGGTGTTCCGGGTTCCGGAACAATAGTTCCCGAGATATATCCTCCTGAGCTTCCCGAGCCTGGACAGATCATCGACGAGGGCTCGGCTGAGTCCTCCGCTGCAAGGCTTATAGACATCCTTCTTGAGAAGGAAGCCATTTTTCCCACAGGAGGCAAGGTCTGATGAATAAAAAAGATTACAAAAACATGTGGGTATACATAGAGCACGACGGCAGCAGCATACATTCGGTAGGTCTTGAGCTATGCAGCGAAATAAGAAAGCTGTGCGACATATCCGGCGATAAACTGTTTGCCGTAATAGTCGGTTCTCTTCCCGATGCCGAGATAAGTAGAGTAGAGAATTGCGGCGTTGACGGTATCATAAGAGTTACCGGTGAGAACTGCGAGACGTATAATACCGATGTTTATGCGAATATATTCACTGTTCTTTCAAAAAAATACATGCCCTCTGCTATATTTGTCGGCGGAACGATAAATGGCCGCGACTTTGCCCCCCGCTTCTCCGT
The DNA here is from genome assembly GCA_963608145.1 of Bacteroidaceae bacterium. Taxonomy (GTDB): domain Bacteria; phylum Bacillota; class Clostridia; order Oscillospirales; family Oscillospiraceae; genus F23-B02. The sequence goes on along the minus strand of CAVDFD010000068.1, from coordinate 1,122 downwards.
TCAGCTGAACACCGGCTGTACCTCGGACGCTATGGAGCTGGCATACGACCGCGATTCCGGTGATATACGTTTTATAGAGCCCGCTGTCGGCGGCAAGATCATGGCAGTTATAACTGTTCCTGTTCTGCGCCCGCAGGTCGGAACGATACGCCCGGGAACCTTCAAATATGCTCCCGCCGGTCGGAAGGACGATATTGAGCTCATAAACGAGACTATCGACTTTCCATCCGAAAAGCTTCGCTGCCGCAGCATTAGCTTCACTCCCGATGAGTTCGACCCCGCATTTGACATTGCAAATGCCGATACGATCGTGTGCCTCGGCAACGGTCTGGCCGGCGAGGAGGAGCTGCCGCGCTATCGTGAGCTTGCCTCACTTCTGGGCGCAAAACTTGCCTGCACACGTCCTCTGTTTGACCGTGAGATATTCCCTTACAAGCTTCAGGTCGGTCAGTCCGGCGTAATGATAAAGCCTAAGCTGTACATAAGCTTCGGTGTATCCGGAGCCGTGAACCATGTTGCCGGCGTAGATGCCGAAATCTTCGTTGCGGTCAATAAGGACGCAAATGCACAGATATTCAACTACTGCGATCTCGGCATTGTCGGAGATATGAACGAGGTCTGCGATGCAATGATCGCCCGTTTGAGGGCATGCCTGTGAAGCATCATATAATCGTCAAGTACACGAGCGAGGTCACCGATAAGGCGGCCATGCTCGAGAGGATCAAGGCGCTGTTTTACAATGCAGCACCCATACGCGGTGTCCACGCCTATTCCTTTTACTCCAACTGCGTTGACCGTGAAAACAGGTATGACCTTATGATCGTCATAGAGCTTGACAGCGACTGTCTGCTGTGTTGGGACGAGTCGCCGCTGCATAAGGCATGGCTGAGCTGCTTCGGACAGTACGTCGCACAGAAAGCCATTTTCGACTGCTGACGACTCTCGGCAGCGTAGATTTCAGACTGTCAAAAAACCTCTGCTGCTGCGCAGAGATATCTGTGCAGCGTGAGGAGTTCGATGGGTGGTGCAGCGTAACCGAACCGCAGCGAGAAAAGACCGCCTTGATTTGGATTAAAAATACCGAGGTCACTTCTGAAGTGATCTCGGTATTTTCAGGCTTAA
>CAVDFD010000067.1:0-9167 GCA_963608145.1 Bacteroidaceae bacterium | reverse complement strand
GTGCAGTGTTCTGAGCGACGTGAGCTTTTGTAGGGGACCTATGTCGTCTATCTCGTTTTTGGAAAGGTCGAGCGATGTGAGCTTTTTGAGCGATGACAGAAAGCTTATGTCGCTTATGTTGTTGTCCGAAAGCTTCAGGCTCGTGAGCTCCGTGAGCTTTTCGATATCCTTCAGCGCGGCAGAGCCGGCACCCTTGCCCGACAGGTCGAGCACCGTCGTTCCGACATCATACTGCTCGCCGAAGATGACGACGATCTTGCCGCTGTCATAGTCATCCTTGGCTTTTTTCAGGCGCTCTATCTCGTTTTTGATCTTGTCGTCGCCGCTCGTTGAGCTTTCAAGAATGGCGATGGCGTTTACATAGTCGTACTTCGCCTCATAGCAGCGGCTCATCAGCAGCAGGCACTCGTCGGTCTTTTTGATCTCCATTGCCTCGCGCAGCTTGACAAGAGCGCTGTCATAGTCTCCGTCGTAGTAATACTCCTGAGCCTGCGTGAAGGCGCTGTCATATCCCTTTTCCGTGCCGCCGGTTTTGAGCGCAAGCACTATCACAAGCATCACGGCAAGCGCCGCAGCGATGGCAACGCATATCATGATCAGCTTCTTTTTCTTCTTGTGCTCACGGCGCTCGGCGATTATGCGCTCTGCGTCCGAGCCGCCGTCATCGTCGCTGTCATACTCCGGCTCCTCGTCGTATTCCGGCTCGCCGTCCTCGTCCTGCGGCGTGAGCTCATAGCCCTCGGTCTCGCGCAGTATCTCCTCAAGCTCGGGGTCAAAAAGGCTCTTATAGCCCTCGTTTACCGTGTCGAGGACGGTTTTTTCCTCCTCGGCCTTATGGAGCTGCTGCTCTATATCGCTTTTCTTGACGACAACCGTCTTTTCCTCGCTCGGGTCTTTTCTTACGGTATCACTCATGCTCATCACCCTCCTGCGAAAGCGCGTCGGGCACGATCCCTGCTTCGGGCGGCTCCTCGTTGCTGACGAGGAGGTCTATGGTCTGCTGCTCGGCGCTGCCGGCCTTTTCAGCGGCGAAATCGCGCCTTTTCATGGCAAAGCAGATGCACACAAGCGCCGCCATTATGCACAGCACCGATATTTCGGGCAGAAGCTCCGAGAGCTCGACAGCCTTGTCCGCCGGTGCGATCATGTCCCTGTCCAGATAAATATGTACGGCAAGCGGCAGTCCGAACAGCGGCAGGAGCAGCCACTTTGTCCTGATAACGCCGAACACCGTCGCCGTGTAGATAAACGCAACGGCAAGATACAGGCATATGCACAGCACCGTGTGCAGTATGCTGTCAAAGCCGAAGGCCTTTATTATAAAAAACATAACGCCCAGTATGACCGGTATGAAGGTCAGGCTGAAAAAGCGCCGTCCCGCATACAGGATAAGGACGATAAACAGCAGATTGCAGAGTATCGGCAGGGCTATCTGGAACATGATGAAGCCTGAGGTCCGGTTCGACCAGAAGCCCCAGTAGCCGAGAAAGCGGCACAGCGCCGACAGCAGCATGAAAATCACGGCAAGCTTTACAAAGAAGTTTCTTTTGCTCACCGAATATCTTATCTTGTCGTTTTCCATCTCTGTCTTTTCCCTCCGCTCAGAAGGCCCAATTGCCGTTTTTGAATATCTGCACCTGCCTGCCGTCGGCTGTTTCGCCGACGATATCGAGGTCAGCCGAGCCTATCATGAAGTCCTCGTGGATCATGGATGAATTTATGCCCATCTCGCGGCACTGCTCGAGCGTGTAGTTTTCAAAGCCCTCTATGCAGCTTGCAAAGCCCTCGCCGAGGGCGAGGTGGCAGGCCGCGTTTTCGTCAAAGAGCGTGTTGAAAAACATGATGCCGCTGTTCCTTATCGGGCTGTCATAGGGCACAAGCGCACACTCGCCGAGCATTTTCGAGCCCTCGTCCATGCCCACGAGCGTTTTCAGCGCCTCCTCGCCCTTTTCGGCCTTTACCTCGGTGACAGCGCCGTTTTCAAAGCGGATGCTGAAATTTTCTATCATCGTGCCGCGGTAGGACAGCGGGCGGGTGGAATAGACTATGCCCTCGGCCTGCCCCTTCATGGGACTGGTGAAGACCTCCTCGCTGGGAATGTTGGGGTTAAAGGTGACCTGCGTTCCGAGCGTGTCCTCCGCTCCGGCGAGAAACCGCGCCTGAGGAATGAGGCCGACGCTGAAATCGGTGCCGTTTGAGCTTTTATAGCGCAGTCTGCGCAGCGACAGCGAATTGAGGTATTCGCAGCGGCTCTTGAGATCGGCGTTGTGCTCACGCCATGCCTTGACGCAGTCGCCGTCGGCACGCGAGGTGTACAGTATGGCCTCCCAGAGCCTTTCAACGGCCTCGGCTTCATCGAGTTCGGGGAACACCTTTTTCGCCCATGCCTTGCCCGGCACGGCGGCGATGACCCACTGATATTTGTTCTCCATCGAGTCGCGTATCGGCTTGATGACCGGCCAGCGCAGCTGAATGCTCTTGCCCCACTTTTCCTGATCGAGTCCGTCGAGACCCGAGGGGTCTGCCGACTCGATATATATCATGGCCGGCAGCGTTTTCGCTCTGTACAGGAGCTTTTCCTTTTCCCACTGCTTTATCTCGCCCAGACGCTCAACGCTCTGGTATTTCACATGCTTGAGTCTGAGCGGCTGATGCGTCCACTCGACCCTGACCTCTGCAGCACCGGCAAGATAGCACTGCTCGACGAGCATTTCCACAAACTCCGGCTGATCGAGCTCGGCGGAGATGATGACATCCTGCCCCTCCTGAACGTTAGCGCCGACCCTGACGATGAGCTCGGCGTAGCTTTCAAGCTTTTTTGCATCCATATATAAAAAACATCCTTTACTCTGTAATCAGGCTTATTTTATCACACGGGTTACAAAATTACTACATCTTTATATCTGCCGTGCGAAAAAATTTCGTGTAAATTCATATTGAGTTAATATATTTCTTATAGTATACTTAATTATTAAAACTTTAAAGGTGATAATATGGCAAACAAAGCTCAGCTGCGGGCGATATCAGTCGTCCTTGCAATAGTATTGCTGCTGGCCGCGTTCATGACGGGGCTCACGGGTCTTGCGGACAATAAAATGGGCGTGAAGACTCTTCGCGCAGATTATACGGCCTTCAAAACGGAGCTCGATACGCTCAGGGACAACGAGCAGGCGCTTACGGACGGCAAGGCCGATTACGAGCAGAAGAAGGCAGCCTATGACGAGCAGCAGGCGGCTTACGATGAGAAATACAAGCAATACGAGGCAGCCGACAAGCAGTATGCCGAGGATGTCCTGAACTACAATCAGCAGCTTATAGCCTACAACGTCGGCAAGAGCCAGCTCGACAGCAGCGGCGCACAGAGCGCGATATCCTCCGGTCAGGCTCAGCTCAGCTCCGGCTGGGCGGCATATAACGAGGGCAAGGCCGCTTACGATCAGCTCATGAGCGCGATAAGCGAGCTCGAGGATAAGCACATCCCGCACTGGATGGCGCTCAAGATCGTCGGCGCAAAGGGCGGCATAAACCTCACCGACAGCTATCTTTCCGACATGAAGTCACAGCTTGATTCGGCCTACGCGCAGCTCCAGCAGGGCGAGGCGGGGCTTTCGCAGGCACAGCAGCAGGTGAGCTCCGCGCAGTCGCAGCTGTCGAGCATGCAGAGCGAGATCGAGGCAGGACCTGAAAAGCTCGATGCCGACGCGAAGTCCGTTGCCGATACCAAGGCGGCGCTTGAAAAGGAAAAGGAAGAGCTCGACGCGAAGGCCGAGGAGCTTGCAGCCTATGAGGAGATATCCGAAAAGGTAGAGCGAAGCCGCGAAAGCCTCATTGACGAGGGCTACGGCACTGCCGATAATACGACAGCCGAGCTTCTGAGCGCAGCAGGAAAGCACGAGGACTCGCTGCACGGCGCGTATCTCAAGGCACAGATAGCCTTCAGCCTTACCTATGCCGCGCATCTGCTTGCGGTAGCGGCGGCGGCAGCGGCGCTGATACTGCTGTCAAAGAGCAAAACGGCGCTGTCGTTTAAGCTCGCCGTTCTCGGCGCGGTCTTAGGTGCGGTGAGCGTTATCGCCTCGCTTTTTTACGGCAGCATAGATACGCTGGCCTTTGCCGCGGCTGTGTTCGCCGCCGCCGGAGTGGGACTTTCGATAAGCATAAAAAACGAAGAATAAAATATGAAAAAGCTCAGGCTGTTTACGAACGACCTGAGCTTTTTGCTTAATCCCAAAGCTTTTCGGGGTATATCCCACGCTTTTTCATGTCGGCTATTGCCGACCTTACAGAGTCAAGATCCTCGCGGTAGGTCATGCCGTACCACGTTTCGCTGCAGTCGAGTATGCGCACCGTAGCAAGACCCTCCCTGAGCTGCTCGTTTGCAACCGAGGGCAGGAAGTATTCGCACTTGAGCGGATTTACCGGCAGGCTCTTATCCAGAAAGGCCGGAAAGCGCGCAGCGAGCTCATCGAGCATCATGGTCGAAAAGCCCCAGAAATTCATGGACACCGTAGCGTCGCCCGACAGCGGCACGAAGTCCTTGCCGTCCTCCGTGTAGGCGGCATCCTCGCCGCGCTTTTCTATGTGCGTGCGCTCGGTGATATCGACAAGATACCCGTTTTCCGTATCGCATACGCCGCGTGCGACCGAGCCGTTTTCCGTTACGGTGTTGCGCAGCTTATAGCCGACCATCGCGTACTCGCAGGGTGCTCTGCCGCTGCTTAAAAATTCGTACATCGCCCTGTACGCGCCCGCACCGTAGAAATCGTCGGCGTTTATGACGGCAAAGGGACCGTCCACCGTGCCGCGGCAGCACATAACGGCATGTCCCGTTCCCCAGGGCTTTTCCCTGCCCTCGGGAACACGGTAGCCCTCGGGCAGCACGTCGAGCTGCTGATAGACGTAGCTCACGTCAAAATATTTTTCCATGCGCCTGCCTATCGCGGCTTTGAAGCTGTCCTCTATCTCGTGCTTTATGATAAAGGCTATCTTACGGAAGCCTGCGCGGTAAGCGTCGAAGAGCGAAAAGTCGATTATCGCATGCCCCTCGGCATCAACGGCGGTGATCTGCTTGAGACCTCCGAAGCGGCTGCCCATTCCGGCAGCCATTATAACAAGCGTCGGCTCCTTCATATCACTTACCCGCAAGATCAAGCTCGTTTATGCCCATGGCAACGGAAATGCCGCGTATGGCCTCGAAGGTCTTGTCCTGCGCTATCTCCATTCCGGCGTTCATCGCGTCCTCGGTAAACTCCTTTTCCTCGTCGGGGAGCTTTATGACGGTCTCCGTGGTGATGTCGAACACAAAATATTTTTCCTCGGGATCGTGGATCTTGATGTTCAGATACAAAAACGCAAAGCCGTTCCACTCGTCGGGGAGCTTGACGGACACCTTGCCGGTCTGCGTGAGCTGAAGCTCCGCGCCGATGCTCGTGTCGAGCTTGCTCGTAAGGCTCACGGTCTTAAAATCAATGTAATCAACCTTCATTTTCATTTACCTCTCAATTCGTTCTCTTTTTGCCGACGAAAAACGCCGCCATAAGTCCCGGCCCGCAGTTTGAGCCGATGGTCGTTCCGATATAGGTGTAAAACACGTCGCGGAAGCCGAACGCCTGCTTTATCTCCTCGCCGAACTGCTCGGCTTCCTCGGCTATATCCGAGTGGCAGATATACAGGGTCTGATCCTCGGGAGAGACGCATTTTTCGCTTATTATCCTGTGTATGCGGTCTATCGTGTGCTTTTTGCCGCGCTCCTTGGCCTGAACTATGAGATGGCCGTCAAGATCGAGATTCAGTATCGGCCAGATGTTCAGAGCGTGGGCGATAGTCATACCCGTGCGGCTGACTCTGCCGCTGCGGTAGAGATATGTGAGGTCGCCCGTCGTGTAATAGGTGTTTATATTGCTCTTTATCTTTTCAAGCTCTGCCTGACATTCGTCGGCGCTGCTGCCGCAGTCGCGCAGGTCGGCTGCGAGTATGGCGAGCATGCCGTAGCCCACGGAGGCGAGGGTCGAGTCTATGACCCGTATATCGGCGCCAGGGTGCTCGGCCATGAGCATGTCCGCGGCGGACACGGCGTTTGCCCATGTTCCGGATATGCCGCTGCCGAGGGCGATGTGGACGATAGGCTGTCCCTTTTCAAGAAGCGGTGTCCAGAACTCGACGAACTGATACGGCGTTACCTGACTTGTTTTCGGGCAGTCGCCCGCCCTCATGCCGTCGTAAAACGCCTTGAGATCGCGGGGATCCATCGTGTCAGTGAAGCTCTCGTCGCCTATGGCATAATTCATCTTGAGAGGCACTATATCGCGGCTGCTGCAAAAGCTGAGCGGCAGATCACAGCCGGAATCCGTCGTTACTATAAAGCTGCCCATTGTCTTTTTCCTCCTATATTATTGATATAAGCTCTATCCGTCTTCCGCTGGAGCGTATGAGCCCCTCCTCGCGCATCAGGCGCAGCTCCCGCATGAGGCTCGTGCGGTCAACGCACAGATAGTTTGCAAGCTGCGACAGGCTCAGCTCCGTTTCGAAATGAAGGCTCCCCGTTTTTTCGGCAAGATACTCGAAATAGCTCGAAAGCTTCTGCCGGACGGTCTTCTTGCTTATCATGTTTATCCTCAGCGCCAGCATCTGCGCCTTTTTCGCGGCAAGCGCGAAGAGATTTTTGGTCACCATTGTGTGGTGCTCGCAGGCGTTGGGGCACCTTCCGCAGAGCGTGCTCATTTTGAAAAACAGCACGCTGCAATCGGAGTCGGCCTCCGCGACGTAGCCGAGACCGCTGTACGGCATGGTGAACACCTCACCGAAGATATCGTTCACGCTGTAGTTTTCAAGCAGCGTATACTCGCCCTCGCTGTCAACACAGTAAAGATGTGCCTTGCCCGTGAGCAGGACGCACAGGCTCTTCACCTCCGGCTCAAAGACCAGTATCGTGTCGCCCTTTTTGAATTTGCGCAGCTCGGGCCGGAAGCAGCTGACCATCGCGTCGATGCTCGCGCAGCTCACTCCGTCAAAAAGCTCAACATTCTGAAGCTCCATTGTATTCACCTCTTTTAAAAGACGATTTTTTAACGATTATATCACAGCAATGTGGCGTGTGCTACAGTCATTTATCGAAAAAACGTATAATATTTCATCATAAAACAAATATGGAGGTTCACATTATGCACTGCACGAGAAAAGTCACCGCCGATCTGACCTGGATCGGAGCCGACGACCGCCGCCTTGCCTGCTTTGAGGGCGTTTACGGCGTTCCCGACGGCGTTTCCTACAACGCATATCTCTTGAACGACGAAAAGACTGTCCTGTTCGATACGGTCGATAAGGCCGTCAGCCGCACGTTTTTTGAAAACCTTGCCTACGCGCTGGACGGCAGAGCGCTCGACTATCTCGTCGTCTCGCACATGGAGCCCGACCATGCGGCGACCATCGAGGAGCTCACGCTGCGCCACCCCGAGCTGACCATCGTCTGCAACGACAAGATAAAGACCATGCTCGGCCAGTTCTTCTCGCTGTCGGACACGCTTAAATATCACATCGTCGCAGAGGGCGACAAGCTGTGCACCGGCAGGCATGAGTTCACCTTCGTAATGGCACCCATGGTGCACTGGCCGGAGGTCATGATGACCTATGACCTGAGCGATAAGATGCTTTTCTCAGCCGATGCCTTCGGCACCTTCGGCGCTTTAAACGGTCATCTGTTTGCCGACGAGGTCGATTTCTTCGCCGACTATGTCGATGAGGCGCGGCGCTACTACACCAACATCGTCGGCAAGTACGGCGCACAGGTGCAGGCCGTTCTCAAGAAGGCCGCGGGGCTGGAGCTCAATTACGTCTGCCCGCTGCACGGCTTTGTATGGCGCAGCCACTTCGGTGATTTCCTCGACAAGTATCTCAGGTGGAGCTCCTACACGCCCGAGGAAAACGGCGTTCTCATTGCCTACGCCTCAGTCTACGGCCACACGGAGAACACCGTGAACATCCTCGCCTGCAAGCTCGTCGAGCGCGGCGTGAAGGTCAAGGTCTACGACACCTCCGTGACAGCCTCATCCTACATTCTCTCCGATGCGTTCAGGTACAGCCACCTTGTGTTTGCCTCGACGACCTACAACGCCGGCATCTTCGTCACGATGGAAAACCTCGTGCACGATATAGCAAACCACAATCTTCAGGGCAGGAAGATAGCTCTGCTCGAAAACGGCTCGTGGGCAGCCACCAGCGGCAAGCTTATGAAGGATATCCTTTCGAAGCTGCGGGGCACGCAGTTTATAGGCCAGACCGTTTCGCTCAAGTCCGATATCACCGAGGCGCAGCTTTCCGAGCTCGACGCGCTCGCCGACGAGATAGCCGCCGATATCGTTCCTGCGCTGCCCGTTTTCGATGCGCCCGCCGAGCCTATCGGCAACGTGCTCGATGTGGACAACAAGGTGTTCACAAAGTTCAGCTACGGCGTTGAGATACTCACCACCCGCGTTGACGGCAGGGACTACGGCTGCATCATAAACACCGCAGGTCAGGTCGCTGCCGGCGATCCCAAGAAGCTTACGATATCCGTCATAAAGAAAAACAACACCTGCGACATGGTCGCAAAGGCCGGAAAATTCAATCTCTCCATCCTCACCGAGGACACGCCCTACAGCGTGTTCCAGCACTTCGGCTTCCAGAGCGGACGCGATGTTGACAAGTTTGCCGACTGTGAGCACGATGATCGCATGGCAAACGGCATACGCTACGTTCCTAAGTACACCAACGCCGTCCTCTCCTGCGAGATAATCGACGTTGTCGATGTCGAAACTCAGGTGCTGTACGTTGCAAACGTCGTCGAGGCAAAGCTGCTCTCCGACGCGCCGAGCTGCACCTACGCATACTACCATGCGCACATAAAGCCCAAGAAAAACCCGGCTCCGGCGCAGGGCGAGGGCTATATCTGCAAGGTCTGCGGCTACTTCCACGAGGGAAGCGAGCTGCCCGACGACTTTGTCTGCCCCCTGTGCAAGCACGGCAAGGAGGACTTCGAGCACATCGTTCCCGAGGTCAGGGAGCCGGTCAAGGGCTACGTCTGCACCGTCTGCGATCACTTCGAGCCCTGCGACGGCGAGCTGCCCGACGATTACGTCTGCCCGATCTGCAACCACGGCAAGGAGGACTTCGAGCCTGCCGTCCGGTAGTTT
>CAVDFD010000066.1:0-9229 GCA_963608145.1 Bacteroidaceae bacterium | reverse complement strand
GAAATAACACTCAAAATTCTTGATATGGAGTGCGCGGCCTGCGTTTCGCGGCTCGACAGGGCGCTGCTCAAGCTGCGCGGCATAGATAAGGCCGCGGTGAACTACACCTCGGCCTCGGCCTTTATCTGCTATGACGAGAGCGCGCTCGACCTTGCCGATATCGCTGCCTGCGTAAAAAAGGCGGGCTTTCGCGTCCCTGTTGAGGAGGCGGATATCCGCTTCGAGGGCGAGCCGGAGGCCGCCGTAAAAGCACTGGGCGAGGTTTTCGGCGTTAAGGACGTGCAGCTGCGCGAGGATAAAATAACGGTATTTATGTGGCCGGTGTGCCTTGATACTCGCAAGCTCACGGAGGTATGCCGCGACTGCGGCCTTGTTGCCGAGATAAGCGAAAAGCGCGGCGGCGACGAGGATCAGGAGCTTGAAAAGCGCATGGAGCTTCTCAAAACGCTCGTAACAAGCGCAGCGTGCACAGCTCCGCTCATGCTCGAGCTGCACCCTAAGCTGCAATTTCTAATCGGCAGCGTTCTGCAATTCGGCCCGGGCAGGCATTTTTACCGCTCGGCTGCGCGTGAGCTGCGCAGCGGCTTTTGCGGCATGGATCTTCTCGTATCTCTCTCGTCTACGCTCATTTACGCCTACAGCTCCTATGTCGCGCTGACGCGAAAGAGCAATTTCAAGCTCTATTTCACCTCCGACGGCGTGCTCCTGTCGCTGATACTGTTCGGCAAATACATGGAGCAGGTAGCCGCCGGTGAAGCGGGCTCGGCCATACGCAGGCTCATGCGCCTTCAGCCGCGCACGGCTATGGTAAAGCGAGGCGACAGGTTCGAGGAAACGAGCGTTGACAGGATACGCGAGGGCGATATCGTCCTCATCCGCCCCGGCGAGCGCATCCCTGTTGACGGCGTGATAACGAGCGGCACATGCGCCGTGGACGAATCCATGCTCACAGGCGAGAGTCTGCCCGTTGATAAGCGCGTGGGCGACAGGGTCATAGGCGGAAGCCTTAACCGCGCAGGCTCTGCCGAGGCGGAGGCCACGGCGCTCGGCAGGAATACGGTGCTGGAGCAGATAATAGGCATCGTCCGCCGCGCACAGAGCGAAAAGGCGCCTGTCCAGCGCTTTGCCGACTCCGTTGCACGCTGGTTCGTTCCGGCCGTTATCGGTGCTGCTGCCGCGACCTTCGCCGTCTGGTACAGGCGTATCGACCCGAAAAATCTTGAAAAGGCGCTGCTCAACTGCTGCGACGTGCTGTCGGTCGCCTGTCCCTGCGCGCTGGGGCTTGCAACACCGACGGGGCTCATGGTCGGCTCCGGCTCGGCTGCCGAGCGCGGCATACTTTTCCGCAGCGGCACGGAGCTTGAAAACGCATACAAGGCCGACTGCGTTGTGCTCGACAAGACCGGCACACTGACGACAGGCGAGCCCAGACTCACGGACGTATGCCCCGTGTCGGGCATAAGCGAGCGCGAGCTCGTGCTGCTTTGCGCAGCTCTGGAAAAGCATTCGGAGCATCCGCTGGCTCGAGCGGTGCTCAGTTACGCCGAAGAGCGCTATCCCGATGCGGAGAGCCTCACGGTCGAGGACTTTGCATACGATATCGGCAGCGGCGTATCCGGCACTGTCGGCGGCGAAAGGATAGTCTGCGCGAGCCGCGCCGCTTTGGAGCGCGAGGGACTTGACATGAGCGCTCTGTCCTCCCTGCCGGACGTGCGCCTTGACGCAAAGGCCGAGATCTGCGTCTGCCGCGCAGGTGTGCTCATCGGAACGCTCGGCATTGCAGACACTCTCAAGCCCAAGGCCGCCGAAGCCGTCAGGCTCCTAAAGGCCGCCGGAAAAGAGGTCTGGATGCTCACGGGCGATAACGAGCGAACGGCAAGGGCAATAGCGGCAAAGGCTGGCATAGACAATGTCTTATTCGAGGTTCGTCCCGACGGAAAGGCCGCGCAGATAGAGCGTCTGAAGGCCGCGGGCAAGACCGTGTGCATGGTCGGCGACGGGATAAACGACACCCCTGCGCTGGCTACCGCAGACTGCGCCGTGGCCATGGGCTCCGGCTCGGATATAGCCATAGAAGCCGCCGGTGTGCTGCTGCCGTCGGGCGATCTCAAAAAGCTGCCGGAGGCCTTCGATATCTCCGCTGCGACGATAAAAACCATAAGGCAGAACCTGCGCTGGGCACTGTTTTACAACATCATAAGCATCCCCGTCGCCGCGATGGGCATACTGCACCCGTCGATATGCGCAGCGGCGATGTCGGCAAGCTCCATAGGCGTTCTGATGCATTCGCTCAGCCTTAAGGAGCCGGACAGGAAAAGGTCTGCAAAATGGAAGAAAAAATAATGGTCACGGGCGTAAAGGGCATGTACTGCCGCCGGTGCCCCGAGCTGATACTCGGCGATATGCTGCAAACAAGGGGCGTGCTTGACGCGCACATTGCATATCTCAAGGGTGTCCTCACGGTAAAATACGACCCCTGCATAGTCTCCGAGGACGAGCTGCGCGGCGTACTCGAGCGCGGCGGCTACCCTGCCTGTCCCGTCGGTGCAGCCGGTACAAATCCGCTGCTCAACGCGCTGAAAGCGCCGTTTACGCGAAAAAAATAAAAATAATCCGAAATTTTTATCCCCCCACCAGGCTTGTGGGGGGATTTTTCGTGTGTTAAACTTCAAACATAGAAAGTCCTGACTTACCATTTTTAGCGATCGGAGAATTGCCATGAACGCACTCACAAACACGATAGAGCAGTATTGGACGCGCCGCGCAAGCTCGTACACCGAGGTCGTCAGAAAGAATCTATCCGACGGCTGGGACGGAAAATGGGCCGACGAGCTCATAAGCAACTTCCCCCGCGCCGAGGGCAGAGCGCTCAGGGTGCTGGACATCGGCACAGGTCCGGGCTTTTACGCGATCATCCTCGCCTCTCGCGGCTATGACGTGACGGCTATCGACGTGTCCGACGGCATGCTTGAGCAGGCACGGCACAATGCGGGAGCTCTGGCCGAGAAGATACGCTTTTTCAAGATGGACGCGCAGGAGCTTGACTTCGGAGACAATGAGTTTGACGTTATCGTCACACGAAACCTCACATGGAATCTGCCCGATCCCGTGAAGGCATACAAGGAGTGGCGGCGCGTTCTGCGCGACGGCGGCGTGATGCTGAATATTGACTCCAACTGGTATGCCTATCTCTTCGACGAGGAGGAAAAGTGCAAGCGTCAGGCCGACAGGGAAAACACCATTCAGGCCGGCTTCGAGGACTACGAAAGCTATGACGAGGGCTGGATCATGGAGAGCATCTCGCGCACGCTGCCGATGGGCAGGCTCCCGCGCCCGCACTGGGACACGGTGACGCTGCTCGACCTCGGCTTTAAAAGCGTCAGCGCGGACACCTCGGTAAGCCAAAGGCTCTGGAGCCGCGAGGAGATGCTCAACTATGCCTCAACACCCTGCTTTATGATAAGGGCGGTAAAATAAAATGAAAATGAGAAAACGTATTACAGCGCTTTCCCTTGCGCTCATTATGCTTCTGAGCCTTGCCGCCTGCGGCACGGGCAGCAAGGACGCGGACAGCGGAGAAAAGATACTCCGCGTCGCGGAGAGCTTTGCCTACCCCAGCCTCGACGCGCACAAGGAATATTACGGCTGGTACACCTCCATTTACGGCATCACCGAGTCTCTTTTCAAAATGGGCGACGACAGCTCGGTGCAGCCCTGCCTTGCGGAAAAAGCCGAGGTATCTGACGACGGACTTACATGGACGGTCACGCTCAAAGACGGCATATGCTTTTCAAACGGCAGCACGGTGACAGCCGGTGCGGTCATAGCGAACCTGAAGCGCGTCGGCGAGGTGAACATCCGCTTTGCGCAGTTTAAGGATTACGCTTACGAGGCCGTGAGCGAAAGCGTTCTGACGATAAGGACAGACGAGATCTACCCCACACTGGTCAACGACCTCGCCTCGCCCGAGATGGCGATAATGGATCTTGACGCGACTGAGGATATCAGCAGCGCTCCCGTTGCCACAGGCCCGTTTGTCGTGAAAAGCTTTGTGCCCGAGGGCACGGTCGAGGTCACGCGCAGCGAAAACTACTGGGGCGGCGAGGTCAAGCTCGACGGTGCGGTGTTTTACTACATGCAGGACGACGAGAGCAAGCTCATGGCCATGCAGAACGGCGAGATCGACTGCTACACCTCTGTAACGGCGGCAGCCAAGGAGATATACGACGCTTCGCCCGACAAATACACCGTGACGGATATTCCCGCGACAAGGCTGCAATTTTATATGCTCAATCAGAACAGGCTCAGCGACGAGCTCAGAAAGGCCATAAACCTCACGGTTGACTGCGATGCAATAGCTTCCTACTTAAACGGCACCGTCACCGCAGCCGTCGGCCCCTTCGGAGCATCTGCTGCCTACGGCAAGGTCACAAAGCCCGCGGTCGATACCGCAGCGGCAAGAGCCGCCATTGAAGGTGCCGGCTACACGCTCGGCGCGGACGGCGTTTACGAAAAGGACGGCAAGGAGCTTACGCTCAATATCTGCTACTACCCTGCCCGCTCGCTCGACTCGCTGGCGCTGCTGATCCAGGAGCAGCTAAAGGCCGTCGGCATAAGCTCGACTCTCACCTCGCAGGAGGACGCGGACGCGACATATATTCTCTCGGGTGACTATGATATCGCCCTGTACTGCATGATAGCCGACAAAAACGGCGACCCCTACTATTTCATTGACACCGTACTGCGTCCGGACGGCTACTGGGCCTCAGCCGGCTTTGAAAGCAGCGAGGTCAGCTCGCTTATAGCAAAGCTTCAGGTCGAGACCGACTCGGCAAAAAGAGCCGAGCTTGCAAACGAGATCGTTCAGCTTGCCATCGACGACAACGCCATTGGCTGCGTGGGGCTGTTCAACAACATAACCGTTACGGCTAAAAACGTCAGCGGCATCTATGAGACCTGCCCCTTTGATTTTTACCGCATCGACGCGAATACCGACATGTAATGACCCCTCGGGGCAGGAGGAAAGCTCCCGCCCCGAGGCAGAGGTGAAGGATATCAAAAAGCAAATTTTAAAACGTCTGCTGCATCTTGCGGTGATAATAATAGGTCTGAGCTTTCTGACCTATCTTTTAATGTACATATCGCCCGGTGACCCTGCGCTGAAGAAGCTCAATGCGCAGGGTATCAGCGTTTCTGAGGAGACGCTGGAGGCTGCACGCGAGGAGCTGGGTTTGAACGAGCCCTTCCTCATGCGCTATGCGCAGTGGCTCGGCTCTGCCCTCACCGGCGACCTCGGCACCTCGTACAAGGACGGCCTGCCGGTTTTGGACAAGCTCCTGAACGCGCTGCGCTATACGCTCGTTTTAAGTGCCGGAAGCCTCGCCGTATCGCTCGTCATTGCGCTGCCGCTTGCGCTTATAACAGCGGTAAAACGCGGCGGTGTGCTCGACAACATCGTGCGCTTTTTGAGCTTTGTCGGAAACTCGCTCCCCAATTTTCTCATTTCGATCCTTCTTATGTACTTCTTCTGCGTCAAAACACGGCTGCTGCCGGTCATTGCCGACGAGAGCTTCAAGGGGCTCATCATGCCCTGCCTTGCGCTTGCCATACCCATGTGCTCGCGCTTTGTCCGTCAGTTCCGTGCCGAGATACTTGAGCAGCTCGGGCGCGATTACGTCCTCGGTGCAAGGGCACGCGGCGTAAGAAGCTCGACGATACTTTTTAAAAACGTGCTGCACAACGCCATGATACCCATTCTGACGATAATCGCGCTGTCGATCGGCACTCTTCTCGGCGGCAGCGTCGTTGTGGAGACCATATTCCGCTGGCCGGGACTCGGCAAGCTCGTCATGGACGCAATAACGGCGCGTGACTACCCCGTTGTTCAGGGCTTTGTGATATTCACCAGCTGCGTTTATGTGCTCATAAACCTCGCAGCCGATATCTGCTACCGCCGTCTCGATCCGCGCATCGGGGAAATGTGAGGTGCGCAGTGGATATAAACACAGTTTCAAAGCTGAGGCTCCGGCGCAGGCTTTTTATTCTCCTCGCGCTTGCCGCGCTTCTTATGCTCATAGGTCTTTTCGCTCCGCTTCTCGTTCCCAACGACCCGAATGCAACAAACGCATCCCACATGAACGCAGCTCCCGACGCGGAGCACATTTTCGGAACCGACCGCTATGGCCGCTGCGTTTTCTCACGAGTCATCATGGGTGCAAGAACCTCCATATTCTCCGCCGCTGCGCTCGTCGCCGTGACCTTCGTGCTGGGAACTGCGCTCGGTATGGCAGCTGGCTGGTACGGCGGCGCTGTTGACAGCGTTATAATGCGCATCGTCGATATAATGCTTGCGTTTCCGCAGATGGTGCTTGCCATTGCCGTTGCCGGAATACTCGGCGGCGGCATGATAAACGCAATGCTTGCAATGGGTCTGTCCGGCTGGACGCTGTATGCGCGGCTTGCGCGGGCTCAGGTGATAGCCATGAAAAAGGAGCCGTTTATAAGCGCTGCGCGTCTGTCCGGCTGCTCTGATCTTACGATCATGCTGCATTATCTTCTGCCGTGCATGCTGGGCACGCTCATCGTAAACGCGGCGACACAGCTCGGCGTTATGATGATAGGCATCGCGGGGCTTTCCTTTCTCGGTATCGGCGTTACCGAGCCGCAGGCCGAGTGGGGCAGCATGATAAACCAGTCGCGTGCGTATATGCAGCTTGCTCCGTGGGCGACGCTCGCTCCGGCCGGAGCGGCGGTCGTTACGGTCATGGTATTTAACTGCCTCGGCGACTGTCTGCGCGATTATCTCGATGTGGAGGCGGCAAAATGAACGGTGAAACGATCCTGTCCCTCGACGGACTTTGCGCAGGCTACGGAAACGGGGATGTCATATCGGATATATCGTTTTCGCTCTCCGAGGGCGAGGCTCTGTGCGTTGTCGGGCAGTCCGGCTGCGGAAAGAGCACTCTTTTAAAGGCGGTCATGGGCGTGTTTGACAAGCCTGTTATCACGGGCGGCGATGTCATATTCTGCTCAAGCAGACTCTCGGAGCTTGCACCGAGGGAGCGCATGCGGCTCACAAGCTCCGGCATGGGTCTGATATTCCAGACCCCGGGCGCTGCCTTCAATCCGATACGCAGCTATAAAAAGCAGTTTATCGAAACTCTCAAAAGCCACGGGAAATACGATAAAAGCGTGTTTCTGCCATCGGTTCAGGAGGTCTTTGCACGTCTCGGTCTGGAAAGCTGCGAGCGCATACTCAGCTCCTGCCCATATGAAATGAGCGGCGGAATGAATCAGCGCATAGCGCTTGCGCTCACGATGCTCATGCAGCACAAGCTCCTTTTGGCCGATGAGCCGACGAGTGCGCTTGACACGATAACGCGGCGCACGGTGGCTGACGAGCTCATTTCGCTGCGCTCTGAGGGGCTTTCGCAGCTTATCGTCACACACGATCTTGCGCTGGCGGTGTATATCGCCGACCGCATTGCCGTAATGCACGGCGGAAGGCTCGTAGAGCTTGCACCGGCGCAGGAGATAGCTTCATCCCCGCTGCACCCGTACACGAAGGCGCTGCTCAAGGCCGCGCCGCGGCTCGGCGGAGCACTCCCAGCAGCGGCGGACACGTCCGAGGCATATTCCGGCAGGCTCACAGAGTGCAGTCCGGGGCATTTTGTCCGCACGGAGGTATGAGCATGGAAAGCATACTTGTCATTGACGGTCTCGGCAAAAGCTACGAGCGCACGGGGCATAAAACGCTCGCCGTGCGTGATGTAAGCCTTGAGCTGCACGAGGGCGAGATACTCGGCATCGTCGGCTCCTCCGGCAGCGGAAAAAGTACGCTTCTGCGTCTTATCTGCGGCCTTGAAGCCCCTGACGAGGGGCACATATATCTTGACGGCAGGGAGCTTTTCACAAAGCGCTCCATTGCCGACAGGCGCGATATTCAAATGGTATTTCAGGACGCTGTCTCGTCGTTTCACCCTCGCAGGACGGTCGAGCGCTCGATATACGACGCATTTCACAGTCTCATGGGACGCGGCGCGGCGCTCAGCCTTCCGGCGCTCTGCCGCGAGGTCGGACTGGATGCGGAGCTTGCACAGAGATATCCGCGCTCTCTCAGCGGCGGACAGTGCCAGCGCTTTGCGATAGCCCGCGCCATCGCAGCGTCGCCGCGAGTTCTGCTGTGCGATGAGATAACAAGTGCGCTGGATGTGTCCTCGCAGGCGCAGCTGCTCGCGCTTTTATCCTCTCTGCGCAGCGAAAAGGGCATGTCCATGATCTTTGTCTCGCACGATCTTGCCCTTGTCAGCACACTGTGCGACAGAGTTGCCGTCATGCACGGAGGCGCACTCGTAGAGGAGGGCGCAGCGGAGCGGATAATTTCCGCGCCGCAGAGCGAATATACGAAAAAACTGATAGCATCCGTAATGGAGATACAGGACAATGAATGATATGGAAAAAAGAGTTCTTGATTACTGGACAGTACGCGCACACGACTTCGGCCTTGTGCGCCGCAACGAGATACACAACAGCATAAGCGGGCGCTGGGGCGCGGAGCTCGACGCGCTGCTGCCGCGGCGCAGCCTGCGCATCCTTGATGTCGGCACGGGCACGGGTTATTTTGCCGTGCTGCTCGGCGCAAAGGGACACGACGTTACCGGCATAGACCTCACTCCGGCCATGATAGACGAGGCAAGGTCTCTCGCAGACGAGCTCGGCGTGAGCGCACAGTTTGAGACCATGGACGCGCAGGAGCTGAGCTTCCCCGACGCAAGCTTTGACGCCGTCGTCACGCGAAACCTGACATGGACGCTGCCCGAGCCCGAGCGTGCCTATTCCGAGTGGCTGCGCGTGCTCAAGCCGGACGGCATGCTTTTGAACTTCGACGCAAGCTACGGCGATAATGTGCGCAACAATGCGCAGAACGACACGCATCTGCCCGAGGGCGAGATCTACGGTCACTGCGGCATGACCCCCGAGCTTGAAGCGGAGAATGCGCAAATAACGCTGTCCATGCCGATGAGCCGGAGGCAGCGCCCCGAGTGGGACGCAGAGCTTCTTAAGGCGCTCGGCTGCCGCGACTGCGGCTTCGACAAAGCGATAGGCGCACGCATTCTGGGGGAAAACGACCTTGCCGACGCTCCGATGTTCCTTATCTGGGCGAGAAAATAAAAAAGACGGGCTACCCCGTCTTTTTTATTTTGCCTTCTCAAGCTCGAGAAGGCGCATT
>CAVDFD010000065.1:0-9303 GCA_963608145.1 Bacteroidaceae bacterium | reverse complement strand
GTCGCGCCCCGCACGGGGCGCGTGGATTGAAATACACTTGACCGTGAAAAGGTCGATAGATACGACAGTCGCGCCCCGCACGGGGCGCGTGGATTGAAATTTTGACCGCGTTTCCCATGCGGTAATTGAGCGCAGTCGCGCCCCGCACGGGGCGCGTGGATTGAAATCGCGCCTACCACCCCGACAAGACCGAGGGTCTGTTGTCGCGCCCCGCACGGGGCGCGTGGATTGAAATTTCCAAGTCGACATCTTTCATTTCAATCAAGCGTCGCGCCCCGCACGGGGCGCGTGGATTGAAATCAAACCTCCATGGAATTTTGGGCAAAAACAGGCGGGTCGCGCCCCGCACGGGGCGCGTGGATTGAAATGAGCTCAGCCGTGCTGAATCCGTCGCGAGTACCGGTCGCGCCCCGCACGGGGCGCGTGGATTGAAATCAAAACCTTACCCGAACTTCTGCATAATTGCAGGGTCGCGCCCCGCACGGGGCGCGTGGATTGAAATCGCTTGCTCCACCGAAAGAATACTTTAGTGTGTGCGGTCGCGCCCCGCACGGGGCGCGTGGATTGAAATCAGTCGGTCACGTTGAAGACTACATGGCAGCCGGAGTCGCGCCCCGCACGGGGCGCGTGGATTGAAATGTGTAATTATCCCAAAGTGGACAAAAATCAAAAAGTCGCGCCCCGCACGGGGCGCGTGGATTGAAATAAGCTCCTTGTTGAGTAGGTACTCTGTCCTGATGTCGCGCCCCGCACGGGGCGCGTGGATTGAAATTTCCCCGGCGTAAAGAAAACCCATGACGACCGTTCGTCGCGCCCCGCACGGGGCGCGTGGATTGAAATTAATCCACCGTGCCTGGATCCTGAACCTGAACATAGTCGCGCCCCGCACGGGGCGCGTGGATTGAAATATGTTGCTTACAGTCTCTATTGTCTCGGACGATGTCGCGCCCCGCACGGGGCGCGTGGATTGAAATATCGCGGTTGCCTCCGTTTAGCGCATTCCTCCTCGTCGCGCCCCGCACGGGGCGCGTGGATTGAAATATGAACGCGCAGACACTGTATGTTTATCGTCTCGTCGCGCCCCGCACGGGGCGCGTGGATTGAAATGCGGGTAAAAATAGTAAACGCCGCTAAGGACAAAAAAATTAAAGCTCCGCTCTGTGCGGAGCTTTTCAGCTTGTAAAAAAGGTCTCGGTAATACCTTGCGTACTACCGAGACCTTCTGCTTTGTCCGAGCGAAAGGATTTATGCTCGGAGCGGGGAATGGAAAAGAGGAAGATGACAGCTTTTCAGCGCTTGTTTGAGGGCAGCCAGATCTTCTGCTGCTCGGCGGCCTTTATCAGTCCGTCGCGGAACTGCGGCGCGGCAATGGAGATAAGAGCCTCTGCTCGCTCCCATGTGCTGCGTCCGGCGAGGTTTGCAACGCCGTGCTCCGTTACGATGTACGCGGTCTGCGCACGGGGAGTTGTGATTATATCGCCGTTTGTGAATTTCGGCAGTATCCTTGAATGCACGATGCCGCTCTTGTCGGTGAAGGTCGAGCTCATGCACAAAAATGATTTGCCGCCTTTGGAGGCAGCGGCACCGGTCACGAAATCGAGCTGGCCGCCGGTGCCGCTTATCTGCCTCGTGCCGGAGCTTTCGGAGCAGACCTGACCGTAAAGGTCAACGTTGAGACAGCCGTTTATGGATATGAAATTATCCATGGACGAGATGACGGCGGGATCGTTCACATAGCTCAGCGGAAAGCCCAGAATATCGTCATTGTCAGCTACCCAGTCGTAAAGCTCGGCAGAGCCGACTGCGAGACCCAGCACACCCTTGCCGGTGTGCAGGCTCTTTTTCGCGTTCGTGAGCTTGCCCGCCTTATGCAGCGCATAGTAGCCGTCGGAGCAGAGCTCTGTGTGCATGCCCAGATCCTTGAGGTCGGACTGCGCGATGATCTCGCCCAGCGCGTTCGGCAGTCCGCCGATGCCCAGCTGCACGGCAGCGCCGTCGTGAATGTAGGGGAATATCTTTTCGGCAATGGCAACATCGGTCTCGCTTGGCTTGGGAGCGGACATTTCCCAAAGTCTGCGGCTTCCGACCTCAACGATGCAGTCCGCTCTTGAGATATGCACCTTCGTCTCAGGACCGCCGTTTATATACGGCACGGCGCTGTTGACCTCAAGGATGATCTTCTTGGCGTTTATAAGGCAGGGGCTGACCGCGCCCTGAGCTCCGCCGAGGCTGAAATAGCCCTTGTCGTCCATCTCGGACACACAGAGCATGGCGACATCCACGTCGATATAATAGCGGTAGTAGGTTTCGAGGCAGCGGAAAAGCATGGGTATGAAAAACGCTCTGCCGGCATCGCACATTCTGCGCTCGTAAGAGCCGCAATGCCATGTGTTGTATACAAAATGCTCCATTTCGGGGTCGCATTCCACGACCTGTATCGGGCCGGGCATAAGGTTGCCTCTGACCTTTACGCGGTGCAGCTCGTCTTTCCTCGCGGCCAGCGCCGCATCCAGCGCAAAGGGCATGGAATTGTTTGAGCCGTAGTCCACCCAGTCTCCGCTTTTTACGAGCTTTACGGCATTTTCAGCCGTTGTAAGCTTGGCTCTGTATTCGTCAAAATAGCTCATATTCTTTCTCTTTCGTATCTGATCTCCGCACAGCGGATCATTTTATAACTCCGTCTTTTTTCAGACGCTCAATGCTTTCGTCGGAATAGCCCGCAGACGCAAGAACACCGTCAGTGTCCGCACCCAGCTCGCCCTGAGGCGCAAAGCCGCGCCTTGCGTATTCCGTGAATATGATCGGCGGCACGGGCATCGCGGTCTCGCTGCCGTCGGGATAGCTGACATTTTCAAAGAAGCCGTTTTCCCATGCCTGCCGGTCACGGTAAAGCGTCTGAACGCTGCCCACGGTCTCGTACGGCAGGTCGCATTCCTCGAACAGAGCTATCCATTCCTCGGCTGTCTTTTTCGCCACGGCCTCGCCGACATGCCGGATAACGCTTTCGAGCTTTCCGGCCTTGCGCATCCGGCTGACGGTGACGCAGTCGGGATCCTCCACAAGCTCGGGGGCATCAAACAGCCTTGCCAGCAGCGGACGGTCAACGGTGTAATTTTTGCTGACGGGGGCTATCCACACGCCGTCGGCGCAGCGGTAATAGTCGCTGAAGAGGTTCCACGGGTCATAGCGCGAGTTGGGATAGACCCTGCCGTACTGAGGCTGGGCGTTCACGACGGAGGTCGCGTTTGTCCATATGCCCGTGTTGAACAGAGAGGTCGAGACCATCGTGCCGTGTCCCGTGCGCTCACGCGCAAGCAGCGCCATGAGTATGCCGTTGAGAAAATATGCGGCGCTCACGATATCGCCGAAGGCATAGGAGGGTCTCGCGGGGAAGCCGCCGTCGGGCAGCCAGTCGCCAACCGCGCCGGTCCTCATCCAGAAGGCCGTCGTGTCATAGCCGGGTCTGTCCTTGTCCGGCCCCTTGAGACCGAAGCCCGAGAAGTGGGCATATACAAGGCGCGGGAAGCTTTCCTTCAGCGTCTCATAGCCGAGCCCCAGCCTTTCAAGAGACTGAGGACGGATGTTTGAAATAAAAACGTCCGCATCGGCAAGCAGCTCCGTGAGCAGCTTGAAGCCCTCCGGCTTTTTCAGATCGACGGAGATAAGCTTTTTGCCGGAGTTGAAGGTGTCGAACAGGGGGTTGTTGCCCGGTTCGGTGGGCAGCATGTGCATGTCACCGACCTCTCGGAGAGGGTCTCCGGCGGGCGGCATTTCGATCTTGATGACCTCTGCGCCGTAATCGGAAAGAAGGCGGCCTGCGGTAGGCGCGGCGACAACGGTCGCAAGCTCGATGACCTTATACCCCTGTAAAGGAAGCGTTTTTGTCACGGTGAGATCCTCCTTTGTCAGCGTTTATTTGATCTTCTCCAGATCTTCTGCTGTCCGGCAGCGGCAATGAGCTCCTCGCGGAAATCGGGATGGGCGATGTCTATAAGCGCCTCGGCGCGCTGCCAGGTAGCAAGCCCGCTGAGCCTTGCAATGCCGTACTCGGTGACGATGCTGGGAGCCTGAGTGCGCGGAGTTGTGATAATGTCGCCCTGCGTGAACTTGGGCAGAATGCGGGAGTGGACAACGCCCTTCTTGTCGGTAAAGCTTGAGCTCATCGCAAGGAAGGCCTGACCGTGCTCTGCCGCGTATGCGCCGGTCACGAAGTCAAGCTGGCCGCCGGTGCCGCTTATGTGCCTTGTGCCCGCACTTTCGGAGCAGACCTGACCGTAGATATCGCAGGCTATGCAGCCGTTTATGGATACGAAGTGGTCGAGCTGCCGTATGGTCTCGGGTGAATTTACATAGCGCATGGGAGCGGACAGAATGTCCATATTGCAGTCGAGAAATTCATAAAGCTCCTTTGAACCGTTGCAGATGGAGAAAACGCCCTTGCCGCGGTTTATAGCCTTCTTTTTGTTCGTGATCTTTCCCGCCTTGTAGAGCTTGAGGTAGCCGTCGCTCATGAGCTCGGTGTGCATGCCGAGGTCTTTAAGGTCGGACTCGGCAATAAGACCGCCGAGCGCGTTGGGCATGCCGCCGATGCCGATCTGCAGGGTGATGCCGTCATAAAGATGCGGGAAAATGACGGAGGCTATTTTCTTGTCCGTTTCGGAGGCCTCGCCGCCGGGGGCTACGCATATATCCTTGTGCCCCTCCACAACATATGTGACCTCTGAGATATGGATATGGTCGCCCTCCATGCCGTAGATAACGGGCATCTGCTCGTTTACCTCGAGAATTATATACTCGGCGGCATCGAGGATATCCTGAGTGCAGCAGTTGGTCAGACCGAAGCTGAAATAGCCGTGCTTGTCCATCGGGGCAACGGAGATCATTGCGACATTTACGGGGGCGTATCCGCGCCGGTAGTAAGAGCCGCAGTCGCGGAAAAGCATGGGGGAATAATACGCCCTGCCGCTGTCGATGTATTTTCTGTCTATGCCGGAGCTGTGCCACACGTTGTATGTGAACGCCTTCTGCTCGGGGTCGCATTCAACGACCTGCACGGGCTTCATGGCTATCGCGTTTCTGATCTTGACATCATGAAGCTCGTCTTTCCTTGCTGCCAGAGCTGCGTCCAGCGCCTCGGGGAACGAGCAGGTCTGGGAATAATCCACCCAGTCGCCGCTTTTTACAAGCTTAACGGCTTCCTCGGCGGAAACGAGCTTCCGCCTGTATTCTTCGTAAACATTCATATTATCAGGTCTCCTTTTTTCTCAATTTTGCAAGAACGGCGAGCAGAACTATCGGGACAAGCTCCAGCGCGGCAAGAACGGCAGCGCCCGAGACATATGAGCCGGAGGCGGTCTGCATGCTTCCCATGATCGTCGAGCCGAAGGATGCAACGATTATGCTCAGGTTGGTGATGCTGAAGTTTTGCGCATAGTATTCCGAACCGAAAAATTCCTGAGTTACCGATGAGGAAATGGGCGGCACGGCACCGTAGCCGAGGCCGCAGAGCATAATGGCCGCGATTATGACGGCGGGCATGTTTTTCGGGAGGAACAGGACAAGGACAGCGCCGGCGGCGATAAGAATAAAGGCATCCAGCGTCAAAGCAAATTTATAGCCCTTTTTGTCATGCAGTATGCCGAAAACGATCCTGCCCACACCGTTTGCGACCGAGCCGAGCCCCACGGTGAGCGCCGCTAAAGAGGCTCCCGCCCCGCCCTCGGCGGCGATGCTTTTGGCATGTCCGATAATGCCCTGACCGAAGAGCGTCAGTATTGCCGCGGAGCAGAAAAACAGCCAGAAGCTTGCCGAGCCGAGCATCTGCTTGGGTGTAAAGCCGCTTCTTTCGGAAGAACCCGCGCTTGCCGCGATATCCTCAGAGCCGGAAACAATGAAGCGGCTCCCGAGCACACCGACTATTAAAAGAAGTATGCCCGTTGCAATGTAAACGCGCCTCCAGCCGAGGCTATCGGGGGACATGAGGGAGGACGCAAGGCTTCCGAGAACAAGGGTGCTTGCTCCGAAGCTCATCAGCAGCAGCCCCGAGGCAAAGCCCTTTTTATCGGGAAAGCGCATTACAACGGTCGAGACCGTTGCGTTGTATACCACGCCGCAGGCAAGCCCCGATACGGAAAACGCGATAAAAAGCAGCCAGACGCTTTCCGCGGTGATGGTCGAGGCAAGACCGTAGCCGGCAAGACTCATAAACGCGCCGATCATGACCGATCTGCGGCTGTCAAAGCGCTTTGTAAGAATGCTTCCGAGCACTCCGCCGAGGCAGAAGGAGGTCAGTATCACGGTAAAGCATGTGCCGAGCAGAGCGCTGGTCCAGCCGAACTGCTCGCCGAGTGGACTTGAGTAGATGCTCCATGCGTAAAGCAGGCCGTAGCACAGCATTATTATAAAGCCCGCGGCAAGTGACACGGAGCGGGAACAGGTTTTTTCCATTTTATCACCGATTTCGTTTTAAATTACATAAAAATATATATTTTCACTAAAAAGCTGACAAAAAATTAATTATCCTTGCCAAGCGTTTTGTGAAGTGCTACAATGCAAGCAAGCAAGCTAGCGAACAGGTCAACAGCAATGCTGGGTTAATGATAACAAGGCGCAGACAAAAAAGCAATGCCATTTACCTGTTTTGATTTAATTTATTTTTTAACGGATCGGTGCATTAAATTTTCAGATCATAAATTCACTTAAATTCAGCGGATTCAAAAAGGAGGAACGCTTATGGCAAAAATAAGCTATGAAGAAGAGCGCCGGCTCACAAAGGCGCTGCTTCACGCCTGCGGCATGTCAGAGGAGGATGCGGATATTGCCGGTGACGTAGTCACGCATTCCGATTTTACCGGCGTTTATTCTCACGGCATGTCAAGGCTGGCACTTTATCTCAAGCTGTTCGGAACGGGAGCGTATAATCCCAAGCCGAATGTAAAGGTACTCAAGGACGAGGGCAGCGTGCTGCATCTCGACTGCGACAATGCTCTGGGTGTCGTGACCATCAACAAGGCCTTTGACGCATTGCTGCCCAAGGCACGGCAGTACGGCATTGCGATCTGCACAGGCCGCCGGAGCTCGAACATCGGCTGCGCATCCTATTACGGCTGGCGCGCAGCAAAAAACGACGTTATCTGCCTCGTGTGCTGCAACACCTATCTTTCAATGGCTCCCTACGGCGGAGCAGACAGGCTGCTGGGCACTAACCCCATCGTGGTCGGTGTTCCCACGGACAGCGAATATCCCGTTGTTATGGACATTTCCACCAGCGGCGTCGCCTTCGGCAAGATACAGGCCTATGCAAGAGAGGGCAAGCAGCTTCCCGAGGGCTGGGCCAACGACTTCGACGGCAAGCCCACCACCGATTCCAAAGCGGCCTACACCGTGCTGCCTATCGCGGCGCACAAGGGCTACGGTCTGGCGGTCATGGTCGATATTGTATCTGCCGTCCTTTCCGGCGCAAGCTACGGCAGCGGCATCGGCGCTCCGGAAAAGCTTGAACCCGAAAACACCGGCTTCTGCATGATAATGATAGATCCCTCCAAGTTCATGCCCATCGACGAATTCAAAAAGCGCGCTGATGATTATGTCCGCGTTATGAAGGGCAGCCGTCCCGCAGAGGGCTGCAAGGAGATATTCATGCCCGGCGAGATAGAATTCAAGAAATTCAAAGAAAACAAGGAAAGCGGCATGGAAGTAAGCGAGGCTCTTGCGCAGGAGCTTTGCGGTCTGGCGGTGAAGCTGGGTGTGCTGCCCGAGGGCGGCACGTTTGAGGAACTCGTGGCTTCCGTTCGGTAAGGTAAATACAGTCCGGGGTAAAGACGGACTGAAAATAAAACAGGAAAAAAGCATAAAAAGAGAGGAGAAAAATTATGGCATTAGCAATTATTATCATCTACATGCTGGCACTGTTTTTCACATCGTGGTATTCCACACGTCTCCAGAAAAAGGGCTCCGCGAAGGAATTCCTTTTTGCTGACCAGAAGCTCGGCACCCTGCTCGTAGGCGTTACCGTCGCAGGTCTTGCGATCGGCGGCACCTCCACGACGGGCGTTGCTCAGAATGCGTACACCGCCGGTCTTTCCGCCGCATGGTATGACGTTGCATGGGCAATGGGCGCGCTGCTTATGGCCTTCTGCTTTGCAGGAAAGCTCAGAAAGGCCGGCTTCAAAACCATTAACGGTATGTGGAACCATCTGTTCGGCAAGAGCTTTCAGACCCTCGGCCTCGTTATCCAGCTCGTGACTCAGGTCACGATAGTGGCTCTTCAGGTCATCGCGGGCGGCACGATCCTTAACGCGGTCATTCCCTCCGTCAGCTATGAGCTCGGCCTGATAATTTCGATCTGCATTCTCTGCTTCATCGCCGTCGTAGGCGGCATGTGGTCCACCGCGCTGACCAACGTTATAAATATAGTTCTCATTTATGCGGGTCTTATCATAGGCGGCATAGTTGCAGTTACGCAGTACGGCGGCTTTGAGACCATCACTGCGGCTCTGCCGGTGGGCAAATCCGGCGACGGCTCACACTGGTGGGATCTCATCTCCGGCATGGGTCCTGCGGCCATCTGTGCATGGTGCCTGACCATGCTGCTTCAGGCATCCCCCTCGGCGAGCACCATTCAGGTCGCAATTTCCGCGAAGAGCGAGAAGGCCGCAAGAAACGGTTTTGTTCTCGGTGCGATCCTCATGATCCCCGCGGGCTTCATCTCCGCGATCTTCGGCATCATTGCCGCAGGCTTCTTCCCCGAGCTGGAGGGCAACGCCGCAATGTCGATGGCCGCTGTCACCGCTACCCTGAACCCCGTGGTGTGCGGACTTCTGCTTTCAGGCGTTATGGCAGCGTGCATCTCAACGGCATCGGGTCTTCTCGTATCCCTGTCCACCATGACTACAAATGACTTCATTCTCCGCTTCTTCAAGCCCGATATGGCCGACGAGAAGCAGGTAGTCGCCTCCCGCTGGATCATCGTTGCATACAGCGCAGCCGCTTATATCATCGCCACTCAGGTCTCGAGCATCCTCGGAGCCATCATGAGCGTTCTGACTCTGTGGGCGCCCTACACCATCCTTATGTTCGGCGTGTTCTTCTTCTCCAAGACGCTCAAGAAGTCCAGCGGCTGGGTCGTATTCGGCTTGGGCATCGTTACATTTGTGCTCTGCAAGTTCGTTGCTCCCTCGCTCTCCATCGCGGGTCAGCCCATTTACACGGTATTCGTCGTCTCCCTTGCAGCCTATATCCTCTGCGCCATATTCGACAAGCGGGTCTGCTTTGAGGGCGAATACAAATATCAGGAAGTATAGC
>CAVDFD010000064.1:0-9369 GCA_963608145.1 Bacteroidaceae bacterium | reverse complement strand
CCCCGAATTAAAAGGAGACTGATAATATGAACTTACTGTTTATACTTACCGTTCTCGCCATTGTTCTTCTCATCATCCTGATAGTAATCGGTGTAAGCAGGCACTGAATAAGCATATGTCCCTGCTTTTATATAGCAAAGAGAGTGCACGGTCAGTAAACCGCGCACTCTCTTCAGCGTGTAAAAAAGTCTGTGACTTTTTTACACGCTTCAAAAACGCCACATTTTTGTGAAGCTTTTGCTTCACAAAAAATCTCGCTGCGCTCGTCAAAAAGCCTGATAACTCAGGCGTTTTTGATGGCTATAATCCAACTTGAGGCGGGCCTTGCCCCCTCAAACTCCCCCGCTGCGCGGATATATCTACGCAGCAGCATAGGTTTTTTGACAGCCTGAAGAGAGTGCACGGTCAGTAAACCGCGCACTCTCTTCCTGCTTGATTTGTTATATTTCATCTATACCCGATATGACGAGTGGTTCTATTTGCCGCTGCCCTATTCATTTCGCTCCCGAAAGAATATTCCTCTGTCGTTTTCCGTTATCTGCCGTACAACGCGGCACGGGACTCCGGCTGCAACTACGAGAGGCGGTATATCCTTGGTCACGACGCTCCCTGATGCTATCACCGCACCCGCACCGATATGAACGCCCGGATTGATGATTACACCTGCACCTAGCCACACATCGTCCTCAATCACGATCGGACGGCCATATTCGTACTGAGTGGCGCGTGTCTCCGGATGAACCGGATGTCCTGCGGCTGCAAGAACAACATTCGGTGCGATCTGCACGTTATTTCCGATGCTTATCGGCACAACATCGAGCATCACGCAGTTATAGTTGCAGATAAAATTATCTCCGACATGTATGTTATATCCGTAGTCGCAGCGGAAGGGTGCGTTTATCCATGGATCAGCTCCGACAGAGCCTAAAATCGAACGTATCAAGCTCTCTCTGCGTTCCTTTTCATCGAAGGGACAGTCATTAAATTCGGCAAGCTTGCGGCGGCACTCGCTCTGCTCGGCAAGCATGTCGCCGTCGCATATATACGGCAGTCCGGCCTGTCGTTTGGACTTGTTGTCCATAACTCAGACTATCCAGCCGATGGGAGGCCGCTCATTGCCCCAAGGCAGCAGGATCGGCTCAAGCGTCGGACGGAAGGGAACCATCATGTATATCTCTTCGATGCGCTTGAGGATATCATCCGGCAGCGCTCCCTTTTCCGAATAGTCGATCGTCTCGCTGATCTCCTTTTTATTCTTTGCGCCGACGAGTACGCAGTCGATATCATCATTGGAGAGGACAAAGCGGAGAGCAAGCTCTACAATGCTCATACCGATCTCATCAAGGAAGCTGTAGAGCGCCTTGAACTGCTCACGTCTGGGCTTGCTTATCCACGGTGCGCCGTTGGCGATAAGGTCGTCATGCCGTACAGCAAGAGAGCCCTGCTGGAGCGGAGCCGAGCAGATAATGCCCATATTGTGCTTCTTTGCAACGGGGAATATCTCATATCTTGCCTCCTGCCAGAGAAGGCTGTAGTTAAAAGCAGTCTGTACAACGTCGAACAGTCCGGTATCAATGACCTTTGCCATCTCGTGCGCGGTCGTTCCACCTACGCCTGTCCATTTC
The DNA here is from genome assembly GCA_963608145.1 of Bacteroidaceae bacterium. Taxonomy (GTDB): domain Bacteria; phylum Bacillota; class Clostridia; order Oscillospirales; family Oscillospiraceae; genus F23-B02. Next base: position 7,744 of record CAVDFD010000064.1, on the reverse strand, counting down.
ACCCAGCCCTTCTGCTTCATCTCCTCAAGAGCCTCCATGACAGGGCCTTCATAGGTGTTATAGTCAGTAAACCACGCCATCTGATCCTTGCGCTCCGGCTCATGGACATAGAGCAGATCAATAACGTCACAGCCGACATCGTTCATGCTTTTTTCCACCGAGTCGAGAATATCCTTACGGGACTGGGGATTGAAGGGTGGCGGCATGCCTATTTTGGTGGAGATCATCGGCATCTTGCCGGTGTAGCCCTTAAGCACCTGACCGAGCACCGCTTCACTGTTCTGATATGACGGGGCTGTATCAATAAAGTTCATGCCCTTATCAAGGGCGTAGTATGTGGCTTCTTTTGCATCCTCCAGTTCTCCCGTTCCGAGCGAGGACAGATACAGGCATCCGAGAGAAAGTCTCGTCAGCATCAGATCCGTGCGTCCGCACTTTCTTATTTCCATTGTTAAACCTCCTTGTTTCAGTCACGCGAGAGCTTTATGACCGCTTTGACTGCTTTTTTGTTCCTGACATGGTCATATGCCTCGGGCGCATTGTCCCAAGTGAAAATATGCTCTTTGTCAAGCCAGTTTCCGGCATCAAGCTTCCCTGCACGGATGAGGTCGATAACCTCTTCGTGGGTCTCTGCCTCATCGTATATTCCGGCATAGGAATTGAAGAAGCGGAAGAACTTTGGACCTGGAACCGGGCCTATGGTATAGCTCGTGTAGTCGCTCATGCCGTAGAGCGCGGCAGTTCCGCCCTCTTTGAGCGCGGGCATATAAGGCGTGAGAGTTTCCTTCTTACCGGTGGCATCAATGATGTAATCAATGCTGCGGTGGTTTTTCTCAACGAAGTCCGCAAGCGCCTGCTTGTCCTTATAGTCGATAAACTCTTTAACGCCGGTGTTGAGCGTGCAGCAGCGCCTCGACTCATTGCCGATGACCGTGACCTCTGCACCCTTTACCGCTGCGCAGGCTGCGATCGACATTCCGTTTCCGCCGGAGCCGACTACCAGCACTCTCTCATTCTCGCTTACGCCCATTCTGTTTATCCACGAGAGATTTTCTCTCCATGTGATTATCATGGTCGCGTCTATCGGATCGATTATTCCCTCGGGGATCACCTGATTTACTCTGTAATAATCCCACTCGCTTTTGGGAATACCATCTGCCCACATAGCCTTCCAATCGACGGCAAGGCCATATTCGGCCATTCCGCCCCATGCAAGATTAATGCCGTCCGTTTCTCTTGTATACACTCTTGCTACAAGGTCACCGACCTTGTAGTTTCTGACCTTGCTGCCGACCTCTATAACTCTGCCTATCGTCTCGTGGCCGAGAATAACGGGATAGTCGAGCTGAGTCCATCCGACGCGCCCGTCGATAACGGCAAGATCGGTCGCCGTGCATGTTGCTCCGTAAAGCATCTCACAGCGAGCTTCATAATCGCCCATTTTGGGTTCGGTAAGCTCCATGACCTTGAGCGTACCGGGTTTTTCAACTACTAATGCTTTCATATCATATTCCTTTTCCGGAATAGCGGGGACAAAGCCCCGCTATTTGTTTTCGGCTTTCGATCAGCCTTCGTAGTACTCCTTAATGTTGCTGCTGTCAACAACGACCCACGGGATGATGTACTCGGATTCAACTGTGCCGTTTTCAAAGTATACCTTGAGGACCTCAATAGTCTTTGCAGCTATGGCGGTGGCGTCCTGAAGAAGTGTCGCCTTCATTTCACCGTTGCTGATAGACTCATACGCGCTGGGAATGCCGTCGATACCGAATACGAGGATATCGTCACAGCTCTTGCCCTGTCCCTTAATGGCCTCGACAGCGCCGACTGCCATTTCGTCATTCTCACAGATGATGGCGTTCAGCTCCGTAGACTGGAGCCAGTTTTCTGTAGTGGACATCGCCTCAGCGGTCTTCCAGTTTGCCGCAAGAGATGAGAAAACGGTGATATCGCTGTAGTTCTTGAGGACATTTTCAATGCCGGTAGTGCGCTTGATCGCTGCGTCAAGGCCGTCGGGTCCGCGGAGAATACCGATGGTGCCCTTGCCCCCGAGCATATTGGCCGCATACTCCATAAGGATCTCGCCTGCGCTGAGGTCATCGCAGCCGACATAGCAGAGAGCTCCGGTCATGTCGTCCATTTTGCAGTTGACGATTATCATGGGGATACCGGCCTCAACAGCCTCCTGAAGAACTATGCCGCAGGCGGATGCGTCGTTCGGACTCATGAGGATCATATCGACCCCGCGGGCTATATAGTTTTCGACCTGCTCGACCTGCTTGACGGGATCGCCCTGAGGATCTGCGCTGAGATAATTTGCGCCAAGTCCCTCGACTGATTCCTTAATGCAGTCGGTAAGCGTGACCTGAAGCTCATTTGACAGGTTTGCGGGGCTCCATGCGATGGTAAGCTTGGAGTAGTCAACTCCTTCGGCAGCACTGCCGTTGTCCTTCGTGTCTGTTCCCTGCTGGCCGCACGCGCACAGCGCGAAGACCATGCAGAGAGCTAAAACTAACGCGAGAGTTTTCTTCATTTTCATTTTTCCTTTCATATTTAATTATTTTTCTGTTTATAAACACGGGCACTACACCTGCCCATATCTTACTGCTTGTGAGAATTTACATCAATGAACACTGCGGCTATGATAATGAAGCCCTGGATTATATCCTGAATGTAGGACTGTATATTCAGCAGATCCATGCCGTTATTCAGGAGTCCTATTATAAGCACGCCGGCCAGAGTGCCCCACATGTTTCCTATGCCGCCAGTCAGACTTGTACCGCCCAGAACCGCGGCTGCAATCGCGTCGAGCTCATACCCACTGCCTGCAATAGGCGTCGCCGTGCGCACGCGGGCTGCGAGGACGATGCCTGCAATGGCGGCGCACAGGCCGGATATCACATAGACCCAGATCGTTACTGATCTGTCCTTTATTCCGCATGCTCTTGCAGCAAGGGGATTACCGCCGACAGCATATGTATGGCGGCCAAACCTTGTTCTTTTCAAAACAAAGCCACCGGCAAGCAGGATAACGAAAAAGATTATTATCGGGAGCGGAATGCCGAGAAAGCTGCCCGCACCGATCACATTGTATTCTTCCTTCAGTCCGGGGATAGGCGATCCGTTGCGCATGAGCAGCGCAGCTCCCGAAGCCATCAGCTGAGTGCCCAGGGTCACTATAAACGCCGGAACATTTCCTCTGGCAACGAGTACGCCGTTTGCAAGGCCGATCGCGAGACCCACTGCAAGCGAAACAGCGATAGCCAGAACAATGGGGTACGGACTGCCCTTCTGGATAAGCGAGCAGCCGACCATTGCCGAAAATGTGAGCACCGCTCCGACCGACAGGTCTATTCCGCCGGTTATAAGAACAAACGTCATGCCGACGGCAAGAATACCGTTTATGGATAACTGCCGGAGCATATTAAGCAAATTTGCTTTTGTAAGAAAGAAATCCGAGGTGAATGCCATTACAGCAAAGAGCACCGCAAATATAACAAACACCCTGTACTTCATCAGCAGATCTGCAAGGCTACTTTTTTTCTTCATAACTGATTCTCCATTTACAGGCCGGCGGCCGCGGCAAGTATTTTTTCCTGAGTGGCTTCCGCACGGTCGAACACCGCACTTATTCTGCCTTCACACATGACCGCAATCCGATCGCTCATTCCGAGGACCTCGGGCATTTCTGACGAGACCATGATCACGCAGTTGCCTTCGGCGGCAAATTTGTCTATCAGGCCGTATATCTCCGACTTTGCGCCAACATCTATTCCCTTAGTGGGTTCATCCAAAATAAGTACCTTCGGGCCTACCGACATCCATCTGGCGAGAATGACCTTCTGTTGATTTCCTCCCGACAGGTGCATTGTGAGAGTATCTCTGCTGTTTGCCTTGACTGCAAGGCGTTTCTGATAATCGTCGGCGGCAGCTATCTCCCTGCGCTTATCAATGACTCCCAGGCGGCAGTACTGCTCCAGATTGGCCATTGTTATGTTTTCCTTGACGCTGCCGACAAGATTCAGTCCCACATTCTTTCTGTCTTCTGAAACAAATGCGATACCGCTGCCTATCGCATCGCCCGGCTTGCGGATATCGACCCTCCTGCCGTTGACAAAAACATCTCCGCCGCTCTTTTTTCTGAGTCCGAACACGGTTTCGACGACCTCGGTTCTTCCTGCGCCGATGAGCCCTGAGAAGCCAAGCACCTCGCCGGCACGCACCTCAAACGAAATATTTTCGAATTTGCCTTCGCAGCACAGATTCTCTACCTTGAGCACAACATCGCCGAAGTCATGATGCGTCTTGTGGAACTGCTGGTCAAGAGTTCGTCCTACCATCAGCGATATGAGCCTGCTGCTGTCAAAATTGGATATGATATCGTGCTCTACAAAGCTGCCGTCGCGCAGAACCGTTATCTCATCGGCTATGGCGAATATCTCCTCTATCTTATGAGAGATATAAATGATCGACTTGCCTCCTGTCTTCAGATCGCGCACGGTTTTATACAGGCGTCTCACCTCAGCCTCGGTGAGTGCCGAGGTCGGCTCGTCCATTATGATGATATCGGCATCCGTGGATACCGCCTTCGCTATTTCCACGAGCTGCATCTCGGCAACGCTCAAGCTGCTCATTTTTGCCTTTGGGTCAATATTTATGCCCAGACCGTCGAATATTCTTGCCGCTTCAGCCGACATACGCTCTTCGTCTATCACGGGTCCCTTCATGAATTCACGATTCATGAACATATTTGCCGACACGGATAGCTCATGAAAAGCCGAGAGTTCCTGATGGATCATCGCTATTCCGAGCGAACGCGCATCCAATGGGGAGGTTATTTCCGCTTTATGTCCGTTGAGAACGATCTCGCCTGACGTTTTGGGATGTATGCCGCAGAGAATTTTCATAAGAGTTGATTTTCCCGCGCCATTCTCTCCCATAAGTGCATGGACCGAGCCGCGCTTGAGCTCAAAATCTACGTTATTCAAAACGCTGACTCCGCCAAATTCCTTGCAGATACCATGCATTTCAAGGATATTTCCGCCGCTGATATCAATCGCCCCTTTCTTTAAATGTCTCTGTGACCGTGTCAGAAGCTCTCTCTGACAAATTCTGCGCCGCCGGCAATATTGCGCGGAGCAAGCGCTATCTTTCCGAGAATCGCATACTGTGAAGCATGACCGGCAGCAGGTATGTTGCCCGGAAGCCTGTGCATCGTGGAGTATGCAAGTGTCGCAAATTTGATTGCCTCCTTAAACTCCGTCGGAATGCCGATCTCTGCGGATGTTGTAACGTCGATATTTGCCGGCATTCTTGCGCGGAGTTCCTTCATGATCTGAGGATTCTTCACACCGCCGCCCGAGCAGTACATTTTTCTGGTTTCGTTGATTATATGTGCCGGAACATTATCGTACATGCTGCGGACGATCGCCGCCGCAGTGAATGCGCAGGCTGTTGCGAGAATGTCCTCCTTATGCAGATAGCTGAACTTATCGATGGTTTTGGAGATATACTCGGCATTGTAGTCTGCTACCCAGCCGGATCTGGGAACGGGGCGGTCAAAGAACGGATGATGCATGAAATAGTCAAGCAGCTTCTCGTTGACCTTTCCCTTGGCGGCGACAAGGCCGTCCTTGTCATATTCAATGCCGAACAGCTCTCTGCACATGTAGTTTGAAACAACGTTGCCCGGGCCGGTATCAAAGCCAAGCATATGGGCTCTGTTAGAGCTGGCAACATGAAGATTGGCAATGCCGCCGATATTCAGCGTCATGGTGGGATACGGCAGATGGCGGAAGAGAACATAGTCAAGATACGGCATCAGCGGAGCTGCCGCGCCGCCGAATGTGTGGTCTGCCGGGCGAAAATGCGTGACAGTATCAATATTTGTTAGGTTTGCGATGACTGATGTGTCGCCCATCTGCATACCGGCGGGATACTTCTTGGATAGCCAGCGTCCCGGCCAGTCAGCCTTTTCTTCCTCGCTCATTTCCGCTATGGCCTTATGATCAGGCTGCTCCTGATAAATGGTCTGCGTATCAAGGCCGAGGACTTTTACCTTCAGCGGGTCAATATCGTGCTCCTTCATGAACTGGGCAGCTTTTTCGGCAAATACAGCGCCGCAGATATAGTTGAGCCGGTTAAGCCCAACCATGTCCACCTTGTTCTCAAAAGCGTCCCTGACTATTGCTGCAACCTCTTCCGGCCACTCGTAGGAACCGCCGCACAAGAACTTCGGCGCTCTGGGAAAGCCGTCCTCGGCAATTTCCGTTTCCGCAAGTACCACATCGATACCGTCAAACGACGAGCCGCTGTTCATGCCCATAATAAGATCCATATCGGTATTCTCCTTTACTGGTTTTTCTTTATTATTTTTATTGAGAACGTTCTCAATTTTTTCAAAAATTAAAGCTTCATATAAGCCCCGTGTAAGCTGTATGGTTTGTATACCTTGTCAGAGCGGGCACAAATCGGTTTGACAAAGCCCTTACGCTTAAATTACAGAGGCTTACATGAACTTCGTATCTTGAGTTCAGTGCCTATAACTATGTGCTGTTTTTCCTGTGATGACCCGTTTTCTATTCTTTTGATCATACGCTGAACGGCCACACGTCCTATTTCCTCCGGAAACTGAAATACAGTCGTCAGTCCGATGAGCTTGTTCATGCCTGCATCGTCCCAGCACACTATTGAAAAGTTCTTTTTATCATAAAAATCAAGCTTTTCCAGCAGAAGCAAAACCGTTTCCGCAAGGCTGTTATTGAGCAGCATCAGCGCGGTCAGATCCTTGTTTGAAAAGAAGTAGTTATTGAGCTCCTTCTCATAATACTGATTCTTGTTGCGGGTCGGCTTCATTATGCGTTTGGCGACGACCTCAAGCTTCCGATCCGTAAGCGCCTTTTTATAGCCCTCTATACGATCCGTTATTGTCGAATAATCACCCGTACCGATGATACCTATTTTCCTGTGTCCGAGCGCAAGCAGGTAGTTGGTCGTTTTATAACCGGCGGCAGTATTTTCGCTTTCGATCATGTCCAGATCCAGCCCGTCAACCCTGCGGTCAACAAGGACTATCGGAGTATCGCTGCAATAAACCGCTTTCTTTTCGTCCGTAAGCTTCGACTGCGGACAGGCAGATGAGAGAATTATGCCATCAACCATTCTGGCCTGAAGGTTCACAATATGCCGCATTTCAACATCTATATCTTCATTTGTGTTGCAGATAATCACATTATATCCATATCTCGCAGCTTCTTTTTCTATGGCGCTGACCATGCTCGCAAAAAAGCTGTTGGAAACGGAGCCTACGATCACTGCAATAGTCTTGGTCTTTTTCGATCGAAGCCCCTGTGCGACCACATTCGGAGAATACCCGAGCGCAGATATTGCAGACATTACTCGCTCACGGGTCTTGATGCTTACTGTCCCGTAGCCGCCGACTACTCTGCCTACAGTTGCGGTAGAAACTCCGGCATATTTTGCAACATCAGCTATGGTAACTCGGTTGTCATTCATTTAGCTCTCCTGAAATCTGTTAGTTGAATTTTGCTGAGAACGTTCTCTGCGCTGCACGTTTATCATAATCCAGCAAAAATTCCTTGTCAATGGGTGAAATTTTTTTCGGAGATTTCCATAGTATTTCACCATCTGTTTTGGTGAAAATCACAAAATTTTTGCCTGAAATTCAAGCAGCACCTAACGAAGCGATGCCGCAGATGCTCTTGAAAAAAAGCGGCAATGTGGT
>CAVDFD010000063.1:0-9447 GCA_963608145.1 Bacteroidaceae bacterium | reverse complement strand
CCGAAGCTTCCTCCGTAGAATTTTAACTTGCTTTCATTCATTGTTTCTAGCTCCTTTCTTGGCCATATGGCCGTCTCTGCTCAAATTAACGCACAAAAAGCTTGGATTTTCAATAGTTTTTCGGCTTTTTGACATTGGGTATTGCATTTTCGGCAATATGTGCAATATAATGTTGTTGCGGCGGCAACATATGTCGTAGCGTTGTCTGCATAGAGACGAAATCAGCAGCGAAAGGAGCACATTATGGATAAAACGTCCAATCTGAAGGAACGCATAAAATCTGTCCAGCTTTCAAAAACAGAGGCTCGCATAGCCGAGCATTTTCTCGAGCTGGATACCGCGCTGAGCTTCAAGACGGCAAAGGATATTGCGTTTGAGCTCGATGTGAGCGACACCTCCGTTATACGCACCTGCCGGAAGCTCGGCTACGGCGGCTACAGTGAGCTGCAAAGCCAGCAGCAGGCGCTTATCTCGGCATATATCGACGACGGCAAATATATTATTCCCCGCGATCAGGTCGAGAGCAAATTCCAAGAGTACCGCGGCAGCGACCTGTCAATATGTCGGGAGTTCGCCTTGGAAAACCTGTCGAGCGTTCTCCGCAGGAACGAGCCCGACAGCTTCCGTGCGGCAGCCGATATCATTTACAAAAGCAATCATATATACATTGCCGGCTTCCGCGGGATGGCAGGCATGGCGGAATCCCTCGGCGTTCTGCTGCATCAGTATATCCCCTTCGTCGATTTCTATGACAGGGTGGATACGGGCTGTGTTGAAAAGGCTATCGACCTCGGCAAGGACGACTGCATGATACTGCTGAGCGTAGAGCGCTATTCCAAAATGACCCGCACGCTTGCCGAAATCGCAATAGAGCGAGGCTGCCGGCGTATCGCCATCGTTGACAAGCTGAGCGCTCCGGCAGCCTACAAGGCCGATCTTGTTATCCTCTCAGAGTTTGAAGGGCCTACCGCAATGAACTCGTTCATAGCCACGCAGTTTATAGTGGAGCTTATAATCTTCGAGATAAGCCGTCTGCGCGGCACTGCGCAGCAGGCGCGTCTTTCCTATCTCGACCAAAGCCTTGATAAGCTTGAGCTTTATTAGATGCATTAGATGCAATTAAAGCTCCGCTCCCCGGAAAAACCGGAGAGCGGAGCTTTCGTTTTGCTTTTAAATTACTCTGCGCAGTGCTCGCAGTCGTGCAGCTTCTTGCTGAACAGCTCGGGGTCGTATGCGATGCCGTTGCGGTCGTAGTAGTCCTTGACTGCCGCCGCGACTGCTTCCTCGGCGAGAACCGAGCAGTGGATCTTGTGCGCGGGCAGACCGTCGAGAGCCTCGACAACGGCCTTGTTCGACAGCTCGAGCGCATCCTCGACCTTCTTGCCCTTGATGAGCTCGGTGGCCATGGAGCTGGTGGCGATGGCGCTGCCGCAGCCGAAGGTGTTGAACTTGACGTCGGTGATGATGCCGTCCTTTACCTTGATGTACATCTTCATGATGTCGCCGCATTTTGCGTTGCCGACTTCACCTACGCCGTCGGCATCGTCCATCTTGCCGACGTTGCGGGGATTCTGAAAATGATCCATTACCTTATCACTATAAAGTGCCATAATTTAAGTTCCTCCTATTATTTCACGCTGTGTTGTTTATTAAATCAGATGCTGCTTCGTGCCGTTTTCGAGCTCCTCCCACACGGGGGAGATATCGCGCAGATAGGACACGACCTCGGGGACGACCTTGATGATATGGTCGATCTCCTCCATGCTGTTGTACTCGCCTATCGACAGGCGCAGCGAGCCGTGAGCGACCTCGTGCGGCAGACCGAGCGAGAGCAGAACGTGGCTGGGATCGAGCGAGCCGGAGGTGCAGGCAGAGCCGGACGAGGCGCATACGCCCTTCGCATCCAGCAGGAGCAGCAGGCTTTCGCCCTCGATGCCCTCAAAGCACATGTTCACCGTGCCGGGGACGTGGTGCTCGAGCGAGCCGTTTATCTTGGAATGGGGGATCTTGCTGAGCTCGGCAAAGAGCTTATCTCGCATGGGGATGATCTTCGCGGTGTTGGCCTCCATGTTGTCAACGCTCTCCTTAAGAGCAGCGGCCAGAGCGACGATGCCGGGGATATTCTCCGTACCGGCGCGCTTGCCGCGCTCCTGTGCGCCGCCCTCGATGATGTTGAACAGCGGCATGCCTGTCTTTGCGTACAGAACGCCTACGCCCTTGGGAGCGTGGAACTTGTGGCCGGACATGCTCAGCAGGTCGATGTTCATCTCCTGAACGTTTATCGGCATATGACCAGCGGCCTGCACCGCGTCGGTGTGGAAGGGTATCTTTCTTGCGCGGCAGAACTCGCCGATCTCCTTGATGGGCTGAACCGTGCCGATCTCGTTATTTGCAAACATGATGGTTACGAGCGCGGTGTCCTCGCGGACTGCGGCCTCGAGATCCTCCAGACGGACAACGCCGTCCTCGTGAACGTCAAGCAGCGTTACCTCAAAGCCCTCTTTTTCGAGCTTCTTGAGCGTATGCAGAACCGCATGATGCTCAAACTTCGTGGAGATGAGATGCTTCTTGCCCTTGAGAGCGCCGACCTTGGCCATGGAAACTATGGCCTGATTGTCCGCCTCGGAGCCGCCGGAGGTGAAGTATATCTCCTTGGGCTGTGCGCCGATTATATCGGCGACGGTCTTTCTTGCGTTTTCAAGCGCCTCCTTTGCCTCCTGAGCAAAGGCGTACAGGCTCGAGGGGTTGCCGTACTGCTCGGTCAGATAGGGCATCATCGCGTCAAGCGCGGTCTTGCTGACACATGTTGTTGCTGCGTTATCTGCGTATACAAACATTTTTATCTTCCTTTCACTTTATATACACTCGTATATCCTATTAATTCTGTAGGGATTGTAGCACCTTGCTTTAACTTAGTCAAGTCTTTTTTCGCCATTTTTCGCCGGTGAGAAGATCTTCAAGGCTCACGGTGTCCAGATAGGCGTTTGTTATGTCGTCAAGCTCCTTCCACATCGGCACCGTCAGGCAGCCGCCGGAGTGGTCGCACTGTATCTCGCCCTCTCTGATGCAGGCCACCGGCGCAAGGTTGTCCTCCATGCATCTGAGTATCTCGCCGATGGTGTAGTCCTTCGGGGCTTTGACGAGCCTGTAGCCTCCCTCCTTGCCGCGTGAGCTCTGCACAAGCTCGGCTTTCTTGAGATTGCCGACTATCATTTCAAGATATTTCATTGAAAGCTCCGTGCGCTCGGACACCGTTTTGAGCGATATGAAGCCGTCGTCCCCATGCTGGGCAAGGTCGATCATAATGCGCAGGGCATAGCGCCCCTTGCTGGTCACGTTCATCGTATCACCTCCGCAATTCCTATACCTATAATGTGATATTAATATACCACTTTTATTGTAGGAATTAAAGTACAAATACTACAGTTTGTCTGATTTTCGCTGTGCAATTTTTGCACTGCGGCAGGGGTATGCGTCAAACTTATAACCGCATAAATATTGTTCATCTCCCAAATGAAAAATTAACTTGCAATTTAGGGAAAAAGCGCGTACAATCCGCTTTGCGAATGAGGCAATATGCCTCAAGATTGTGTTTTTTTTAATTATCTTTTGTGCAATTTGGGGGAAAATTAACATGGATTACAGCTTTCTCATCGTAATCGCGCTCATTATGCTCTCGACCAAGGTTCTCGGCCTTGTGAGCGAAAAGGTCAACATGCCGCAGGTAGTCGGCGCACTGATTGCGGGCCTGCTGCTCGGACCGAGCTGCTTCGGTCTCATCGGCGAATCCGACTTTCTCATTAAAACAGCCGAGATCGGCGTTATCATTCTGATGTTCACCGCCGGTCTTGATACCGACGTGCAGGAGCTCAAGCACACCGGCCTTTCGGCCTTCATCATCGCAACCATCGGCGTTATCGTTCCCTTCCTCGGCGGTGCCGGCTGCTATCTGCTGTTCAACAGCGAACCCGACAGCCTGCGTATGCTCAAGGCGGCATTCATCGGCGTTGTTCTGACGGCGACCTCCGTTTCCATCACCGTTGAGACCCTGCGCGAGATGGGCAAGCTCAAGAGCCGCGTCGGTACGGCCATCATGGCCGCCGCAGTCATCGACGACGTGCTCGGCATCGTCGTTCTGACCGTGCTCACCGGCTTTACCGACTCCACCGTTCAGCCGATGACCATTTTCATCCGCATCATCGCCTACTTCATCTGCCTTGCCATCATCGCGGTCATAATCCGCAAGGCCTTCGCGCATCTGCGCACAAGGATCTGGGGCAACCACAGACGTATCGCCATATACGCGCTGGCCTTCTGCTTCATCCTCAGCTTTGTCTCCGAGCACTTCTTCGGCATCGCCGACATCACCGGCGCATACTTTGCCGGTCTCATGCTCAGCGACCATAACGAGACGCGCACCTATGTCGTCAAGCGTATCAACACCATGAGCTACATGCTCTTCTCCCCTATATTCTTTGCATCCATCGGTATAAAAACCGAGCTTGCCGGACTTGACGGCAACCTCATTCTCTTTGCCGTCACCCTCACCTTTATCGCCATCATAACCAAGATCATCGGCTGCGGCATCGGCGCAAGGATCACGGGCTTCAAGACCTACGACTCCGTTTCTATCGGCCTCGGCATGGTATCCCGCGGCGAGGTCGCGCTGATCGTCGCGCAGAAGGGCAGCATGGCCGGACTAATCTCAGGAACCATGTTCCCCGCCGTCGTTCTGATGGTCATCGTGACCACCCTTGTTACTCCGCTGCTGCTGAAGGTCGGCATGAAGCGCCCGACGGCGGACAACACCGAGCCCGGCGAGCTTGCAAACGCGGACGCGGCAGACCCGAGCGGCGCTCCGGCTCATGTCTGAGCAACTGCATACAACACTAAAGCAAACCAGCGTACCAAAGACGGTACGCTGGTTTTATTATATATAAGTAGGCAGCTGTGCTGTGCAAAAATTGCACAGCTTAATTTGAAAAAAGGTCTTGCTTTATTTCGCTAATGTGCTATTATAGCAGCGTGATAACAAACTACTAACCTAAACACATGTTTTTGGAGGAAAGAAAAATGAAACGAATTATCGCTATGATGCTGGCGCTGATGATGGTCTTCGCACTGTGCGCCTGCGGCAACGACAGCAATGACAGCAATGACGACGGCAAGGCAAACGAAGAGACCAAGACCCTCGTCGTCGGCATCGACCCCGAGTATCCCCCCTACGCCTACATGGGCGACGACGGCGAGTACACCGGCTTTGACGTAGAGACAGCCAAGGCAGTCTGCGAGAAGCTCGGCTGGAACGTTGAGTTCTTCGCACTCAACTGGGATCAGAAGCTCGTTCAGCTCGACAGCAAGGAATGCGACTGCATCTGGGCAGGCATGACCATCCTCGACAGCATGAAGGAAGCCGGCTACGTCATCTCCGAGCCCTACTACGACAACACTCAGGTGCTCCTCGTAAAGAGCGACAGCGGCTATAAGAGCTCCAAGGATCTTGCGGGCAAGACCGTTGCTGTCCAGCTCGGCACCTCCGGCCAGACCCTTCTCGACGGCGACCTTGCCGATCTGAAGGCCACCTTCAAGGACGTAGTCACCTGCAACAGCTTCCTGAGCTGCTTCACTGAGCTCGGCGGCGGCAGCGTTGACGCAGTGTTCGTCGATTACCCCGTTGCGGCTGCATACATTGCCGAGAACGAGGGCTACTCCATCATCAACGAGAACCTCGGCGCAGAGCAGTACGGCATAGCCTTCCGCTCCGGCGACCAGGAGCTGTGCGACCAGATCCAGGCTGCTATCGACGAGCTCGTCGCTGACGGCACCTATCAGAAGATCGCCGACAATTACCCCGACATCGTAAACAACCTGATCTTTCTCAACAAATAATTAAACAGGCATAAAAAGCACGTCTCCCGAAGGTGCATGCACCTTCGGGAATGTGTGCGTTAAGAGGAACACATCTATGAAGCTTACAACAATGATAAATCTGATGCTCGAGGGCATGGGCGGCACCTGCGCGATATTTTTTCTGACGCTGCTGTTCTCGCTGCCTCTCGGCATGGGCGTTGCCCTGCTCAGGATGAGCAAAAACAAGGTCGTTTCAAACTTCACCCGCGCCGTCATATCCGTACTGCGCGGCACTCCGCTGATGCTGCAGCTCATCGCCGTGACCTACGGCCCATACTATCTGTGGCATCTTTCCGTCTCCAAAAACAAGCTTATACCGGTCGTTATAGCCTTTGCGATAAACTACGCGGCGTATTTCGCCGAGATCTACCGCAGCGGCATCGAGTCCATCCCCGTCGGGCAGTATGAGGCCTCGGAGATACTCGGCTACTCCAAGGCGCAGACGTTTTTCCGCATAATCCTGCCGCAGGTGATAAAGCGCATCATGCCCAGCGTCACCAATGAGGTCGTAACCCTCGTAAAGGACACCTCGCTTGCCTTCACCGTCTCCTATGTCGAGATGTTCACCATCGGCAAGAACCTTGCAAACTCGCAGACGAGCTTTGTGCCCTTCATCGTCGCCGGCGTGTTCTACTTCCTGTTCAACGCCATCGTCGATTTTGTCATGGGCAGGGCGGAAAAAGCAATGAACTATTATCAATAAGGAACTTATACAATGAAGATATTAGAATTAAACCACGTTCAGAAAAGCTTCAACAACGAAACGCTGCACGTCCTCAAGGACATAAGCCTCAGCGTTTCCGAGGGCGAGGTCGTTTCGATCATAGGCCCCTCGGGCTCGGGCAAATCGACGCTCCTGCGCTGCGCAACTCTGCTGACCGAGATGGACAGCGGCGAGCTGAGCTACTCCGGCGAATACGCGGCGAGGATAGGCGCGGACGGTCGCGCAGTGTATTCCGACAAGGCCGAGCTTAAAAAGATACGCAGCATCTTCGGCCTCGTTTTCCAGAACTTCAACCTCTTCCCCCACTACAGTGTGCTGAAAAACCTCACCGACCCGCAGATAAGCGTCTTGGGCCGCAGCAAGGAGGAGGCCAAGGCCAAGGCAACGGAGCTGCTCGGAAAAATGAACCTTGCGGAAAAGGCCGACGCATACCCCTGCCAGCTCTCGGGCGGCCAGCAGCAGCGCGTTGCCATTGCGCGGGCGCTTGCGATGGATCCGCAGATACTGTTCTTCGACGAGCCGACGAGTGCGCTCGACCCCGAGCTCACGGGCGAGGTGCTCAAGGTCATAAAGCAGCTTGCCGAGGAGCACATGACCATGGTCATAGTAACGCACGAGATGGCCTTTGCCCGCGCAGTGTCCGACCGCGTCATTTTCATGGACGGCGGCGTTATCGTCGAGCAGGGCGATCCCGAGGAGGTATTCGGCGCTCCGAAGATGGAGCGCACGAAGCAGTTTCTTAAAAATTACGGACAGTCATGAATATAAGCTATACCAAGATCGACCCCTCGGGCAATATAACGCTGATCGTTGACAGCTTTGTACCGAGGAAGGAGCAGAGCCGCGTCGCCTCCGAGCTCATGGCACGCGATGCCGAGGCCGAGCAGGTGGGCTTTCTCGAAGCGCCCTCCGACCCCTGCTGCGCAGTGCGCCTGCAAATGATGGGCGGCGAGTTCTGCGGCAACGCGACGCTCTCGGCGGCAGCGGTCATCACGCGGCAGCTCGGTATGGACAGTGCCGATATGCTCATCGAGGTATCGGGCGCGCCCGAGCCCGTGAAGGTCACAGGCGCTGTGAGCGCTGCGGATGTCTTCGAGGGCGAGGTGGCCATGCCTCTGCCGGAATCAATATCCGAGTGCAGCTTCTTAGACGGCTTTGACTGCCATACGCTGCCGCTGGTGCGCTTTCCGGGCATATGCCACGCCATCGTGCCGGACGGAACGCTCAGCCGCGAAAGAGCCGAGGCGCTTATCGGCACGTGGTGCCGTCAGATAAACGCCGCTGCGCTGGGGCTCATGTTCCTTGACAGGAAAAACAGCACGCTCAGGCCGCTGGTTTATGTCGAGTCCACCGGCAGCGCCGTGTGGGAGGGCTCATGCGCGAGCGGCACGTCCGCCGTGGCCTCGTACCTTGCCGAGATAGACGGCGAGCGCGCCTGCGTGCGTCTTACGCAGCCTCGCGGTACGCTCAGCGCCGCGGCCTCCTGCGAGGGTTCGCAGATACGCTCTCTGAGTCTGAGCGGCAGCGCTGTCATTCGCGGAAAATTTACTGCCTTGATTTTTTAACATTTTTCGCGTATCATTTTCCCGAAAGGCGGTATGAGCTATATGAAAAAGAAAATAGTCTGCCTGTCGCTGGCGCTTGCAATGCTCCTGAGCCTGTGCGCCTGCGGCAGCGACGGAAAATACAAGGTCGTGAAAACGCTCGGCGAGCAGCAGTATTCCATCGGCTTCCGAAACGGCGACTCGACCTATCACTACATCGACAAGGCGCTCAAGGAGCTGTCGGCGGAGGGCGTTATAGACGAGCTGAGCACGCAGTGGTTCGGCAGCAGCCGCACCGTTGACTTCCCCTCGCAGGAAAATGCGCTCGACGAGCTCGGCTATATCTCGGAGCGCACCTTTATAATCGGCGTGGATCTTGAATCGGCGCCGCTGAGCTTTGAAAAGGACGGCGAGTACGTCGGCTTTGACATTGACCTTGCGGGCAGGGTCTGTGAAAAGCTCGGCTGGGTATTGAAGATACAGCCCATACACTCCGAGGACGCTTACGTTGAGCTCAACTCCGGCAATATCGACTGCGCGTGGGGCGGCGTTGCACTCGATACCGAATGCGCCGATTATACGATACTTAAAACCTATATGTCCACAAGCCTCGTCCTTGCCGGACTTGGCAGCGGCTCAGGCTCCGTGCGCGATAAGCTCCTGTACATCGGCACGACGCAGACTGCGCTCGACACGATAAACGCCGCTGCCTCCGTCAGCCGCAGGCTCGGTCAGATAACCCGCGTAAACGGCGGTGCGGCGGAATACTTCAGCGCCCTCGACAACGGCGACTGTGAGCTCATCCTCACCACCGAGGCCGCGGTCAGCTACTACAACACACATTAAATTTAAGCTGTAATGCAGCCGCGAAAGCGGCTGCATTTTTCTTTTATCAGCGCGACAGAAAAGTCTGTGACTTTTTTGTGCGCTGATAAAAACGCCACATTTTTTGTGAAGCGTAAGCTTTACAAAAAATCTCGCTACGCTCGTCAAAAAGTCCTGACGGACATTTTTGATGGCTATAATCCGATTGCGAGCGGGGTCTTACCCCCTCGCGCTCCCCCGCTGCGCGGATATCTTCACGCAGCAGCACAATTTTTTGACCGTATAATGCAGCCGCGAAAGCGGCTGCATTTTTCTTCTCTCCTATACATATTTATAATATGGATATTAAGCGAATGCATAGCCGGAGAGCGTCAGGCCTTTGTCAAAGCGTTAGGCAAATTAATATATTTTTTACCTGTTTGTTAACGCTTGGCAGGTCTCAGA
>CAVDFD010000062.1:0-9686 GCA_963608145.1 Bacteroidaceae bacterium | reverse complement strand
AGGCGGCGCAGGAGCTTTTAAGCTCCGACCCCGAGCTCTCCGCACCTGAGCACGCGCAATTAAAGACAGCCGTCGAGCGGCTGTTTACGTTAAATGCAGATACGCTGAATTAAAAAAGACTTGCCCGCGGGCAAGTCTTTTTTACATTTTACAACAATTATTCCAGCTCGAACGCTCCTGTATAAAGCTGATAGTAGGTCCCGTGCTGCGCGATCAATGTGTCATGATCGCCGCGCTCGATGATCCGGCCATGATCCAGAACCATGATAGCCTGACTGTTTCGGACGGTAGACAATCGGTGAGCGATCACAAAAACGGTTCTGCCGGCCATCAGGTTATCCATACCCTCCTGCACCAGTGCCTCTGTTCTCGTGTCGATCGAGCTGGTGGCCTCGTCCAGGATCATACACGGCGGATTGGCGACCGCGGCGCGGGCGATGGAAAGCAGCTGCCGCTGCCCCTGAGAGAGATTAGCGCCGTTTCCGGTCAGCATGGTGTCGTATCCGTTCGGCAGCCTGCTGATAAAGCTGTCTGCATTGGTAAGCTTTGCAGCTGCAATACATTCCTCGTCCGTAGCATCCAGCCGGCCATAGCGGATATTGTCCATAACGGTTCCCGTGAACAGGTTCACGTCCTGCAATACAATGCCCAGCGAGCGCCGCAGATCAGGCTTCCTGATCTTGTTGATATTGATCCCGTCATACCGCACCTTGCCGTCCTCAATATCATAAAAACGGTTTATAAGATTCGTGATCGTTGTCTTGCCGGCTCCGGTCGCGCCCACAAATGCGATCTTCTGTCCGGGATGCGCGTATACAGAGACATCGTGCAGCACCATTTTCTCAGGCACATAGCCGAAGTCAACGTGCTGCAGCTGAATGTCACCCTTCAGCTCCTCGTAGGTCACGGTCCCGTCTGCCTTATGGGGATGCCGCCATGCCCACAGCCCCGTAACGTGATCGGCTTCCGCAAGATTGCCCTGAGGATCCCGTTCGGCATTGACGAGGGTAACATAGCCGTCGTCGTGCTCGGGCTCCTCGTCGATCAGCTCAAAGACACGGGCTGCACCGGCTGTGCCCATAGCGATCATGGATACCTGCATGGATATCTGTGAGATGGTCTGCGAAAACTGCCGAGCCATGCTCAGGAAAGAGATGATCACGCCTGCGGAAATGGTTGCTGTGCCGGAAAGCCCCACGTTTGTTACGTCAAAGTAGATGAGCATTGCACCGACGATCGCCAGCAGAACATACATCAGGTTGCCTGTATTGTTCAGGATCGGCCCCAATACATTTCCGTATATATGCGCGGTTTCGCTGTCCTTGAAGAGCTTGTCGTTCAGCTTTACGAAATCGGCCTTGCTTTCCTCTTCGTGGCAGAAGACCTTTACGACCTTCTGCCCGTCCATGATCTCTTCGATAAAGCCCTCTTCTTCGGCAAGGGATTTCTGCTGCTCCATCATGTATCTGGAGCTTTTTCCTCCGAATTTTTTCGTGACCCTCAGCATGATAAGCGCAAAGGCAAACACGACCAGTGTAAGCCAGACGCTGTAGTACAGCATCAGAAAAACGATCGAGAGCATAGTGAGCGAGGCCTGAAACATCTGCGGCAGACTCTGCCCGATCATCTGCCGGAGGGCATCCGTATCGTTGGTGTAGGTGCTCATGATGTCGCCGTGGGCATGAGTGTCGAAGTATTTGATAGGCAGGGTCTCCATGCGGTCAAACATATCCACGCGAAAATGCTTCAGCGTTCCCTGCGTAACGACCGCCATGATCCTTGTATAGATAAAGGCTGCCGCAACGCCCAGCACATAGATCATGCCCATGAGAGTCAGTATGGAAACAAACTGCTGCCATACCGCAGCCAAGCCGGAGGTGATCCCCGGCGTAATGCATTCGTCGATCAGACGCTGCATAAATGCGGTGGCCGCCACGGAAGCGCAGGAGCTGATGATGATGCAGATCATCGTAATAACGAGCGCAAGCGGATAATATCGGAACAAATATCGGATAAGCCGCCCGAAGCTGCCCTGTTTTTTCTGCTTCTTTTTCATGTCAGACCGCCTCCTTGCTCTTTGTCTGCGTCTCATAGGCTTCCCAATAGATGCCCTTCCGAGCCAGAAGCTCTTCATGGGTGCCCTGTTCCGCGATCCTGCCATCATCCAGCATAAGAATGACATCAGCATCCTGAACCGACGAAACTCTCTGAGCTATAATGATCTTCGTCGTTTCAGGGATCGCGCTGCGCAGCTCTCTTCGGATAAGGGCATCCGTTTTTGTATCTACCGCGGAGGTGGAATCGTCCATGATCAGGATCTTAGGCTTCTTGAGCAGCGCTCTCGCAATACACAGACGCTGCTTCTGACCGCCCGAAACATTGGAACCGCCGCGCTCGATATAGGTGTCATATCCGTCAGGAAACTGACGGATAAATTCATCTGCCTGCGCAGATACGCACGCCTGAATAAGCTCTTCATCCGAAGCCTCCTTGTTGCCCCACCGAAGGTTTTCCTTGATAGTGCCGGAGAAAAGCACGTTTTTCTGCAAAACCACGGCGACTGCGTCGCGGAGCGTATCCAGATCGTATTCACGCACGTCATGGCCGCCCACGGATACGCAGCCTTCGCTGACATCATACAGGCGGGAGATAAGCTGGATCATCGTGGTTTTGGAAGCGCCGGTGCCGCCCATTATTCCTACCGTCTGGCCGGAAGCAATGCTCAGATCGACATCGGACAAGGCCGCTTTTTCACTTTCGCTGCTGTAGCGGAAGGAAACATGGTCAAAATGTATGCTTCCGTCCGGCACCTCACGAAGGCCGTTTTCCGGCGAGGACAGCGAGCTTTCCCAGGTCAGCACCTCCGCGACACGGTTTGCAGATTCTGCCGCCATAATGGTCATTACAAATACCATAGACAGCATCATCATTGAAGCAAGTATCTGAACACCGTAATTGATAAGAGAGGATAGCTGTCCGGTCGTAAGGTCGGAGCCCGCCGTGCTGATAATAGTAGTTGCTCCGAAATAGCTCACCAGCATGAACGAGGCATAGATGCAGAGCATCATAAAGGGATTGTTGACAGCCAATAATTTTTCGACCTTTGTGAAGTCGCTGCACACATCCTCTGCCGCACGGCTGAATTTTTCCCTTTCGTAATCCTCACGAACAAAGGACTTTACTACTCTGATCGCCGAGACGTTCTCCTGAACGGAATTGTTCAATGCGTCGTACTTATGGAAGATACGCTGGAATATAGGGTGAACATGGATCGCGATCCCGAACAGAACAACGCCGAGAACGGGCAGCAGCGCAAGAAAGATGAGCGACATCCGGACGTTGATCGTCAGGCACATGATCATTGAAAAAATGATCATAAGCGGAGTGCGGATAGTGATGCGGATGATCATCTGATAGGCATTCTGAATATTTGTGACATCCGTTGTCATTCTCGTTACCAGAGACGAGGTGGAAAAGTGATCAATGTCCGCAAAAGCAAACTCCTGTATTTTGAAGAATATATCCTGCCGCAGATTTCTGGCGAAGCCGCAGGATGCAGTCGCCGCATACCTGCCGGAAAGAACTCCGAACAGCAGCGAAAACATTGCCATGATCACCAGTGCGGCACCTAATTTCACGATGGGTCCGATCGCTTCTCCGCTCATCCGGTCAATGAGCTCTGCCATGATCAGCGGAAGGAGACATTCAAGAGCTACCTCCAGCGACACAAAGACCGGAGACAAAATGGATTCCTTTTTGTATTGCCGAACGCTTTTTAATAATGTTTTTATCATGCTTTACCTCCGATTCGATTCGTTCATATCGTCATGCATTCCGTCCTGTATATTTGACAGCATGGTTTGAAGATTTTCCTCCAGCTTATCCATATACATTTTCGGAATTCCACGACCAAGACATTTTTCCTGACGTGCCTGCAAAGCCTTTAATTTATCCTCTATATCATAGGCTTTCTGCGTCAGTATGATCTCTTTCTTTCTGTTGTCCGCCGAAACGATCTCTGTCTGAATGTATCCCAGCTGTCTCAGCTTCTTCAGATGCATGGATATCGTCGCCCGCGAGATACCGAGCGACTCCTGCATATTTGCCGCCAAGGGCAGACTGTCCTTTCTGGCCAGCAGATAGGACAGGATCAATGCCTGCGCAGGGGACATATCCAGAGACTGCATATTGACCTTCTGATATTGCTCAAGCGAGATACTCAGCTGCTTGAACATCAGCAGCAGCCTGTGCTCATCCATCCTGCTCACCCCTTTCTCACAGCGAATGCCGAAATTGTTAGTGTGCAAACATTTAGGCTACGTACGAAAGTATAGTACGCAGCATCTTGAAATGGAATTCAAAATGCGTTAAACTTAATAAAAAACTTTTATTACAAAATCAAACGGAGAAGGGATACAGACTATGAACAGTTTTCAGCTTACCTGCTTTCTGACCGTTGCGGAAACACTGAATTTTGCAAGAAGCGCAGAGCGCCTGAATATCACGCAGCCTGCCGTTACGCATCAGATAAAGTCTTTGGAATCCGAGCTTGGCGTCGTGCTGTTCAACCGAACCACTCATTCAGTCGAGCTTACAAAAGCGGGCGCTCTGCTGATTGACGACGCAAGGACTATCGTTGCGGCCACGCAGCGGGTAAAGAAACGCTATGAAGCCGCTCACGGGCTGGACTTCCCCGTGCTTCGCATCGGCTGTCACAGCGACGGATTTCCGCAGGAGCTTCCGGAAATGCTGAGATCCTTTGCCGCCGTGCACCCCGACGTGCATGTCAGTATCCGCATGGTGCCGTCCCTTGCGCATCTGTATCATTTTCTGGAGGAAGATAAGATAGATATTCTTCTGGCGCTTAAAGAGCCGGACAACAAGCAAAAGACCCCGGGGATATACAGGGAGCTGGTGAAGAGTCCCATGGTTTGTATTTGTTCCGCTGACCATCCGTTTGCAGGGCGGACGCAGCTGACGATGCAGGAATTATCCGAAGCAGATCTGATCCTGTACGAGCCGATAAAATCGTCTTTTTTTGATATTCAGATATGGGGAAAGCTGATAAGCGGGCGTGATCCTGCGCAGCTGCATTTCTGCGAGTCGGCCGTCACGGCGATCATGCTCGCCAAAGCGGGCTACGGAATGTTTTTGATGCCGGAGATATATGCGCCGAAGGATCCCTCGCTGGTCGTCATCCCTTTGGTCGGATCTGCCGACAATTCCTTTGGAATGTACTATAAATCATTGAAGTCAAATGCTTTTTTGAAGTCATTCTGCAAAATATTAAAAGAGCATTTTGGAAGCTCTGCGCCCGCCTTATGACCTTACAGCTTCCAAAACGGCATACAGACGTAAAAATGCGGTTCACTTTTATCTGTGAACCGCATTGTCTGTTGCTGTATATCCTTACTTGCCGAAGTAACGCTTCAGCAGACCCTCGAAGGCCTTGCCGTGGCGAGCCTCGTCGCGTGCCATCTCGTGGACTGTGTCGTGGATAGCGTCGAGGTTGTACTGCTTTGCCAGCTTTGCAAGCTCAAACTTGCCGGCGGTCGCGCCGTTTTCCGCGTCAACGCGCATTTCAAGGTTTTTCTTTGTGGAATCGGTGATCACCTCGCCGAGGAGCTCTGCAAACTTAGCAGCGTGCTCTGCTTCCTCATAAGCCGCCTTCTCCCAGTAAAGGCCGATCTCGGGATAGCCTTCGCGGTGGGCAACGCGGGCCATTGCCAGATACATGCCGACCTCGGAGCACTCGCCCTCGAAGTTTGCGCGCAGGCCGCAGATGATCTCCTCACGGACATTTTCGGGAACGTCTGCGCCGAAGGTCTTGCCGACACCGACAACATGCTCGGCCGCCCAGGTCTTTTCCTCGGACTGCATGGTGAACTTGCTGCCGGGAACATTGCAGATCGGGCACTTCTCGGGGGGAGTGTCGCCTTCGTGAACATAGCCGCATACGGGGCATACCCATTTTGCCATAATATCTTACCTCCTGAAATAAATACACTTTACACTTTACTTTAATATTGAACGACGTGTTCCGTCTTTCTGTACTTATTATAATAGGAGACAAACTGTATAACTGTAGCATACGCTACATGGAAGCGGATGTTTTTAAGAATTTTAACATATATACATTACATTATAATATGTTTATTCGACGAGCGCGGCTATCGCGGGACCTGCGGTCCTGCCGAACAGTCGTATCGCGGCAAGCGCCTCCTGCAGGGTGTTGCCGTTGCTGCCGACCTCAAGGATCATCGAGCCGGGAGTGAGCTGCTGATTATAGCGGTACCGGCTGAGCGTTATGGGACGCATGAGGCTGGGATAGACCTCGTACACCGCGTTTTGGAGATACACCGCAAGGCTGAGATTCTGCCGCCAGTTCGGATGCTCAAGTCCGCTTGCATTGCTGCCGACAAACAGCATGATCTGACTTGCGCACACGCCCTGCTCGGTTGCCGTGGTCTTGTACGTCACCGTGTCCGAGCACAGCGCGTCTCGGTGCAGGTCAATAACGATCCTTATGCTCGGATACTCGGCGAGATATTTTTCTATCGCCTCGCAGCTGCGGTTATATGAGCCGGTGTAGCTCGGGTAGTCAAACACCTGCGTGTCGTGAATGACGTTCAGGCCGCAGTCTTCGAATATCTGTGCAAGCTCCGTGCCGATGCGGATAACGTTCAGGCTCTGGTCAAGCGTGCGGTTCGTGCCGAGATCGTCGTACTTGTCGAGTCCGGCAGGGGAGTAGGCCTCGCTCGAATGCGTGTGGATGATAAGTATCTGCGGCTTTCCGGCCTCGAGCCGAAGCGGGCAGCCCTCGGCGAGTATGGCGTTTATGTCGATATCGCAGCCCGAGCTGTTTTTTATCGACAGCCCGCCGGATATAGTCGTCGGTATTATTGCCGGTGTGGGCGCGGCGCTCGATACCGGCGCGGGCGTATCAGCCGGAGCGGCGGAGGGGTCTGCGCTCTCCTGCACGCTTTCCGTTATTGAGATCGTGCTTTTTGCCTCATTGCCTTCGTCCGTTCGCAGATACACCGCGAACAGAAACAGGCAGCACAGGGCAAGTCCGCCCACGAAGATCGCTTTGATTTTTTCCAGCATACCGAGCCCTCCCTCGGATAAGTATATTGCGGTGCAGGGGAAAATATTCTGTACTTATAGGCTGCCCTGTGGTAT
The DNA here is from genome assembly GCA_963608145.1 of Bacteroidaceae bacterium. Lineage (GTDB taxonomy): Bacteria > Bacillota > Clostridia > Oscillospirales > Oscillospiraceae > F23-B02. The sequence goes on along the minus strand of CAVDFD010000062.1, from coordinate 2,504 downwards.
GATTTATGTGCAGCGATGCACATGATTATGTAAACCGATAATATTCAGAATTGAGGTGCTGTAATGCATATTACATACCGTCCGAAGGGCGTTTGCTCGCAGCTTTTTGAGATAGATATCGAAGACGGACGCATAGAAAAAGTGGAGGTCAAGGGCGGCTGCGACGGCAATTTACAAGGCATTTCGCGGCTGCTGGTGGGGATGAAGGTCGAGGATGCAGCTGCCCGATTAGAGGGTATACGGTGCGGATATAAGAACACATCCTGCCCCGATCAGCTCTCGAAGGCGCTTAAAAACTGCATATAAAAACGGCAATTTAGTTTACATAATATTTTAGCATAACGTAATTGATTTACATAACGTTATACACACGATTAATATTTGTAATAATTTTTACGATTTTTTAAGAATTTGTTGTCGAAATTCGGCTTTTGTGCAAGCTGACCAAGGCACAAAATGATGTGCGCACAGCCTGAAAAGCACCTAAATCTTGCGGTTTTTAAAGCTCTTATGTGAAAAGTGCACAATTCGACACGGATTGTTTTGTGCAATATAACTATTTACTCGTTTGTAAAAGTTCCGTTATAATAAATATGCCCGAGAGTTATACGGGCGGCGTTCGGTGTTTTGCCGAATATATTTTTTATGACAGGAGCGTTATATGAGTAAACTGAAAAAGAACAGTCTGGCACTCGTGTTCGTTATCTGTCTGCTGTGCGTTTTCCTCTGCGGCACCGCGCTGGCCGAGGAAACTGACAACGGGGTCAGCTATACCGAAGCTCCGGTATATGTGGACGGACTGCTTTCCTGCCGCGGCTATATGATCGGCGACAACTCCTATGTTTCGCTGGAAGCCGCCTGCGCCGTTCTGGGCTATGATGCCGATGTTAACTATGACAAAGAGATAAATGAGCTGACCGTCGAGGTCGCCGGTATAACTATCACAGCCGGCGCTGAGGACTACTATCTGTGCGCAAACGGCAGATACCTCTATCTTCCCGACGGCTATATGGAGATCGACGGATGCTTCATAATTCCGACGGACGCGCTGGCCAAGATATTTACGCTGGAGCTTACGCGGGACGATGAGACCGGCGCGATCAATTTAAGCACGGCAGACGAACAGATCCTCCAGAGCGGGGACGAGTACTATAATGAGGATGATATCTACTGGATGAGCAGGATCATCACATGGGAATCCGGCAACCAGCCCGTCGCGGGTCAGATCGGGGTCGGAAACGTTATCCTCAACCGCGCCGGAGACGCACGCTTCGGCGAGACTATCAAGGATGTTATCTTCCAGGAAGGCCAGTTCAGCGTCGTATCAACGGGCGCTATCTACGGTGAGCCGTACGAGATAAGCGTTGTCTGCGCAAAGCTTGTATACGAGGGCTACAACACCGTCGGCGACGCGCTGTTTTTCCAGACCGGACGGTACTGGGGCAGCGGTATGATAGAAACGACATGGCTGTGTCAGATAGCCGACCACAATTTCTTTATGTGATTGATAAAAGAAATGAGTTATGCTAAAATGAGTTGGGTAAAAACCCAACTCATTTTTTATTGGAGCTTTTATGGATAAGATATTGAACGAAGGCTTTGCACAGCTCGGCATCACGCCCGATGCAGAGGCTGTCGAAAGGCTCAAAGCATATTACGAATATCTTGAGGAGCGCAACCGTGTCATGAACCTGACGGCCATAAGCGGGCAGGAGGACGTTGCGCGGCTGCATTTTCTCGACTGCGCCGCACTGCTCACGGTCTGCGACTTTGCCGGTAAAAGGGTCGTCGATGTCGGGACGGGCGCCGGCTTTCCGGGCATGGTGCTCAAGATAGTGCAGCCGGATATGGATATAACGCTGCTGGACAGTCTCAATAAGCGCATTGACTTTCTCGCGGAGCTGAGCGATAAGCTGTCGCTCACGGGCATTGAATGCGTCCACGCACGCGCAGAGGAGCTGCCGGACGAGCGCCGCGCAGCCTATGATATAGCCGTTTCACGCGCCGTTGCGAGGCTCGGGACGCTCTGCGAGCTGTGCCTGCCGTATCTGCGCACAGGAGGGACGTTTATCGCCATGAAGGGTCCCGACTGCGCTCAGGAGGCCGCGGAGGCGGAAAAGGCCATGCAGCTGCTCGGTGCGCAGCTTAAAGACATCGTGCGCTATACCATTCCGGAAACGGATATCACCCACGCCGCAGTTGTCATCGAAAAGATAAAGCCCACGCACCCGAAATATCCGCGCAAATGGGCGCAGATAAAAAAGCAGCCATTAGGCCGGCTGAGATAAGAAAACATACGCCCGAAATGACACAGCAGGCACGAATGTCTGCGTTACGGCGGCTTGGTATACACAAAGTATGCCTGCACCGCCGTGCCTTGACCTCGCACCCGCTGAGCCTTTTCGGGTGCCCGCAGTTTTGAGCGAGGGATTTTTCGTTCAGACAAAATAACAAAATCTCGGCAATACTTTGTGTATTACCGAGATTTTTTGTGCCGTATGGGC
>CAVDFD010000061.1:0-9698 GCA_963608145.1 Bacteroidaceae bacterium | reverse complement strand
TCACTCTTTGCGTGCATACGCTGAATTTTCTCCAGCACCGCATCATCTATTTTACCACCCTCGAGGTAAGTGTCAAGCTCTTTATAGCTAAAGCCCATCTCGCTCTCATCGGTCTGTCCGTCGAACAGGCCGGCAGAGGGCGCTTTTTTAATGACGCACTCGGGAGCCTTGAGCCAGCGGAGAAACTCGTATATCTCCGTGACGGTCAGGTCGTCGATGGGGTTGAAATCGCAGGCGCCGTCGCCCCACTTGGTGAAGTAGCCGACATAGCCCTCGCTGCGGTTGCCCGTTCCGGAAACAAGGCGGTTTTCCGAGGCTGCAACGGCGTAGAGCGTCGCCATTCTCAGGCGCGGCGCTATATTTGCCTCGGCAGCGGCGGTGAGCTCTGTAACTCCGCTTGCCAGCACCGCCTTCTCCGCCTCCTTGACGGCTGAAAGGTCGGCATAGCGCGTTTCGATGCCGTACTGCGCGGCAACGGTCTCGCCGTCGCGCTTATCCATCTCGTAGTTGCGCGCAGTGCCGCAGGGCATGATGATGCCGACGGTATTGTCACAGGCAGCCTTGCAGAGGATCCCGACGAGTGCGGAGTCCTTGCCGCCGGAGTTGCCGTAGACTATGCCGTCGGCCCCGCTCTCACGCACGGCGTAGCGGATGAACTGAACTCGCTGAAGGTATTCTTTTTCGTAATTTCTCATTTTACATCACCTTTCCTGTAAGCGCCCGTCAAATATCCGGCGTTTACTCCAGCGCAGCCTGCACAAAGCCCGCAAACAGCGGATGCGGCTTGTTTGGTCTGCTTTTGAATTCGGGGTGGAACTGCGCCGCGACGAACCAGCGGCATGCAGGGTTCTCCACCATTTCCACGAGCTTTCCGTCAGGGCTCAGGCCGACGGGCAGAAGCCCGCGTGCCGTGATCTCCTCGCGGAACGCATTGTTTACCTCGTATCTGTGGCGGTGGCGCTCGTGTATGAGCCCCTCGCCGTAGTATTTATACGCCCTGCTCTCGGGCGAGAGAACACATGGGTATTTGCCCAGACGCATCGTGCCGCCCTTGGCGGTTATGCCCTGCTGCTCGGGCATGAGGTCGATGACCGGATGCAGCGAGGAGGCCGTAAACTCCGAAGAGCTTGCGTCCGTCCAGCCGAGGACGTGGCGGGCGAATTCTATGACGGCTATCTGAAGGCCGAGGCATATGCCGAGATACGGCACATCGTTTTCGCGTGCGTATTTTGCGGCGAGTATCATGCCCTCGATGCCGCGGTCGCCGAAGCCTCCGGGCACGAGTATGCCGTCGCAGTCAGAGAGCACGGAGGCAATATTGTCCTCATTAAGCTCCTCGGAATCGACCCACTTTATATCCATCACTGCGTCGCTTGCAGCCGCCGCATGATTCAGGGATTCGGCTACCGACAGGTATGCGTCGTGGAGCTGAACGTATTTGCCGACAAGGGCGATCCTCACCCTGCGGTGAGCTCCCTTTATTTTTTCGACCATCGCCCTCCACTCGTCAAGATCGGGCTCGGGGCATTCAAGGCCGAGCCTGCGGCAGACGACGGCGGACAGTCCCTCATGCTCCAGAAGCAGCGGCGCTTCATAGAGCGTGGAGGCCGTTGCATTCTGAATGACGCACTCGGGCTCGACGTTGCAGAAAAGCGCTATCTTTCTGCGGATATCGTCGCTTATCGGCGCGTCGGTGCGGCACACGAGGATATCCGGCTGGATGCCGACCGACAGCAGCTCCTTGACCGAGTGCTGCGTGGGCTTGCTCTTGAGCTCGCCCGTGCCCGGGATCTGAACGATCAGCGGAACGTGGATAAACAGCACGTTCTGCCTGCCCTTTTCGACGGCCACCTGACGGATGGCCTCCAGAAACGGCTGGCTTTCGATATCGCCGACCGTGCCGCCTATCTCGCAGATGAGAACGTCTATGTTCTCGTCCTCCATTGCGTAAACGCTCTGCTTTATCTCGTCGGTGACATGGGGTATTATCTGCACCGTGCCGCCGAGATATCCGCCCTGACGCTCGCGGTTGAGCACATTCCAGTATATGCGGCCTGCGGAGACCGATGAGTTCCCGCTCAGGCTTTCGTCAACAAATCTTTCATAGTGGCCGAGGTCGAGATCGGTCTCCGCTCCGTCATCGGTGACGAAGACCTCTCCGTGCTGGTACGGGCTCATCGTGCCCGGGTCAACGTTGAGATAGGGGTCGAATTTCTGGTTTTTAACGCGCAGTCCGCGCTGCTTTAAAAGTCTGCCGAGCGAGGCTGCGCATATGCCCTTGCCCAGCCCCGACACGACTCCGCCTGTTACGAATACATACTTCATTATCATTTACTCTCTGTTTTTTTAATTTTATTTTTTATCTCTAAGGAATTTTGTGCCGAGTAACGCATTTCCGGCTCAAAAGGGTCGGCAGTTTCTCACACGGAGAACAGCATGTCGTAGTAGCTCGGGTACGGCCAGTACTCGGTCGCCGTGAGCGTTTCGAGCTTGTCGATGACGGTGCGGATATCCTCCATCTTGAGGAACACCTCGTCGTGGTAATACTTCATAAGCTCTTCGCTGCCGACGCTCGGCGCGGTCTCCAGTGCGCTTTTCAGCGATACCATCTTGTCGAGCAGGCTCTCGTTCAAGCTGCTGAGCGTTCCTATGAGCGCGCTTTCTACGCGGCAGGGAGCCTCGGGCAGAGCCGTGCGCTTTTTGATGAGCGTGTCGCTCAGCGCGGCGCTGTACTCGGAAACGGCGTTTAGCACACCGTGCTGTACCATATCCACAAGCGTCTCGCCCTCTATTGCGATGACCTTGCAGTACTGCTCCATGTGTATCTCGTTGCGTGCGGCGATCTCGGACTGCGTGTAAACGCCGTACTTGGTCAGAAGCTCGACGTTTTTCGGCAGCATGTACTCGGGCAGCGCCACGGAGGAGTTCTTGAGGTTTTTAAGTCCGCGCTTCTCGGCCTCGGCTACCCAGCTGTCGTCATAGCCGTTGCCGCCGAAGATGATGCGTCCGTGCTCGATGAAGGTGCTCTTTATCAGCTCGTGCAGCGCGGCGGTGAAGTCGGGCGCTTTTTCAAGCTCGTCGGCAAAAACGCACAGGGAGTCGGCAATGATGGTGTTGAGCACCGTCGTCGGACCCGCTATCGACTGGCTCGAGCCGGCCATGCGGAACTCGAACTTGTTGCCGGTGAAGGCGACGGGAGAGGTGCGGTTGCGGTCGGTGGTATCCTTGGGGATCGGCGGCAGCACGTCAACGCCGATGCGCAGCGTGCTCTTGCTCTTTTCGGTGTAGCCGGTGTCGTTTACGATGGAATCGACGATGGCCTCAAGCTCCTCGCCGAGGAACACCGAGATTATCGCCGGAGGCGCTTCCTGCGCACCGAGGCGGTGGTCGTTGCCCGCGAAGGCGACAGAGCATCTCAGAAGCTCCTGATACTTATCAACGCCGCGCACGAAGGCTGCAAGGAACAGCAGGAACTGTGCGTTCTGGCTCGGGGTCTTGCCCGGAGAGAAGAGGTTCTTGCCGGTATCCGTGCCGAGCGACCAGTTGTTGTGCTTGCCCGAGCCGTTTACGCCGGCAAAGGGCTTTTCGTGCAGCAGGCATACAAGACCGTGGCGGTCGGCGACCTTCTGCATGATCTCCATTGCGATCTGGTTCTGATCGTTGGCGGTGTTCGCGTCGGAGTACACCGGCGCCATCTCGTGCTGAGCCGGAGCGACCTCGTTATGGCGCGTTTTCGACAGAACGCCGAGCTTCCACAGCTCCTCGTCGAGATCCTGCATGTACTCGGCAACTCTCGGACGGATGGTGCCGAAGTAGTGATCCTCAAGCTCCTGACCCTTGGGCGGCTTTGAGCCGAACAGCGTTCTGCCGCAAAGTCTCAGATCCTCGCGCTCGAGAAACAGCTCTTTATCTATAAGGAAATATTCCTGCTCGGGGCCGACCTGCGCTATGACCTTCTGCGTGTCGGTATCGCCGAACAGACGCAGTATCCTCAGTGCCTGACGGCTGACCGCGTCGCAGGAGCGCAGCAGCGGCGTTTTCTTATCCAGCGCCTCGCCGGAGTACGAGCAGAACACGGTCGGGATGCACAGCGTCCCGTCCTTTATGAATGCAAATGCGGTGGGGTCCCACGCGCTGTAGCCGCGTGCCTCAAAGGTCGCACGCAGGCCGCCGGAGGGGAAGCTCGATGCATCGGGCTCGCCGCGCACAAGCTCCTTGCCGGAGAACTCCATCGTTATCGCACCGCCGCCGGCAGGTGAAATGAAGCTGTCGTGCTTCTCGGCGGTGATGCCTGTCAGGGGCTGGAACCAGTGAGTGAAGTGCGTCGCACCGTTCTCGAGCGCCCACTGCTTCATACCCTCGGCAATGCCGTCGGCGACTTCAAGAGTCAGGGGCTTGCCGTCGGAAAGGCACTTTTTCCATTCCTGGAAGTACTTCTCCTTGACGTATTTGCGCATGGTACGTTCGTTGAACACGCAGCTGCCGAACAGCTCGGGTATCTTCTTTGCTTCTCTGCTCATGGTTTTTCCTCCTTTTATTTTCCGCTCGCGCCGTAGTTTTTGAGAACTCGTGCGGAGGGGTCGTCAACGTCACAGCCCGGCCATGTCTTGTTGGGCATCCAGAAATCCTTGACCATCTTCGCCTGACCGGGATAATATTTCTCGAAGATGTCTCTGTAAAGAAGGCTCTCCTTGGTAAAGGGAACCGCAAAATCGTATTTTTTGCAGCCCGAGGCAAAGGCCTCGTCGCTGTAGACGCTCTCGGCATAGGCCTTGAGGTCATCGACCATCGAGTGGCCGACAGCGTCGGAAAACGCCGCCTTCTGCCTCCAGAGTATCTCGTCGGGCAGAATGCCGTCCTTTTCAAAGGCGCGGCGCAGCAGGTATTTGCCCATGTCGTAGCTGTTCATCTTCATTTTCGGATCAACGCTCATGACATAGCGGACAAAGTCGAGATCGCCGAAGGGCACACGCGCTTCCAGCGAGTTTACCGAAATGCAGCGGTCTGCACGCAGAACGTCGTACATATGCAGCTCGTCCACTCTCTTCTTCGCCTCGCTCTGGAACTCCTCCGGCGAGGGAGCGAAGTCTGTGTATTTATAGCCGAACAGCTCGTCGGATATCTCACCCGTGAGCAGCACGCGCACATCGGTCTTTTCATGTATCGCCTTGCAGCACAGGTACATGCCCATGCTTGCGCGGATGGTGGTTATATCATAGGTGCCCAGCATTGCGATGACCTCCTCGAGCGAGGAGATGACCTCGTCGCGGGTCATGGTGACCTCCATGTGCTCAGAGCCGATAAACTCTGCGACCTTGCGGGCATATTTGAGGTCGATGGGGTCCTGATCCATGCCTATCGCAAAGGTGCGTATCTTCTTGCCGAGCAGCTTTGCGGATATCGCGCACACGAGGCTGGAGTCCAGACCGCCGGACAGCAGGAAGCCGAGCGGCGCGTCCGCGTCAAGGCGCTTTTCAACGCCCGCTATGAGCTTTTCGCGGATCTTGCTGCAAACGGTGTCGATATCGTCGTCGGAATACTCCGAAACGCTCGTGAGGTCTGCGTAGCGCGTGAATTTTCCGTCGGCGTAGTAGTGTCCGGGAGGGAAGGGCATGATCTCCTTGCACAGACCCACGAGGTTTTTCGCCTCACTTGCAAACATTATGCTGCCGTCGGAGTAATATCCGTAGTACAGGGGGCGTATGCCGATGGGATCGCGTGCCGCGATAAGCTCCTGCTTTTCGCCGTCGTAGATTATCATCGCAAACTCCGCGTCGAGCTTTTTGAACATCTCAAGCCCGTATTCGCGGTACAGCGGCAGGATGATCTCGCAGTCGGACTCGCTCTTGAAGCTGTATTTTTTCTTCAGCTCCTCGCGGAGCTGTCGGAAGCCGTACAGCTCGCCGTTGCAGACGACAGCGTCGCTGTCGAGGTAAAACGGCTGCATGCCTCGCTCGTCCAGACCCATGATGGACAGTCTGTGGAAGCCCAGCACCGCGCCCGAGAGCGTGGCCATGCGCGTTGCGTCCGGTCCGCGTGAGACCGTGCGGTCAAAATACTTTCTTACCGACTGAGCGTCAAGCTCGCTGCTTGTGAAACCGATGATTGAACACATAAAAAATGCACCTCCGAATTTTTTGGGGCAGCTATCCCTAAACTTTAGGACGAATAGCTGCAAATCCGCGGTGCCACCTAACTTATTGCCGAAGCAATCACTTTTACGGGCTCAATCAAACCCTCGTGCCTTAACGCCGCACTCCGCGTCTCGCCTACTGGGGCTTCCCTGTTCAGCTTGCTGCTGATAAAGTGTTATTCACTCATCCTCCGGCATCGGGATCGCACTATCCCCGACTCTCTGCGGCCAAGCATATGAGCTACTTGTCTTCGTCATTGCATTTACAATATTAAATTAAAAAATCACTGCCCTATATAAAACTAAACTCTGCCGCATAGAGGAATGCGGCAGACTTCAGTTTTACAGATGAGAGAGCAAATGATTACAACGAATAAGGTTCGAACGCTGTTCAAGGAATTTCCTTGCTTCGACCTTATGGCGGTATATTAGCACAAGAAGATTGATAAATAAAATACATATACCATTGCGGTTGCCATATCTAAAAAATATGGTATAATAAGCTTTATGCAAAAATGAAGAGGTATGCAAATGGATCTTAGAACACTCAGATACTTCACGGTCGTCGCCGAGGAGCTGAATATAACCCACGCCGCCGAGAGGCTGTGCATGAGCCAGCCGCCGCTGAGCAATCAGATGAAGGCGCTCGAGGAGGAGCTCGGCACCGCGCTGTTCATACGCGGCAAGCGGCAGCTGCAGCTGACCGAGGCCGGCAGGCTTCTTGTGCTGCGCGCAACGCAGATACTCGACATGGCGGAAAAGACGCAGCACGAGATCATGAGTCTCGAGGGCGGCATGAGCGGAACGATAAACCTCGGCATCGTCGAGGGACGCGCCCCGTTTCTCACCGCACGCTGGATATCCGGCTTCAAGGAGGAGTTCCCGAACGTCAAATACAGCATGTGGAACGGCAGCAGCGACGACGTGCTCGACAGGCTGCGGCAGGGGCTGGTCGATCTCGCGGTCATCGCAGCGCCCTACGACACCGAGCATCTTGAGGGCATCACAGTGGGTCGAGGACCCTGGGTAGCGATAATGTCGCGCTCAAACGAGCTTGCAAAGCTCCCCGGCGACAGCATTCCGCTTAAAAGCCTCGCCGGAAAGCCTCTGATCGCGCCGAGCCGCCCCTCGCGCATCGACGCGATACGCGCATGGTTTGCCGAGGCGGGCATCGAGCCGAACATAATATGCACGCTCTCGCATTATATCGACGCGGTCGCGCTCTCGGAGCTCGATGTCGGCATAACGATATTCCCCCGCACGACCTACACGCCGAACGACCTGCTGGTGACGAAGATAATAACCGACTCGGCGCGGCAGCTTGAATATGTGCTTGTCCGCATGAAAAACCGTGAGCCGTCCGAGCTCATGACGGAGTTTATAAACTTCGTGCGCGACACCGAGGACACCTTTGCCGACGAGCCCAGCTTCAGCGAGATACTCAAAAACGAATACGTCCCGCCCGAGGACACTCCGTATCTGTAGGGTGCCGCCGAAAAAAGATTTACAAGGCTTGCTGCTTAGTATATAATATTACAGCTAATTTTATTGAGGAATGATCGTAATGATAGAATTTGAAGAATACAAGGGAAAACTAAACGGCCTGAAGCCGACGCTCGACTCGCTGCGCGAGGCGCTGCATCTTGAGGCAGCCGAGAAGGAGATCGAGGAGCTGGAGGGACAGAGCGCCCGCGACGGCTTCTGGAACGATGTCGAAAACTCGCAGCGCGTGCAGAAGCGCTTAAAGCAGCTCAAGAGCAAGGTCGAAAATTATCAGAAGCTCTGCTCCGGCTGGGACGATCTGATGACGCTGTGCGAAATGGCCATTGAGGAGGACGACGACTCCATGCTGCCGGAGCTCCAGAGCGAGTACACGGGCTTCGAAAAGAAGCTGGAGGAAACTCGCCTCGGCACGCTGCTCACCGGCGAGTACGACGCGAACAACGCCATCCTCACCTTCCACGCGGGAGCCGGCGGCACCGAGGCTCAGGACTGGACGCAGATGCTCTACCGCATGTACAACATGTGGGCAGACCGCCACGGCTACACCGTCAAGCTCATGGACTATCTCGACGGCGACGAGGCCGGCATAAAGAGCGCGACGATAATGATCGAGGGCGAGAACGCCTACGGCTTCCTAAAAAGCGAGCACGGCATACACCGCCTCGTGCGCATATCGCCGTTCGACTCCTCAGGCCGCCGCCACACCTCCTTCTCCGCCGTTGAGGTCATGCCGGAGATCAGCGACGACAACGAGATCGAGCTGCGCGACGAGGATATCAAAATGGACGTTTACCGCTCCTCCGGTGCGGGCGGCCAGAAGGTAAACAAGACCTCCTCCGCCGTGCGCCTGACCCATATCCCGACCGGCATCGTCGTGTCCTCGCAGGTCGAGCGCAGTCACTTCCAGAACCTTGAGAACTGCCGCAACATGCTGCGCGCCCGCCTTGCCGAGATCAAGGAGCGCGAGCATCTTGAAAAGATCAGCGACATCAAGGGCGTTCAGCAGAAGATCGAGTGGGGCAGCCAGATCCGCTCCTACGTTTTCATGCCGTACACCCTCGCCAAGGATCACCGCACGGGCTTTGAAAACGGTAATATCCAAAACGTTATGGACGGCGACATAGACGGATTTATTAACGCCTTCCTCGCCATGCGCGCCGCCACCTGATTTTTAGAGGCGCATTTAGGCTGTACCTATACGTTTATTGCGTCAGCACGGTATCGAAACAATGAAGGAAATAAATACGTTTCGCCTCCCGTGAGTGCAGCATAATGTTTGTCGGTAGCCTTGTAGGGAACAGGCTTGCCTGTTCCGCCAAATTAGAGCAAAAATCAATATCGAGCAGTGAAAAGACAGCTCGGATGTTTAAATCCAAGCTGTCTTTTTACGTCTGTAGTTTGTTTTTTTAGAGGCGTTGCCGCGTTACACCAATACAGTTATTGCGGTGTCCCGACCGGCGCTTGCGGAAGAAACCGCGGCAAACGGAACAGGCAAGCCTGTTCCCTACAGGGTGCGATGCAGTATTTTAGATGCTGCCACAACACTGCACCGCACTCGCGTTACGCGGCAGTGTTCTTATTTTGTCGGCACTTTCCGGTCGGGATACCGCAATCAACGTATAGGTACAGCCTTATTGCGCCTCTGAAAAATCGCGGAAGAGAAGGGATATGCACCACAGCGCCGCGAGAGCTACGAGCGTGTATATTACGCGGCTCACGGGGGCTGCCTGTCCGCCGCAGAGCCATGCTACGATGTCGAATTTGAACAGTCCGACGCTGCCCCAGTTGATGCCGCCGATGATCGTCAGAGCAAGCGCGATACGGTCGATTATCACTTGAAAACACTCCTTTCCCGCTTAGTATCCCCGAAGCGGGAAGAAATATTTTCGAAAAAATTTCCGTTCGACAAAACTGGTGCTTTTTCGCTCTTTACAAAACCGGCGCAGCGCTGTATCATCTGATCACAGCTTATCCAATAGGTCTTGCAAAGCAAGGCCGCGGCTCATATCTTTATCCCACAACCCTGTTTTGCAGGCCGTTTTTACGGCCTGCGCTTTTTTTA
>CAVDFD010000060.1:0-9772 GCA_963608145.1 Bacteroidaceae bacterium | reverse complement strand
TATTTACCTATCAGTGGCAGCTTCCGCCGCAGCCGCAGCCGCAGTCGCCGCCGTCCTCATGGCTGTGGTCGCCGCAGCCGCCCGAGCAGCCGGAGCAGCCGCCGCTGCCGCAGCCGCCGCCCTCATCGGAGATGAAGGGGAGCTGGCCGTGCATGAGAAGCTCCGCCGCGTCGTCGGAATTTCCGCAGAAGCCGGCAAAGGCAACGATGCCGTAGGCTGCCAGAGCCGCCCTTGCGTGAACGCCGATGTTGCCGACGATGACGGCATCGACATGCAGGCTGTCCATAAGATCGGCAACCGCCTGATGGCCGGTCTCCTTGACCTCGACGAGCTCCTTGGAGACAAGCTCGGTGTTGTCGTCATTGGTCTTGTAGATCGCAAACATTTCGGCGTGGCCGAAGTGCTCGAATATCTCATTGTCCTTGTAAGATACTGCTATTATCATTTTTTATTCTCCTTTTTCTATGAAGTCTGCAAGCTCGTTCAGTGCGTCCGAGTCGATGCTCTCGATCTCGCCAGCGTCTACCATCGTTGCAACGACGGGGTCGATGGGCAGGCGTGCGGTGTGCTTGATGCCGAACTCCTCGGCGACCTTGGCGACCTTGCTCGTGCCGAAGATATCATGCTCCTTGCCGCAGTCGGGGCATTTGAAGTAGCTCATGTTCTCGACTATGCCGAGCACGGGGATGTTCATGAGCTTTGCCATGTTCACGGCCTTTGCGACGATCATGGACACAAGCTCCTGCGGCGAGGTGACGATGACGATGCCGTCAATGGGCAGCGACTGGAAAACCGTAAGGGGAACGTCGCCCGTTCCAGGGGGCATATCGACAAACATGTAGTCAACATCATCCCACAGCACGTCGCTCCAGAACTGCGTTACAACACCGGCGATAACGGGGCCGCGCCAGACGACAGGGTCAGTCTCGTTGTCGAGAATGAGGTTTACGGACATGATCTGCGTGCCTCTCTGCGAGTAGCAGGGGATGAGCAGCTCACCCGTGCCGCGTGCATGCTCGTGTATGCCGAAGGATTTGGGGATCGACGGGCCGGTTATGTCCGCGTCCAGAACGGCGGCCTGATAGCCGCGGCTCTGCATTTTGCTTGCCAGAAGGCCGGTGACGAGGCTCTTGCCGACACCGCCCTTGCCGCTGACGACGGCAATGACCTTCCTGACGCTTGCCGCCGGATTGAGCTTTGCGCTCAGATCCGGAGCTTCCCGCTCGCCGCAGTTTTCCTGACAGGTCGAGCAATCGTGTGTACATTCGCTCATTTTAACATACTCCTAATATCAAATGTTTTATCTGTGTTAATACTATCACTATTTTATCCTTTTGTCCAGCCGCCGGACAAGATACATTGCCGCAAGGCCGGTGAACAGACCGGTGACGATGGCCGAGGCCAGCAGCACAGGCGCATAGACGAAAAGCGAGCTTGTTTTTGTTATGAGCACCGCCGCCGAGAGCTGACCGAAATTGTGCGCCGCCGCGCCGAATATGCTGACGACCCACAGAAGCCTTCCCGAAAACGGCCTGAGCGTCAGGCACATGACGGCGTAGGCAAGCGCACCTCCGGCGATGCTGAATATAAACGCCGATACGCCGCCGGTGAATATGCTGCCCATTGCTATGCGCACGAGCAGGATAAGCCCCGCCTCGCGCCGGCCGAGCATGACCATGGCAATAAGCGTCACTACGTTTGCAAGGCCGAGCTTTACGCCGGGAACGGGCAGGGGAGCGGGTATCTGCGCTTCGATGACAAAAACAATAAGCGAGGCCGCCGTGAACATCGCCATGAGCGCAAGCCTTCTCGTCTTAGGCATCTATATCGCCCCCCTCGATCTCGATCGTGAGCCTGTGCGGAAGGCAGACAATGGGAACGCCAGCGGTGCTCACCCTGCCCTGCGAGACGCAGATATGGTCGCGGCAGTCGGCCTCGGTGATGCTTACAGCGCCGTGCTCTATATGCAGCTTATTATACCCGTACTGCGTTTTTATTTCCATGTCATATGCAACAGCCACGGCATCAAGGTCGATTTTTTTGTATACCTCACCGTCAACTCGTATGACCGCCGTCGTTCCGTCAGCACCGCCGCTTTTGAGCAGCAGGAAGGCCGCTGCGCATATGATAAGCGCTGCGGCGAATATCACTATCCAAGTTTTTGAGCTTTTCATATTCATGAACCTATTGTAAATAAATCCGGCTCGCTTGTCAATGCGCTGCATTTATGATATTATTCTAATGCGTATATTGCAATACTAATTAATTTCAAAGAGGTGAAAGGCTTGGCTGACATGATAGTCACGACAGCTTCATATATACTCCCGCTGTTTGCGATAATAGTCCTTATCCGCTGCATGCGCAGTATGCTCGGCAGCAAATCGCAGACGGAGATCTGGGGCTATATCCACCGAGACGACGGAGTGGCGCTCATAAACCACTGGGAAAACCTCATAGGCCGCTCGAGGTCTGCGGATATCTGCCTGCCATACGCCTCGGTCAGCCGCGTGCACGCCGTACTCATACGCAGTCCAAAGGGCGTGTGGCGCATATTCGATATCTTCTCCAAGGGCGGAGTCTGGGTAAACGGCGAAAAGGTTCAGGGCACGGGCACGATCGTTCACGACGGTGACGTTCTCAACCTTGCCGGAAACAGCGTGCGCTTTCGGGACATAAGCGAAAAGCAGCGTGACGCTATAGAGGCGCGCAGAACGCAGAGCTGGAAGCGCGTGCATCCGGCGGTGACGCTGTTTTTCCTGACGCTTTTTCAGGCGCTGCTTCTGCTTGAGCACCTGTGCACGGCTGAGAGCGAATATCTTGCCGGCATAATGCTTGGCTTTGCGCTGCTGGTGCTGCTCGAATGGTTCTGCTATTTTGCCATGCGCAGCATACGGCGCACGGGCTTTGAGGTCGAAACGCTTGCGTTTTTCCTCTCGTCTATCGGCCTTTCCGTCATAGCCTCGTCCGTGCCGGACGAAATGTTCCGCCAGATGCTGATCGTTTTTACGGGCGTTACCGCGTTCTTTGCCCTCGGCTGGTGGCTGCGCGATCTTGACAGGACCAAGACCATGCGCCTTCCGCTGGCGATACTGTCGGTGCTGATCCTTGCCGCGGTGCTCGTTCTCGGACGCGAGCAGTACGGCGCGAAAAACTGGATATTCATCGGAACGATGTCGATCCAGCCCTCGGAGTTTGTAAAGGTCGCGTTCATCTATGTCGGCGCTGCGACGCTTGACAGGCTGTTCAGCACCAAAAACCTCATACTTTTCATCGCATTTTCCGCGCTGTGTGTCATCTGCCTTGCATTCAGCAGCGACTTCGGCACGGCGCTCATATTCTTCGTGACCTTCCTCGTCATATCCTTTATGCGCTCGGGCTCGATAGCGACCGTGGCTCTGGCCGTTACGGGAGCGGGCATGGCGGGCTTTCTGATGCTTAAAATGAAGGATCATGTAGCAAAGCGCTTTGCCACATGGGGGCATATATGGGATGCCGAGAATATATGGGATGGCGGCTATCAGCAGACGCATGCCCTGTCTGCCGGAGCCTCCGGCGGCCTGTTCGGAAAAGGAGCGGGCAACGGCTGGCTCAAGAGCACCTTCGCAGGAAATACCGACACGGTGTTCGGCGTTATGTGCGAGGAGCTCGGGCTCATAATCGCCATATGCGCCGTGCTTGCGATACTTGCGCTTGCGTTTTTTGCCGTGCGCAACTCCGGCCACGGACGCAGCGCGTACTATTCCATAGCCGCCTGCGCAACCGCGAGCATGTTCATGGTGCAGGTCGCGCTCAACGTGTTTGGTTCGGTGGATATACTGCCGTTTACGGGCGTAACCTTCCCCTTCGTGTCACGCGGCGGCACCTCGGTGCTCGCCTGCTGGATGCTGCTTGCGTTTATAAAGGCCGGCGATACGCGCAAGGGCGCAAGCTTCGTCGTGCGCCCGCCCGAGGCCAAAACAAAAAAGCAGCAGCGTGAAAGCGCGGAGCAGAAGGAGGAAACGGCATGAAAAAGGTATCTCTTCGCGCCTTTTCCGCACTTTTGATGGCGTTTCTTATCGTCATCGGACTGTTCGTGTATGTAGGACGCTATATAAAGGACGGCGAGATGTGGGCTCTGTACTTTGACCAGTCCACCTCCGGCAGCGAATACACGATAACAGACCGCAACGGCACAAAGCTTGCCCGAATGGGCGGCGGTGAAAAGAGCTATGCGGAAAATGCGAATACGCGCATAGCCTGCTATCACGTCACAGGAGACTATACGGGAAATGTCGGAACCGGCGCTCTGAGCTCGTTCAAGCGCGAGCTTTCGGGCTTTAATCTCATCACAGGCATCGAGGAGCAGGAGGATGTGAATCTTCAGCTCACGATAGATGCAGACCTCAACCTGAAGGCATACGAGGCGCTCAACGGACGCAGCGGCGCGGTGATGGTATATAACTACAAAACGGGCGAGGTGCTGTGCATGGTGTCGTCGCCGTCGATCGACCCGCTCAATCCGCCGGAGACTCTGCCTGACGGCGCGTATATAAACCGCTGCATAAGCGCATCGTTCACGCCGGGCTCGGTGTTCAAGCTCGTGACGCTTACGGCGGCTATTGAGAATATAGACGATCTCTACCACCGCACATTCACCTGCGCGGGCTCTGTCGATGTCAAGGGCGTTACGATAAACTGCACCGGCACGCACGGACAGCAGACCATCGAGCAGGCGCTTTCAAACTCCTGCAACTGCGCATTTGCCGAGCTCTCGCTCGAGCTCGGGCCGGATGTGATCGCACAGTATGCCGAAAAGCTCGGGATAACAACGTCCCTGAAGCTTGACAGCATAACAACGCAGGCGGGAAACTATGACAAGGACAGCTCAATGAGCGCTGCCATGGCATGGTCGGGCATCGGCCAGTACAACGACCTTGTCTGCCCCTACGCGATGATGCGCCTTGCCGGAGCATATGCAAACGGCGGCACGGTCGTCGAGCCCTCGCTGCTCGGCCAGTCGGAAAAGACGACGCAGCTGATATCGGAGGACACGGCGCAGAAGGTCGCGTCGATGATGAACTACAACGTCGTGTATCACTACGGGCAGGATCGCTTTCCGGGGCTCAATATCTCCGCCAAGACCGGAACTGCCGAGGTGGGCGACGGCAAGGCCGCGCACGGCTGGTTCGTCGGCTTTCTCAACGACGATGAGCACCCCTATGCATTCGTGTGCATCGTTGAAAACGGCGGCAGCGGCTTGGGAGCGGCCGGCAGCGTTATAAACACCGTGCTTCAGGCGGCGGTAAGCAAGTAAGTCACAGGGAGAAATAAAATGACAGACATATCCGTCAACGGGCTTGTAAAGTCCTTTGAATTGGGTAAAAACATACTTGACGGGCTCAGCTTCGACATTGCCGAGGGTGAGCGCGTCGGCATTCTCGGGCATAACGGCTGCGGCAAGACCACGCTGTTCCGCATCCTGACGGGCGAGCTCGACTGCGACGAGGGCGAGGTCGCCATAGCCTCCGGCAAGCGTCTGGGGCTTATATCGCAGATACCCGTCTATCCCGATGGCTGGACGACCGAGGACGTTCTGAAGGATGCGCACCGCGAGCTGTACGCCATAAGCGCACGGCTCGATGAGCTTGCGAACAGGATGGAGACAGACCAGTCGGACAGGCTCCTTTATGAGTACGACAGGCTTTCAAACGACTTTGCGCGGCTCGGCGGCTACGATATGGACACCGACCGAAACCGCGTTGCAAACGGTCTGGATATCCCGCAGAGCATGCGCGAGCAGCCCTTTGACAGTCTATCCGGCGGCGAGCGCACAAGGGTGAACCTTGCACGGCTCATTCTTGAAAAAACGGACATACTCCTGCTCGACGAGCCGACAAACCACCTCGATCTCAGAGCGACAGAGTGGCTGGAGGAATATCTCCTGCATTTTAAGGGCACGGTGCTGCTCATAAGCCACGACCGCTATTTTATCGACAGAACGGCGCGCCGCTGCATAGAGATAAATGACGGCAAGGCCGAATTTTACTCCGGCGGCTACAGCTTTTACGTTGTCGAGCGGCAGAAGCGCTTTGAGGAAAAGCTCAGGAAATACGAAAAGGATCAGGCTAAGATCGAGCAGCTTACCCGCGCCGCCGAGCAGATGCATCTCTGGGCGTTCATGGGCAACGATAAGCTGCACAAGCGTGCCTTTTCAATGGAAAAGCGCATAGCAAGGCTCGAGCAGACCGCAAAGCCGACGGAGGCAAAAAAGCTCTCCGTAAAGTTCAGCTCCGCCGATTTTCACGCCGACGAGGTGCTCGTGTGCCATAATGTGTCCAAGGCCTTCGGTGAAAAGAAGCTTTTTGCAGGGCTTGAGCTCACGGTCTCGGGCGGCGAGCGCATCGCTCTTATCGGCGATAACGGCACAGGGAAGAGCACGCTCGTCAAAATGATAATGCAGCAGGAGCTGCCCGACGAGGGCTATATCAAATTCGGCCCCTCCGTGCGACCGGCCTATCTGCCGCAGATAATTCATTTTTCAAATGAGGAGCGCTCACTTCTCGACACGATGCTGTATGACTGCCGCTGCCAGCCGCAGGAGGCACGCGACCGGCTTGCCGCGTTCGGCTTTCGCGGCGAGGATGTGCTCACGCCTGTGGGAGCGCTCTCCGGCGGCGAGAAGAGCAGACTCAGATTGTGCATGCTCATGGGCAGCGATATAAATCTTCTCATCCTCGACGAGCCGACGAACCATCTGGATATCGCCAGCCGCGAGTGGATGGAGGACGCGGTCTCCGACTATTCCGAGGCGCTGCTGTTCGTTTCGCACGACAGATATTTTATTGAAAAATTTGCAACGCGCATATGGTATCTCGACGGCGGAAAGCTTCTGGACTATCGCGGAACGTACGAGCAGATGCGCGAGTATCTCAGCCGTCAGGAGGTCTTTACTCGCACGGCAAAGGCCGAGGCCAAGACCTCAAAGCAGGCAAAGGCAGAAAAGAAAAGCTCCCCGAACAGGGAAAAGCGCCTTGCCAAGCTTGAGCGTGAGATAGCGGCGCTGGAAAAGCAGGCAGCGGAGCTCGAAGCGCTTGAACAGGAAAATGCAAGCGATTACCACAAGCTCATGGAGCTCGGCGCACAGAAGGAGGAGCTTGACGCAAGGCTGCTTGAATTGTACGGGCAGTGGGAGGAGCTTTCGGATGAATAGGAGACTCATTTTGCCCTGCGCATTGCTGCTTGCGGGGCTTATCCTGCGCTTTTTCTTCACCGGCGTGGGCTATATCGCATACGCGCTGTTTTTTACCGCTGCGCTCATTGCACTGCTGCGCTTTTGCCCGAAAATGTGGATAAAGCGCACGGTGTGCATTCTCACGGCGATAGGGCTTGTGTATCTTATTGCGGTCGAGGTTCCGATAGTCGGAGCAGCCTCCGGCGACGGGGAGAGGGAATACGACTACATAATCGTTCTCGGCGCTGCGGTGCACGGCGATACGCCCTCGCTTTCGCTCGTTGAGCGCGTGCGGGCAGCCGCCGATTATATGAAGGAGCATCCGAATACCGTCGCCATTGTCAGCGGCGGACAGGGAGATGACGAGAATATAAGCGAGGCCGAGGCCATGCAAGCTTGGCTTACGCAAAACGGCATTGACAAAAGCCGCATCATCCTTGAGGACAAGGCGACCTCGACGCTCGAAAACCTTGAAAACAGCTTTGATATCATCCGCGCACGCGGAGATGATCCGAACGGCGTCACGGCTGTCGTGACGAGCGAGTACCACATATACAGGGCAAAGCTGCTGGCGCAGTCGCTCGGCGTGAGCGTCGGCTCGGTGGCCGCCCACACGACCTATGCGCCTATTATGATAAACTACTTTCTGCGCGAGGCCTTCGGTGTGACATACCAGTGGATATTCGGCTGAAGTAATAACATAATCCCTCCCGAACAGGCATAGTAATGTACAAAGCCTTACGGGAGGGATCTTTTTTGAAAACATTATTGGGAAAAATAAAAAACCGCAGAGCCGCGGCCTCCGCTGCCGCGCTTGTCATGCTCACGGCGGTGATATTCTGGACGACGAACAGTCCGGCAGTGGTCGGAGTTTCAGCCTCCGAACGGCAGCTTCCCATCTACTGTGTCCAGCGTGACGATAAAACGGTAGCGCTGTCGTTCGACGCGGCCTGGGGCAATGAGGATACACAGACGCTCATAGATATACTTAATAAGTACAGCATAAACGCGACGTTCTTCGTCGTCGGCCAGTGGGCGGATAAATACCCCGAGTCTGTCAAGGCTCTGCATGATGCGGGCAATGAGGTCATGAGCCATTCGGACGATCACGCCCATTTTGCGCAGCTTTCAGCCGACAAGATAAAGTCGAATATCGCAGCCTCAAACGAAAAGATAAAGAACATCACAGGCACGGAGCCCTCGCTGTTCCGCTGCCCCTACGGTGAGTATAACGATACCGTGATAAGCACCGTCAGCTCCATGGGCATGAATGCGATCCAGTGGGATGTTGACAGCCTTGACTGGAAGGGAATATCGGCAAGCGATATTTCCGATCGCGTGCTGAAGAACGTCAAGTCCGGCAGCATAATACTCTTCCACAACGCCGCCGAAAACACGCCCGAGGCGCTTCCGGGCATAATCGAGGGGCTTCTTGCCGACGGCTATAAAATCGTTCCCGTGTCGCAGCTGCTCCTTACGGGTGACTATACCATCGACAGCACCGGCATGCAGTGTCAGGCCAAAGCAAAGGCGCAGACGGATGCATGAGCGGCGCGAGGCATGACATGAAAAAACATCGCCCCGTCAAAGCACGGGGCGATGTCAGCTGACTTATTCCTTGTTGTCGAGCCAGTCCGCGACCTTTTCCTCTTCGATGCCGAGGCCGCCGGAGATAAATGCAACAGCTTCGTTGAAGTTCATAGTTCTCAGACGAGCGTAGTTGCTTGCTCCGTTTCCGGGACCGTCATTGAGTCTGCCTTCGATATAGCCGCACTCATAGCACATATTCAGAGCATACTTGCGGTGGGTATCAAGGGTCATTTCATGTCCGCAGCGAGGACATTTCATGGTCATTTCCTCCTCTTTCTTTCACTTGTTTGCTTTGCAGGTTTTTACGGCATTATTATAGTCCAAACATTACCTTTAAGCAATAGTTATCTTGTTTTTTATGTACAAATTTATTTACCCTAAAACATTCGTTCAGCGAAAAAATTGCGGAAAGCAATAATTTTTTGAAAATAAGTATTGCAATTGCGGCACGATTGTGTTAATATAGTCGAGCGTTGGAAATCCGGGTGTAGCGCAGATGGTAGCGCGCTTGAATGGGGTTCAAGAGGCCGCTGGTTCAAATCCAGTCACTCGGACCATGAAACAGTCATCACAAAGTGATGGCTGTTTTTTGCATTTAAATATTTGAACCGGCGGCCTCTTGCAAATCAAATCCGCCGCTCGGCCAGCCGAACGCGCAGCGTCGGCCGACCGCTGGTTCAAATCCAGTCACTCGGACCAAACGAATGAGACTCGAAAGTGTAAACTTTCGGGTCTTTTTCTTGCTCTTTGAGAACTTTTTGAGCCTGATTATACAGCTGGACTATCAGTGCGCACCGCAAATGCGTCCAAAACTCAGGATAAATAAATCTTGTCCATTATGTCAGCTGTCTTGCGCTTGCTCTCGTCAAGGCAGTGAGTGTAGATGTCCAGTGTGGTAGATATGTTCTCATGACTGAGAAACTCCTGTGCTTGCTGAGGTGTTGCGTCATGAGCGGCCAATAGGCTCGCTGC
>CAVDFD010000059.1:0-9934 GCA_963608145.1 Bacteroidaceae bacterium | reverse complement strand
CTGCCGGAGCTGTCCTCCTCGAAGTATTTTACGCAGGGGTGATCAGCCGCTATGGTGAAGGAGGCGGGCTTTAAGGGCTTCTCGCTGCACACGGGAACATATCTGCCGTTTTGCAGCAGGCAGATATACAGCCGGTCAACGTGGATACCGTTTTTTATGACCTTGACGGTCTGGCGCAGTATGCTGTCGATATCCAGAGTATTTGACACGCTGTCGCGGTATTTTTTAATGCGGCTGCGCTCGACGGCGAAGAAGGCCGCGAACATCAGGGCAAAGCACAAAAACGCAGCAGTAATAATATGTATGTACGATACGTTCATGCCTTGTCCTCCGTGTGCTGCATCACAGGCTTTTTATCATGCCGGCGGCGGCAGCGTATTCGCGCTCTACAGCATCGCGGCAGAGCATAGCTTCGGCGGCTTCGCCGCGGCGCAGCGGCTCCGCAATGAGCTTCATCGCTTCAAAAAGTCCGGTCAGCCCCAGCATACCGGAGCTGCCCTTGAGCGAGTGCGCCGCCCGAAAGCCCCTTTGCGCATCGAGCGCCGCAAGCGCCGACATGAGCTCGGCATAGCTCTCATCCGTAAGGAACATATCCAGCAGACTGCGCAGAAGCTCCTCATCCCCCGAGACGCGCTCGATCGCACCGGCGTAGTCATATCCGTGCACGGCATAGGCAAATTTAAGCTCAGACATCTGCGCCCTCCCTGTACTCGAATATCTCCGAGGGGCGGCCTCCCGTTTTGCAGTCGAGCGTTATGCCGACCTCGCCGAGGGAGTGCATGTATTTGAGATATCTGCGCGAGGTGACGGTCGAAAGTCCGAGCCCCTCGCTGATCTCTGTAAGCGGCATCTTTCTGCCCGTGTTTTCACGCATGAAGCCTCTTACGTTTTCGAGCGTGGTTTTATTTATTTTGCCGGTGGCAGGCTGCTCTGCCGTGTTGTAATTTCTGTGCGGACACAGCAGGATATCGACCTTGCTCTGCGTCCAGACGCGGGTGCTCTTAACAAGCTCCATAACGGTGTCAAAGCGCGATATCGCCTTTTCAAGGCGAGCCGTGTTGAACGGCTTTAATATGTAGTCGCATATCCCGTAACACATAGCCGAGCGGATGACCTGATAATCGTCTGCCGAGGTTATCATTATGACCTGAACCTCGGTGTTGAACTCCCGCAGCTGCGCGAGAAATCCGATACCGTCCATGCCGGGCATGAAGTAATCGAGCACTATAAGCTCCGCCCCGTCCGGCTCCTGCTTCAGATATTCGAGCGCATCAGCACAGCGTCGGAAGCTCCCTGCGAGCTTCAGCTGAGTAAATTTGCCCAGCTGCTTTTCAAGGATCGAGCAGACCATCAGGTCGTCCTCGACTATAATTGTTTTATACACAGCAGAACACCTCTGATAATTTGTTCCTGAATTTTTTATAATCATTTTACCAAGTTTTTTTATCCCGGTCAACCGGAAGAGGACAAATAGTTTTTTAATATTCTTCATCTGAAATATTGCACATTTGTCTTTTTTGCTTGCGCAGAGCGGCTGTGCGTGCTACAATTAGCAAAAACTCATCGGAGGCTATGCCATGACAAATGAAGAAAAGCTCGATCTGAAAAAAGAGATCGAGGAGCAGGACGGCTATAAATACAGCGACGAGCTGTTTTACACCGGCGAGGGCGATCTTCTCGACACCGCCGAGGGCAGAGCCAAGTTCTGCCGCTTAAACGAGACCACAGTTTTCAAGAAAAAAGACCCAACGGTCTGGAATAACTATATCTGGGTATTCAACAATCAGGGCATCGGTATGACGATAAAGCGCCAGAGCCATGTTGATCCTCAGCTTATGGAGTGCATCGACTATGATGCCGACGGCAACCCCACCGGCAAGTCCTACGAGCCGACCTGATAAGGCATCCCAAAAATCCCCCGTTTTCACAGCGAAAACGGGGGATTTTGACAGTCTCATGTCTTATGCGCTTTGTTCTTTTATATTCCGGTTTATTATTCGCATTTCGCCGCTGATGAGTATCGCAACGGTTATGACCGCCAGGCAGTCGCCCACGGGACCTGCGTAGAGCAGACCATCGATGCCGATGATGCTCGAGAGAATATACGCACAGGGCAGGAAATAGATAAGCTGCCTTGTGAGCGTGCAGATCATGGCCTTCTGCGGCTTTCCTATTGACTGGAAGAAGATGCCCGAGGGGATGAGGAAGCCGACAAGAAAGATTACGCTCAGGAAGATGTGGAAGCACTTGAGCGCAAAGTCGTTGTACAGCTCGTCCTCCTGACCGAAGATATTGATGATATCCTGCGTAAAGAGCTGGAAGCAGGCCCAGCCGATGAAGCCGACGGCAAGTCCGACGATGATGGTGCGCAGATACGTTGCCCTGACGCGGCGGAAGTTCCTTGCTCCGTAGTTATAGCCCACTATGGGCTGACTGCCTATGCCGAGGCCGACCATGACGCTGACTATGATGGAGTTTACCTTCATGACTATGCCGAAGGCGGCAAGCGGGATATCGGGGCCGTAAACGCTCTCTATACCGTATTTGACGGTGAGGTTATTCATGCAGATAACGACTATGGTCGAGCCGAACTGCGTAAAGAAGCTCGAAATTCCGAGCGGCAGGAAGGAAAACAGGGTCTTTGCTCTGGGGATAGCATACTCGCGCCTGAACACGATGCCCTTGAGACGGGGAATATACGAAACCGCAAGGACGAAGTTGAGCACCTGACCTATCACGGTCGCCCATGCAGCGCCCGCAACGCCCCAGCCGAGGCCGAGGACAAACCATGCATCGAGCACAACGTTGAGCAGGCAGCCGGATATATTCGATATCATGGCATAGCGTGGGTTTCCCTGCGCCCTTATTATACTACTGACCGTCATGCTTATGCACACAAACGGTATGCCCAGAAGCGTTATTCCCGCATACTCAAGCGCATAGCCGAAGGTCTCGGACGCGACCTTTGCTCCGCCGCAGAGCCTGAGCACCGGCTCAAGCAGCAGCTCCATCGAAAGCGTTATAAAAAGACCCGCCAGCAGGGATATCGTTATGCCGTTTCCCATTGTGCGCGCAGCTTCTTCGTAGTTTTTCTGGCCGAGCTTTAAGCTGAAATACGCAACGCAGCCGTCAGCTATGAGCGTTCCGATCGCCATAGAGATCGTGACGAGCGGGAAGGTAAGGTTCGTTGCCGCATTGCCGTATACGCCGACGCCCTGTCCGATGAATATCTGGTCAACTATGTTGTATATGGAGTTGACGACCATCGAAGCAATAGCCGGCAGCGAAAATTTAAGCATCAGCTTGCCGATGGGCTCGTTTTCAAACATGGCAAGCGAATTATTCTGACTCATTATATCACCCTAATGTAAAATTCAAACGAAGCCGATTATACCACGGTAGATATAGAAAGTAAATGTATATAAAAACGACATCGTAAATTTGTATACCATGCCGAAAAATCAGTCCTTATGAGCCTCAATAATGAACTGATTTATGGATGCTCCGAACAGAATTATGTACATGCACCAGTACATCCACAGAAGCGATATGACGATAGTCGCAAGGCTGCCGTAGGTCGAATAGTTGACATAGCGTATAAAAAGCGAGAACAGCCATGTGAACAGCAGCCACGCCGCCGATGCGACCGCAGCTCCCGGCAGCAGGCGCACAAGCTTTATCTTAACGCCCGGCACACCCTTGTACATTGCAAGGAAAACCAGCGTCAGAACGAGAAAGGCAACGAGAAAGCGCAGCTTCAGCAAAAGCGCAAGCGCCGGTGATACGGCAGGAAGATGCGTGTCTATAAGATAATATATCTCCTTGCTGAACACCATAAGCGCAAGCACGATGATGGCGACGGCTATCATGCCGACGGTGTAGATGCAGGCAAACAGGCTGCGGCGCAGGAACGAGGAGTATTTCGGCGAATGGAAGATATCCTCTATGCCGCGTATTAGCGCCGAAAACGCACGGCTGGAAAGCCATATCGTCAGCAGTATCGACAGCGGCAGAACAGCTCCGGAGGCAAAATATATATCGTCAACGACCGACTCGATTATCGCCTGCAGCGCCGCCGGTATGTAGCGCTCTATCGCGTCAAAAAGCGTTTCCTGCGACAAGCCCGTGTAAGGGATTATCGCCGTCAGGAGCGCAACGAAGGGCACGAGGGACATGAACATATAAAACGCGCTCGCCGCAGCGTGGGAGTCTACGTTGTCCTCGCTCATTTCTATCATGAAATTGTTTATCGTGTTAAATATTTTTTTCATAATACCTCATGAAAAATTACCGCCGGAAGCGGTAATTTTTCAGCATATGAGCGTAAGCCGGCCGCTCAGATTTTCTATCTCATGGTGCTCCGAGCCCTGTCCCCGCTCACCGTCGAGCGACCAGTCGAGATCCTCTGGCGCGGAAATCCTCAGAGTATCGGTCTGGAAGAAATCGAGGAAGGGCGACGAGTAGTCCTGAGTGAAAACGCCGAGCAGGATGCTCTGAAAATCAATGAGGGTGCGCGGCTCGTGCACGAGCAGTACCTCGAACTTGCCGTCGCCGGTATCAACGACGGTCTTGGGCAGCGTTATCGTTCCGGCTACCGAGGTGGAGTTGCAGACCGCGCCGAATATATAGTCACCCTCGCAGGTGAACTCGCCCACGTCGAGCGCCAGATGATGCGCCTTTATTTTGGGAAGATCCTTCACGGCATCGAGCAGGTACGCCGAGTGGCCGAGCATGTTTTTGAGATTCTGCGGTGTCGTATACGACAGCCACGAGAACGCGCCGAAGGCCGCGACATAGGCAAAATACTGCTCGCCGAACTTGCCGATATCAATGCTCTTGGGCTTGCCGTCAATTATATTCTGCGCAGCCTCGAGCATATCCGAGGATATGCCGTGGCAGGCGGCAAAATCGTTCGTGCTGCCGGAGGGGATGTAGCCGAGCGGCGTATAGCAGCCGCCGCGTATGATTCCGCTTATGACCTCGTTTAATGTCCCGTCGCCGCCGATGCAGACGATAAGGTCAAACTCCGTTCCGTAGTGCATGGCAAAATCGCTCGCATCGCCGCGCTTTGCGGTCGGAAAAACCGTTACGGCGTAGTCGTTTGCCGAGAATATGCCGATTATATCCGGCAGAAAGCGCAGCGAGGTGCGCCGCCCCGAAACGGGATTTATGATGAGCATGAGCTTTTTAAGCTGGGAAAATTCTTTCATTTGATCACTCCGCGAAAATCAGATGGTTCCGGCAATGAGAAGACAGAAGTATGCCGTGGGGATTGAGAAGAGCAGACTGTCCACTCTGTCCATAACTCCGCCGTGTCCGGGGATGAGATTGCTGTAGTCCTTGAGACCGGCCATGCGCTTTATAAGCGACGCGGCAAGGTCTCCGACCTGCCCGAAGCTTGAGCAGATAAGAGCGGTCAGCACACAGGCAAGATCATTGACAGAATACCACTGACGGAGCACGAAGAAAAGAATAATTCCTGCAGCGACTGCGCTTATCGCGCCGCAGATGCTGCCCTCGACGGTCTTGTTGGGGCTGACCTCGGGCGCAAGCTTATGCTTGCCGAAGCGCTTGCCGCCGAAGAGTGCAAAGCTGTCGCAGACCCAGGTGGATATGCAGGCAACGGAGAATACGGGGATCCACACGCTGCTGTCCATAAGCGCGAGCTTGCATACGATGACGAAGGGAACGACCGGATATGCCAGAACTCCAAGCGTTGCCAGAGCGCCCGCTCCGCGTATATTTTTTGATACGATGCCAGCGGTCATTACGGCAAACACCGCAAGGAAGAACGTTATCTCATATACGAGCGCGTCGGCATTGAGCCAGAGCTCCGCGACCGTCGCAAGGCAGTAGACATACAGTATGATCGGTGCGCAGGCAACGCCCTTCTGACCGATGGCGCGGCAGGTCTCCCACACGGCCATTATCATGGCTGCCAGCAGGAACAGCGCCCTCGTCACAGGTCCGAGCGCAAAGCAGGCAACGACCAGTATTATAAGCACCGTTGCCGAAATAACTCTTGTTTTCAAGTTGTTTACCCTCTTTCGTGAAAATACAGACTTAACAGCTAATATAACATATTAACTCCCATTCTACAACAACAAATGTTTTCAAATAGTTAAATTTCGGTATTTGGAAAAATAATTCTTGTGTTTTTCGCAAAAAAATGTGATACTTAAATCAATAATCCGTCTCTATTATTAGAAGTTAGGAGATAGTTTTGGACGATCGGCGTATTGTGGAGCTTTTTCTGGCTCGTTCAGAGGAAGCCTTGTTACAAATAGATATTAAATACGGCCGCTATTGTCACCGTGTGGCATTTAACGTTCTCGGCAATACCGAGGACAGCGAGGAGTGCGTAAACGATGCCTATATGAGGGCATGGAACAGCATTCCGCCAAACGAGCCGGACTCTCTTTCGGCTTATATCGGCAAGATAACGCGGAATATCGCGCTCGATAAGCTGCGGCAGAAAAACAGCTCAAAGCGCGGGAACGGCGAGGTGCCGGTACTGCTCGACGAGCTTGCCGAGTGTGTCTCCGGCGTTGACGAGCTGGAGCGGCGGCAGGATTCCGAGGAGATAACGAACGCGCTCAACAGCTTTCTTGAAGCTCTCAGCGCGACAGAGCGCGGCGTATTCATGCGGCGGTACTGGATGATGGAGCCTATCGCGGACGTTGCGGCACGCTACGGCATATCGGTTTCAAAAACGACTACGATGCTTTTCAGACTGCGCGGCAGACTGAAAAAACATTTTATGAAAGAAGGAATCTCTCTTTGAAGAGCGACGACCTACTCAGACAGCTTGGAGCTGTAAAAGATGAATACATTGAAGAGATAATGACCGAAAGCGTGAGGACAGCGCGCAGACGCGCAGGCTCACGCAATATCGTCGCGTCCATCGCGGCAAGCCTTGCCGTGGTTCTCCTCGGAGCGGGTATAATGGCGCTCGACAGCGCGAAGGTGGACAATGAGGAGATAACGCTCCCCTCCGGCGTGCAGAGCGTTCAGCTTGCGCACAACAGCGTTATCATGATCGACGTTAACCCGAGCATACTTATCGAAATAAACGACCGCGGCGTCGTTGTGAACGCAGAGGGGCTCAACGAGGAATCGCAGCCTGTGCTCGACGGGCTTGAGCTCAAGGGCAAGGACTATAAGACCTCGGTTTCGCAGATCGTTACCTCGCTTCAGGAAAAAGAATATATCACGAACCTCAAAAACTCGATCCTCATAAGCGTCTGCGCATCTGACGATGAGGCGGCGCAGCAGATACGCGCCGGTGCGGTCGAGGCTGTCGAGCAGATCGACAAGGCCGTAAACTACGGCTTCTCGATACTCAGTCAGATAATAAGCCTTGATGATGACGCTGCGGCAGCGGCGGAAAAGTACAGCGTATCCGAGGGGCGCGTCGATATTATAAACAAATTCATCTCCGAGCACAGCGACTACAGCTTTGACAAGCTTATAGGCAGCAACATCCAGCTTCTCAACCAGCTGTTTGAATATGCCGGTTTGCCCGAGGGCGTTGAGCGCCTCGGTGCCGTCGCCGGCGTAGTTCCCGAGGAATACGAGGAAAAGCTCAATCTCGGCGAGCTCAGCTGTGATGAGCTTATCAGCTTCACGAGCGCCATCAGCGATTTCTACGATAAGCTCAGCGAGTATTACAGTCCCAGCGATGTTGCAAAGCGCATCGGCTACGAGTTCAGCATTGCCGAGAGCAGCACCGAGGACGGTCAGAAGCTTTGGGCGGTTTTTGCCGAGAGCCTGACAAAAAATATAGGCAACCACGGCGCACTCATCGGCCTTGGTGAAAGCACGATCACAGACTGGCTCAGCCAGAGCGAGCTCGGAAGAGTCATCTCGCACATCGCCGCATCACTGATACCTGCGGCATGATATGATAGATATAATAAGCCCACATATGATACAAAACGGCAGGAGCCTTCGCTCCTGCCGTTTTGTCGGAAACATTCCGTTGACACAATTCAGTTGAAAACGACAGAAAAATATGATATAAAAGCATTGTAAATCTTATTTAAACCAAAAAGGAAGCGAAAATGTCAAAGATCAAGTATAAGCTCGCTCTTGCCGCGGCGGCAGTGCTGCTGCTCGGCGGAGTAATATACATATACTTTGCCCACTACGCGCCGTTCAAGCCGGAGCAGCCTCAGACTCTGAGCGTCTGGTACGTTAACGACGACGCAATGTGGTCGGGCTTTTACGCCATGTGCGGCAAGTATAACGAAACAGACGGTGCCGACTGCGGCATTAAGATAAGCGTCAAGGCCTTCGACACTCAGGCGCAGCTTTATGATGAGCTCAGCGACGCTCTCGCCTCCGGCGGCGAAAAGCCGGACATCATAGCCTGCGATACCGACTTTGCGGCATATCTCGACTCCGAGGATGAGCTTGCCGACATGGATAAGTACTTCGGCAGCTGGGAGACCTCGGGCTACGACAAGAGCATGACAACGGCGGCAAAAAGCTCAAAGGGTCTTGCCTGCGTGCCCATAGCCGCGGAAACGAACGTTTTCATCGTCAACACCTCGCTTTTCACCGACTCCGAGGCGATATCGAACTTTGAAAAGCTGTGCTCGGTCGCCGACGAATACTACGACCGCAGCTCAAAGAGCTTTTTCACGATATCCGATTACTCGCTGTTTTTCCGCGACGCGGTCGCGCAGCTCGGCGAGGAGTTTGACGGAGTGAGCCCTCACGATACCGACAGCGACAACTGCAAGTATATCTACAAGCTTCTTGCTGAAACGGCATATGACCGCGGCTTTATCTCCTCCGGCGGGCAGGCGGCAAAAATGCTTGCCGACGGCGATATCGCGGCGGCGATCATATCGTCGGCGGATCTGATGAAGTACGCAGACAAGCTCAGCGGAGATGAGTTTGAGTTTGTGAGCTTTCCGTATATGAAGGACGGCAAGCCCGCGTATACGCAGAAGGTCACCGGCATGACCATCCTCGCGTCGGACAGCACGAGAGAAAGGTCGGCGGTGGAGTTTCTGCGCTGGTTCACGACGCAGAAAAATAACAGCAGCTTTGTCGGCGATTCGGGCTATCTTGCCGCCATAGGCAGGGAAAGCTCCTCGTCCGAATTTGCGCTGTATGAAAAGCTTATGGACGCGGTGGAGGCAATGCGCAGAAACGGCGGCGATACGACGGCTGCCGCCAGCGCCGATTACTCGGTAAACAGCAGAAACTTCGAAAACGTACTGAGTACGATAATGAATTCACTAAACTAAATATAAAGAGGTGCAAGGATCATGGAAGGTTTCAGAGTACTGGAGATCAAAAAAAGCGTATTTGAAAATAACGACCGCGAGGCCGAGCTGCTCAGGCAGGAGCTCAAGAAGGAAAAAACGTTCCTCCTAAACCTCATGTCCTCCCCCGGCTCGGGCAAGACAACGACCCTGAAGGCGACCATAGCGGCACTCAAGGACGAGCTGCGCATAGGCGTTATGGAAGCTGATATCGACTCGGACGTTGACGCGCACACCATTGCCGAGACCGGCGCGAAGGTCATTCAGCTGCACACGGGCGGCATGTGCCACCTCGACGCGGGCATGACGAAGCAGGGTCTTGAGGGGCTGGGCACGGAGAATATCGACTTTGCCATTCTTGAGAATGTCGGCAATCTCGTCTGCCCCGCGGAGTTTGACACGGGCGCAGTCAGAAATGCGATGATCCTCTCCGTTCCCGAGGGTCACGACAAGCCCCTGAAATACCCCCTTATGTTCTCGATATGCGACGTTCTGCTCGTCAACAAGATCGACGTTATGCCCTACTTCGACTTTGACCTCGAAAAGTGCGAGGAGTACGTCAAGAAGCTCAATCCGAACATCACCATCATCCCCATCTCCGCAAGGACCGGCGAGGGCATCGACAAGTGGGCAGACTGGCTGCGCACTCAGGTCGC
>CAVDFD010000058.1:0-9952 GCA_963608145.1 Bacteroidaceae bacterium | reverse complement strand
CCCCTCGAACTCCCCCGCTGCGCGGATGTTATTCCGCAGCAGCATAGATTTTTTCGAAGGCAGTTATTCCTCGTCTCCGTCCTCAGCCTCGAAGATGGTCATGAACATCTGATGTACCTCCTCGAGCTTTGCGTCGTCGTCGATGGACTCAAACAGCTCGTCGCCGTTTTCGTCCTCGGTAACACTCAGCAGGATAAGGCCGTAATCAGGATCATCCTCGTCCATATCGGCGGGCAGGAATGCGGAAAAGGTCTCGCCGTTATAGTCTATGGTATCAAGCAGCTCAAGGTTAAATTCGTTGCCGTCATCATCTATGATAGTGATAAAATCATTGCCGAAAGCTTCGCTCATGTTATTTCCTCCTGTGTTGTGGTATTCCTATTTTACCCCACACAGGCGCATAAATCAAGAGCTAAAGTCCTCAAGCAGCGACAGAAGCTCCTCGCGTGTTGCGGCCTCGATGCCTGAGCGCAGCTTTTCCCTGTCAACGAGGTTGAGCGTCTCGGTCGGAATATCGGTCATGGCGCTCGGCGTTTCGCCTCCGTCCTCGAAAACGGCGAGGTAGCCCTGCCAGTCGCGCAGGCAGTAGCCGGAGCTGCCTGCCGTGCTCACGCTCTGCACCGGCGCAGCGCTTTCCGCGCTCATTCCGAGGACCGCCGCGGTGCACATTATGAGCGCTGCGAGCACGCAGATGCACAGCGCTGTCTTTTTGAACGTATTTTTCAAGCTCTTCAACTCCTTTTATCGTATTGTCCCCATATACAGCATAAATAAATCCCCGTTCCCTCAAAACTTTACAAATTATACACCCCTGCTTGACATAACATGATATAATGATAATTCAGATAAAATTAGCTTACTATGCTTACTATTTATAATATACAATTCATTTGACATTGACACTCGCAAGGAGGTGTTGCCGAAAATGGATATTGCCAGAGAACCGGCTGAAAAGCGCGGCAGTACGTTTGGCCGCATCATGGGCGTGATCGGAACGATACTGCTCATCGGCGTTGTGACGGGGCTTATCTTCGTCTGCATTTTTGCATTTTACGTCAAGACCTGCATCACGCCGAGCCTCGACCTTGATCTGAACGATTTCACTCTCAATCAGTCGAGCATTATCTATTATCAGGATTCAAGCGGCGCTTATCAGAAGCTGACGACCGTCAAGAGCAGCGAGAACCGCATCTGGGTGGACGGCGACGATATCCCCGATCACCTGAAGAAGGCGCTCGTCGCCATCGAGGACAAGCGCTTTTACACGCATAAGGGCGTTGACTGGTTCAGAACGGCGCACGCTGCGCTGAACATGTTCACCGGCGGCTCGACCTTCGGCGGCTCGACGATAACGCAGCAGCTTATAAAAAACCTCACCCAGCAGGACGATATAACCGTGCAGCGCAAGCTTCTGGAGATATTCCAGGCGCTCGAGCTTGAGAAGAACTACGACAAGGAGGAGATCCTTGAGTATTATCTCAACGCCGTTTACTTCGGCGAGGGCTGCTACGGCATACAGACGGCGGCGCAGACCTATTTCGGCAAGGACGCAAAGGATCTCGACGTTGCCGAGGCCGCGTCCATCGTCGGCATAACGAACCTTCCGACATATTACGACCCGTTCTACAGCGTTGAGAACAACAAGGAGCGTCAGGAAAACGTACTGCGCGAGATGTATAAGCAGGGCTACCTCGAAAAGGACGAATACGAGGCCGCCAAAGCCGAGGAGCTCGAATTTGTCCGCAGCGAAAACTCCCCCAGCTCCTCGACCTACAGCTACTACGAAGAGGTCGTCATTTCCGACGTTATCTCCGACCTCGCCGAGGCCAAGGGCATCAGCCGCACCGCGGCAAGCCAGCTGGTGCACAACGCGGGCTACGAGATATACGCCTGCATCGACACCGACATTCAGGCCAAGGTAGACGCGATATACACAAACCTTGAGGAGCTGCCGCAGGCCTATAACGGCACGAAGACCCAGCTTCAGAGCGCGATAGTCATCATTGACCAGACCACCGGCGAGATAAAGGCTCTGTGCGGCGGTACGGGTGAAAAGACCATCAACTACGGCCTGAACAGAGCTACCGACACGACGCGCCCGCCCGGATCGTCCATTAAGCCGCTGTCCGTTTACGGGCCTGCGGTGGAATACGGGCTCATAAGCCCCTCGACGCTCGTGCTCGACGCGGACGAGACGCACGTTCAGCTCGCGCACACCTCGTGGTATCCGAAAAACTCGCCGAACTCCTACAGCGGCGTTATCACGATAAGCTACGCGCTCCAGCAGTCGAAGAACACTGTTGCAGCGCAGATCGTCGATAAGCTGACTCCCGCGACCTCGCTGGAGTTTCTGCGCACGCGTCTGGGCGTTACGAGCCTTATCGACGCGGATGCCGACTATGCTGCAATGGCGCTCGGCCAGCCGAGCTACGGCATCACCGTGCGCGAGATGGCACAGGCCTACACCGCCCTTGCAAACGACGGTACCTTCACCTACTCGCGTACCTACACCATGGTCAAGGACCGCACCGGCAAGATAGTTCTCGACAATCAGCCCGAGACCATTCAGGCATTCTCGAAGGAGACTGCGCGCACCATGACCTATATGCTCAATAACGCCGCCACCTACGGCACGGGCGCTGCCTCGCGGCTGAGCAATATGCCCGTCGCCGGCAAGACCGGCACTACGACGGCAAACTACGACCGCTGGTTCTGCGGCTACACGCCGTATTACACCTGCGCGGTCTGGACGGGCTACGACACCCCCGAATATATGGCCTTCAGCGGCAACCCCGCCGTCACCATCTGGCAGAAGGTCATGTCCTCTGTCCACGCCGATCTCGCGTACAAGGACTTCAATATGTCCACCGGCGGCTCGCCGACCGGCATCTTCGGCACACGCGAGGAGCTCGAGGAGCAGGCGCTGACCGAGGAGGAAAAGAAGCAGAAGGAAGAGGAAGAAAAGAAGAAGCAGGAAGAAGAGCAGAAGAAGCAGGAGGAAGAAAACAACAACGGCGGCACCGTCGATGATATCTTCTCCAACTTCCGCGATCTCTTCTGAGCAGATAAGGAGGCATAACTTTGGCAAACAAAACGCTTGAATACAAGGGACACCCCCTGCAGCGCGCAGGAAACATAATCTATTACGGCAGCATGGCCGATAAATACATCATCATGCTCCAGATCATGGACACGAAGAAGGTCAAGGATCTCGACGTTGCCACAAAGGTATCCGTCCAGCTCCAGCTCACCGACCCCTCTGTCAAGTCCCGCGACCGCATCGTCAAGAAAAGCGAGAAGGACGGCTTCTGGGCAGCCATGGACGTTGCAAGCGTCTGGCTCGACAGGGCTCTGGCCTCGAAATAAGTAAAAAACAGATATTTTCCGAAAATGCAGACAGTTGTGTAAACTGTCTGCATTTTTTACGCTGATTGTTATAAATTTGCCTAAGATAAGTGTAGAATTTACGGAAACTTTATACTATACTATAGAGTGTTAATAATTTTTGAAATTCGGGAGGAAAACATGAAAAAAGTGCAGTTTACGGAAACCGTGCTTCGTGACGCAAACCAATCACTTATTGCGACAAGGCTTCCCTATGACAAGTTCGAGCCCATCCTTGAAAAGATGGACAAGGCCGGATTCTACTCCGTTGAATGCTGGGGCGGCGCTACCTTCGATGTCTGCCTGCGCTTTCTCGGCGAGGACCCGTGGGAGCGTCTGCGCAAGATCCGCGCAAAGATGCCCAACACCAAGCTCCAGATGCTTCTGCGCGGCCAGAACATCCTCGGCTACAAGCACTACCCCGATGATGTAGTGCGCCGCTTCGTTCGCGCCTCGGTCAAAAACGGCATCGACATCATCCGTATATTCGACGCACTCAACGACACCGACAACCTCAAGGTCGCCATAGAGGAAGCGGTGAAGCAGGGCGCAATGGCCTCCGGCACTATCTCCTACACCACCAGCCCCGTACACACCACCGCAAAGTACGTCGAGATGGTCAAGGAGCTTGAAAAGATGGGCGTGAGCTCCATCTGCATCAAGGATATGGCCGGCATCATGACCCCGCAGAGCGCATACGACCTCGTTTCCGGCATAAAGGACGCGGTCGATCTTCCCGTCGTTCTGCACACGCACTGCACCACGGGTCTTGCCTTCATGACCTATCTCAAGGGCATCGAGGCCGGAGCCGACGTTATCGACACCGCTATATCTCCCTTCTCCGGCGGTACCTCGCAGCCCGCTACCGAGACGCTGTTCTACGCGCTCCGTGAGCTCGGCTACGATGTTGCGCTCGACGAGAAGATACTCATAGAAATGGCAAACTACTTCAAGCCCATCCGCAACGATTACCTCGCCGACGGCACGCTCAACCCCATCTCCATGAGCACCGACACCCAGTGCCTGACCTATCAGATACCCGGCGGCATGCTCTCGAACCTTCTCAGCCAGCTGAAGATGATGAACGCGCTGGACAAGTTCGAGGAGGCGCTCATCGAAACGCCGCGTGTGCGCAAGGACATGGGCTATCCCCCGCTCGTCACCCCGACCAGCCAGCTTGTCGGCTCGCAGGCGGTGCAGAACGTGCTCGCGGGTGAGCGCTACAAGAATGTCGGCGCGGAGATAAAGGCCTACTGCCGCGGCGAATACGGCAGAACGCCCGCCCCCATCGACGAGGCAGTGCGCGCAAAGATACTGGGCGGCGAAAAGCCCATCGAGGGCCGCTACGCCGATACGCTGCCGACCGACACCTACGAAAAGGCAGCCGAGTACCTCGGCGATACCGCAAGGTGCGAGGAGGACGTGCTCAGCTACATCGCCTTCCCGCAGGTCGCGGAGAATTTCTTTGAAAAGCGCCGCGAGGCGGAGGAAAAGGTCGTTCGCTACACCATTACCGAGGCCTGAGGAGGTGTAGACGATGACTGATCTGATACACATTTCCTTCGGCGATGCCGCGCTGTGTGCGCTGCTCGGCTATATCGTTGTTTTCTTCGGCCTCGTGCTTCTCATGTGGGTCGTTATGATAATGGGCAAGATCATGGTCGGCCGCGCAAGCAAGGCAAAGACCGAGTCTCCCGTGCCCGCAGCCCCCGCGCCCGCGCCCGTTATTCCGGAAGCGCCCGGCTCTGCCGGTGAGCTCAAGCTCTATGACACCGATCCCAAGGACGCTGCCATGGTAATGGCTATCGTCGCGGACACTCTCGGCAAGCCCGTTAACGAGCTCCGCTTTATTTCAATCAAGGAGGTCAAGGAAGATGAAGTATAAGGTAACTTTAAATAACAGGACCTACGAGGTCGAGGTCGAGGAGGGCAAGGCCATGCTCGTTGACGAGTACGAGGCATACGCCCCCGCAGCCCCCGCTCCCGCGGCAGCTCCCGCCCCCGTCGCGGCAGCACCCGCAGCCGCAGCCGCTCCCGCAGCTCCTGCCGGTGCAGCTCTCGCCGCCGGTGAGGTCGTCAAGAGTCCCATGCCCGGCAATATCCTCAAGATAAACGTCGCGCAGGGTCAGAAGGTCGAGGAGGGCGACGTGCTGCTCGTCCTCGAGGCCATGAAAATGGAAAACGAGATCGTCGCCACCAAGTCCGGCACCGTCGCTCAGATCGTTGCGGCAAAGGGCGCAGTAGTCGAGACCGGTGCTCCTCTTGTCGTCATAGCGTAAGGAGGTAAGGGATGGACATTCTCGGTACTCTCCAGAAGCTTGCGCTTGAGTCCGGCTTCGCCGCGTTCATAACCACCGACGGCGGCTGGAAAAACCTCGTCATGATAATCATTGCCTTTGTGCTTCTGTACCTTGGCATAGTCAAAAAGTTCGAGCCCCTGCTCCTGTGCGGCATAGCCTTCGGCTGTCTGCTCACGAACCTGAGCTACTTTGTCGGCATGGGCGAGAACGCGCTGTATCACCCCGAGCTGTGGGAGGCCTTCCTCGACGAGGCAAGCCCCTATTATCACAGCTACGGCCACGTTATGGCAAGCGCCGGACTGCTCGATTTCTTCTACATCGGCGTTAAGGCCGGCATCTACCCCTCGCTCATATTCCTCGGAGTCGGCGCAATGACCGACTTCGGCCCGCTGCTTGCAGACCCCAAGAGCCTGCTCATGGGCGCATCGGCGCAGCTGGGCGTATTCGTCGCCTTCCTCGGCGCTATCGCGCTGGGCTTCACAGGCCCCGAGGGTGCGTCTATCGGCATCATCGGCGGCGCGGACGGCCCGACCGCCATATTCCTGACAACGAAGCTTGCCCCGCATCTTTTGGGACCGATCGCCATTGCCGCGTATTCCTACATGGCGCTCATCCCACTTATCCAGCCGCCTCTTATGAAGCTGTGCACCACAAAGGAGATGCGCGAGGTGAAGATGGAGCAGGCACGCGAGGTCTCCAAGACGGAGAAGATAGTCTTCCCCATCGTCGTTGCGACCTTCGTTATACTGCTTCTGCCCTCGACCGCGCCGCTCATCGGCTGCCTGATGCTCGGCAACCTCTTCCGTGAGTGCGGCGTGACCGACCGTCTGTCGGACACCGCGCAGAACGCGCTGATGAACATCGTCACCATCTTCCTTGCCACCTCCGTCGGCGCCACGATGGTAGCTCAGAACTTCCTGAGCGCTGACACGATAAAGATCATCATCCTCGGCCTGTGCGCCTTCGCCGTCTCGACGATCGGCGGTCTTCTCGGCGGCGTTGTCATGTACTACACCTCCGGCAAGAAGATCAATCCTCTCATAGGCTCGGCGGGCGTTTCCGCAGTTCCCATGGCAGCGCGTGTTTCTCAGGATGTCGGCAGAAAGTACAACAAGACAAACTTCCTGCTCATGCACGCAATGGGTCCCAACGTCGCCGGTGTTATCGGCTCGGCTATCGCAGCCGGCTTCCTGCTGTCCGTCTTCGGCGGCTGATAAGCTTTAAAAACCTTCAAACGGTATGCATTTTAAACATGCATACCGTTTTTTACACGAAAATTACTTATCTATGTTATAAATTTATCACAACTGCCTTGACGCAGCGGGGCTGTTACTATATGCTTTAAGCAAACACCAAGGAGGACACTGCATATGCTTGAGATAAAGGGACTGACAAAGCGCTACGGCGAAAAAACGGCTGTGGACGACCTCAGCCTGCACATAGCCCCCGGCACGATCTGCGGCTTTATCGGCCACAACGGCGCGGGCAAGACCACGACGCTCAAGTCGGTGGTCGGCATCCTCGACTTTGACGAGGGCGAGATACTCATTGACGGCATTTCGATAAAGCAAGACCCCCTTGCCTGCAAGAGGGTGCTGGCCTATATCCCCGACAATCCCGACCTGTACGACTTCATGACGGGCATAAAGTACCTCAACTTCATCGCCGATATTTTCGGCGTTAGTCCCGAGGACAGGCGTGAGCGCATCGAAAAATACGCCGCACTCTTTGAGCTCACCGACGATCTTGCGCAGCCTGTATCGGCCTACTCGCACGGCATGAAGCAGAAGCTTGCAATCATCTCGGCGTGGATACACACACCGAGGCTCATAGTCATGGACGAGCCCTTCGTCGGCTTAGACCCCAAGGCCGCGCACAGCTTAAAGGGCATGATGCGCGAGCTCTGCGACGAGGGCGGAGCTATCTTCTTCTCGACGCACGTCCTTGAGGTCGCGGAAAAGCTCTGCGATCAGGTCGCCATCATAAAGGGCGGACGGCTCATACGCTCGGGCACGATGGCCGAGGTCAAGGGCGATGACAGTCTGGAGGAGGTATTCCTCGAGCTGGAGGACGTGTCATGCTGAAAATACTCATCCGCAAGCAGCTGTACGAGCTAAACAGCAGCTTTTTCTACGACCGCAAAAAGGGCACGGCCCGCTCCAAGGTATCGAGCATGCTGCTCATCGTTCTGTACGCGCTTTTGATGATCGTCGTCATCGGCGGCATGTTCACCTACCTGTCCTACACCCTGTGCAGTCCCTTTGTCGGTCTGGGTCTCGACTGGCTGTATTTTGACATAATGACGCTCACGGCGCTGCTGCTGGGCGTGTTCGGCGGCGCGTTCAACACATATTCGAGCCTGTACAAGGCAAAGGACAACGACCTCATGCTCTCACTGCCCGTGCCGACGCGCTATATCCTCGCCTCGCGGCTGGCCGGCGTGTACCTCATGGGGCTCATGTTCAGCGCGGTCGTCATGCTTCCGGCCGATATCGTTTATTTCATTGTTGCAAAGCCCGCCGCTGCGGGCGTTATCGGCTGCCTGCTGCTGACGCTGCTCGTGAGTGTATTCGTCTTCACTCTCTCCTGCATTCTCGGCTGGGCGGTCGCACGCATAAGCGTACACCTTAAAAACCGCTCACTCGTCGTTGTGCTGCTCTCGCTCGTGTTCTTCGGGCTTTACTACTTTTTCTTCTTTAACCTCTCCGAATATTTGCAGGCGCTCATCATGAACGCCGCTGTGATCGGTGAAAGGGTCAGGGACTCGGCATATATCCTCTATGTCATAGGGCGCTGCGGCACGGGCGACTGGCTTTCGATGCTGTATCTTACTCTCGCGGTGGGAGCGCTGTTTGCCGCCACCTGCTATGTCCTCTCGCGCAGCTTTATAAAGATCGCAACGGCCTCCGAGAAGCTCGCAAAGCGCGAGTACCGCTCACGCACGGTCAAAATGCGCGGCATCCCCTCAGCGCTTCTGTTCAAGGAAAGCGCGAGGCTGCTGGCAAGCCCCACCTATATGCTAAACTGCGCCCTCGGCACACCGCTGCTTCTTATAGCGGGCACGTTTCTGCTCATTCAGGGGCAGGGTATTTTGAGCTTTACCTCCTCGCTCGGCCTGCCGGACGAGCCGTGCGCGGTGCTTCTGTGCTTCGGCACATGCCTTCTGTGCGCCACAAACGACCTGACCGCGCCCTCCGTTTCGCTTGAGGGCAGGAGCCTGTGGATAGCGCAGTCGCTGCCCGTACAGCCGTGGGAGCTGCTGCGGGCAAAGCTCAGGCTCCACCTGCTGCTGACCGCAGTTCCGGCGCTGTACTGCTCTGTCTGCGTCTGCGTCGTTTTCCGCCCCGATGCTCTGACAGCCGCGGTCTGCCTCGTGCTGCCGGCAGTCTTCACACTCTTCACCGCAGCTCTCGGCCTGATACTGAATCTTGAAAATCCGAACCTCAGCTGGCAGACAGAGACCGCCGCCGTAAAGCAGAGCCTGAGCATACTTGTCATGATTTTCGTCGGCTATA
Organism: Bacteroidaceae bacterium; assembly: GCA_963608145.1. Classification (GTDB taxonomy): domain Bacteria; phylum Bacillota; class Clostridia; order Oscillospirales; family Oscillospiraceae; genus F23-B02. Next base: position 753 of record CAVDFD010000058.1, on the reverse strand, counting down.
TAACAGCGGGACTCGGCGGCTACGGCTTTTATCTGCTATCCGCAAAGCTCGGCGCGGCGGCCTCGGCATGGCTTGTCTGCGCAGTCTTCGCCCTTATCTCTGTTCTTGAGCTGCGCTGGCTGTTCAAAAAGGGCAGCGAGAAGCTCAGGTATCTGTAATATGTAAGCAAAATCAGCTCCTGTCCAAGGACGGGAGCTGATTTATTCAGTCGATATTTACATGCTTTCTTACGACCCTGTCGGTCAGAAACGCCAGCGCCATTTTCGCGGCATCGGGTATAATAAACGGCAGGACGCATATGCCGAGCGCCGAGGCGTAGCTTATGGGCTTTGTAACGGAATAGACCTTGACAAACCACACAGTTCCGAAGGCGTAGCACAGGACAAGCCCCAGAATGAGCGAGACTATCTTCACCCAGAGCTTTTGTCCCAAAAGTCGCTCGCAAAGCAGATAGCACAGGCCGGTGAATATAAAGCCTATGATGTATCCCCCGCTCGGCCCCATGAGCTTGCCGACACCGCCGGTAAAGCCGGAGAACACCGGAAGTCCGACCGCGCCGAGCGCTATGTACACGGCGACAGCTATGCTGCCGCGTTTGCCGCCGAGAAGCAGCAGCGCCGTGAATACGGCATAGGTCTGCATGGTAAAGGGAATGGCTGCCGGAACCGACAGCCATGAGCAGACCGATATGAGCACCGCCAGCAGGGCGATGTAGGTCATATCCTTAGTCTTCAAATATCAGTACCTCAGAAT
>CAVDFD010000057.1:0-10002 GCA_963608145.1 Bacteroidaceae bacterium | reverse complement strand
AAAAAACACAGCCCACCTTTTGGTGGACTGTGTTTTTTGGTGACCCGTACGGGAATCGAACCCATGTTACCGCCGTGAAAGGGCGGTGTCTTAACCGCTTGACCAACGGGCCTAAATTAAGGCGCAGGTAATAATATCTGCGCCTTTTTGGTAGCGGCACCTGGATTCGAACCGGGGACACTGCGGGTATGAACCGCATGCTCTAGCCAACTGAGCTATGCCGCCATCTCTCAAATGAGCAATTGGAATTATACAAGACACAGCCCAGATTGTCAACATATTTTTTTATTTTTCTTCAAATTTTTAAATTGGGAGGTAAACGGTCGGGTCGATGCTCGCACCGTCGCGGCTCATGGCAAAGTGCATATGGCTGCCCTGCCCTATCTCGCACAGGGCTGTCTTGCCGACAGAGCCTATGACATCGCCGCCCTTTACCCTGTCTCCGGCGGCGACGGTCGGCGTATCGGCAAGGTTTGAATAGGTCGTTTTGATACCCTCGCCGTGGTCGATAACGACCGTCGTGCCGTAAAGGTCGTCCTGCGTTACGCTCACGACCTCGCCGTCGCCCGCAGCAACGACCACCTCGCCCTGCGGCGCGAGAATGTCGATGCCGTCATGGGTACGCCAGTCGGCCATCGTAACATCGTAGCTGAGCGCCTCGACGCTGTAACCGCGTTCGATCTCGCCCGACACCGGCCAGCGCCACACCGTCTGCTCCGGCCACTCGTCGTCCTGGGTCAGCGTTCCCTCGGCTATGACGTCCTCCGCCTCCGGCGCTTCCACGGGCTTTGGAGCCTCGGTATTCACAGGCGGCTGTGAGCTTTCCGCGGGGCGCTCGCTCTGCCTTGCTGCGCTCATTCCGGCGTTCAGGCCGTCCGGCGCATCCGTGCCGCTCACGGCAAGGCTGTAGGCCGATATCCCTATCACGATCACACATAGCGCAAGGACTATGTAAAAGCCCTTGCCGGCAAAAAATCTGTCAAGTCTGCCGCTTTTTTCGTTCTGCATAGATAAAACCTCCTTTATCTATGCATATTGTTGACCGTTTTATGCGGGAATATACAAAAACTAAAGCATGATGTAATCAGCGTGTCTCAAAAATCTGTGACTTTTTGCGGCGGCTGCGAGCTCGCTGCGTGCTTCAACCGTGTTTATCTGCATTCAAGGTCATTATCCCGTTATCTTCAAGCTCGCGCAGGCGGTTATACAGCGTACCGCGGGACATGCCGAGACTGCGTGCGGTTTTGGCCTTATTGCCGTTGTACTTCACAAGCGCATCGAGAATTCGGTTGACCTCCGCTCCGTAAACATCAAACGCCGCGCCGTTTGCGGACACAGACGCGGCAGGGGCGCTGCCGAGCTCCTCATCGACATCGTTTATCTCAAGCTCGCAGCCGTCCTCGGCCTTCAGCAGGCTGCGCTCGATGATATTGCGCAGCTGACGCAGATTGCCCGGCCAGCTGTATTTATTGAAGCGCTCAACGGTTTTCTCCGAAACGCTGTAGATATTTTTCCCGTAGCTTGCCGACAGCATCGTGGCAAAGTAGTTGCTCAGCTCCTTCATATCCGCACGGCGCTCGCGCAGCGGCGGGAGGTCAATGCGCAGGACATTTAGCCGGTAGTACAGGTCAAGCCGGAACGAGCCCTCCCTTACCTTCTTCAAAAGCTCGCTGCTTGCAGAGGCGATCACACGCACAGCCGTATGTATGCTGCGGCGCGAGCCGGCAGGAGTTACGATGCCGTCCTCGAGAAAGCGCAGAAGAAAGCTCTGCATATCCTGCGACATTTCGGATATACCGTCGAGAAACAGCGTTCCTCCGTCGGCCTGAACAAATTTGCCCGGATTTTTCTCCGTGCCTACAAGAAGCTGCTCTACCGATTCAAGCGAGAAGCCTCCGCAGTTTATCGGTACAAACGGCCCTGCAAAGCGCTGGCTTGCGTTATGGATGGCCTGTGCGAAAAGCTCCTTGCCGGTGCCGGATTCTCCTGTTATGAGAACGTTTGCGGGGCTTGCCGCAGCTGCACGGGCCTCGTCCTTGACTCTTTTCATCCCCGCGCTCACCGCAATTATATCCTGAAAGTTATAAACAGCGTTGTTGCGCTCTGCGCGGGCGCTGTATTTTCTTATCTGCTCAGCCGTTTTTACCGAAACTTTGAGTCCGATGACCTTCTCGTTTTCCTTTATTGCAAGACACTCGACATAGTATCGCTTGCCCTCGCTGCCGAGTGAAACGTTGCCCGCAGATATCTCCTTGCCGGTGCGCAGCGCCTTCAGGACAAATGATAGCTCCGCAAGGCTGTCGCGCAGAGGCTTTCCTATGACGGAGGTTATATGCAAGCCGAACTCGTTTTCAAAGCGGCTGTTTGCAAAGGCCACTACTCCGGCATCGTCAACGAGCAGCGTTATGTCCGTGCTGCTCTGCACCGATTGCTCCAGCAGGTGAAATCTGCGCTCGATATGCGGGTAAAGTATGCGGTTTTTGTAAGTAAAGTCGCCTGCCTCGAGCATGAACGATGCCGAGTTGAGCGAGTTTTTATAGCACTTGTCCAGCGGCAGGAATATGACCGATACCGCGTGAAAGCCCGGCCCTGCCGAGGTCTCGCCGTAGCGCGCTATGCAGACATACGGGGTCAGGAGGTCGCAGTAGTGCCCCTCACCCGCGCTGAAGCAGGTCACGAAGGGCTTTTCCGGCGCGGTATTGCCTGCAAATACGCCGACGTTTTCCACGGAAAAGCGCGTACCGATGCGCAGCCCCTTCGCCTTGAGCTCCTTCAGAAGCGCTGCACTTCCGCTTTTATGGAACGCGGTGAGCTGCGTATCAAGATAAAACATCGCTCCGCCCATACGTTCAAGAGCCGTGCTGCGGCTTTCGTAGTAATCGCTGAAATACGCAAGATGGCACTTGGATATATCATCGATACGGTCGAACACATGCAGATCACGGCAGCTGTCGCCGAGGCGCATGATATGCGCCTGCGCCCCCTGCTCACGCGACTTTTTCCAAGCGGCAATGTTCTTCTCATATCCGGAGTCATATTCGCCGAGCGTTCCGTCAAGGAAGCTCTGCTTGAGCTGCTTTAAAATTTCATTTTTCGGAAGCTTGTCCATGAGGCGCTCCTCCTTTTGAACAATTTTGTACACTTCATTTTGTATTATAGCAAGCGTGCAGGGTATGTTCAACGTTTTTTTGCACTTGTGTTCAAATGTGTTCAACGCACTCAGCTTATTGCCCGTTTCGAACTTGATTGATATTATATTGTCAAATCCGCGATAAGGAGGATCATTCCATGAACACAGTTCTCACCGAAGAAGAACGCGAACTACAGAAAATATATAGAGAATATGCCGACGAGCGCATACGACCGCACACGCTTGAGATCGACAAGGGTCTTTTCAGCGTAGAGCCGCTGCTCAGGGAGATGCACGAGCTCGGCTTCTGCGGCATAGTCATCCCCAAGGAATACGGCGGACTCGGCAGCAGCTATGTCCACTATGTTCTGGCCGTTGAGGAGCTCTCCAAGGCCAGCGGGCCGGTCGCAAAATCCGTTTCGGGTCAGACGAATATGTGCTTTCCTATCCTGCACTACGGCACGCAGGAGCAGAAGCTCAAATATGTAGTGCCTTGGGTCAAGGGTGAAAAGCGTTCGGCCTTCACGCTCACCGAGCCCTGTGCCGGCTCGGACGCAGCCGGAATGCAGACGACTGCCGAGCTCATTGACGGCGAATTTGTCGTAAACGGCACGAAGGCCTTCATTACAGGCGCACGCGAGGCCGACTTTTTCCAGACCTACTGCCAGTTCAAAGCGCCCGACGGCACGAAAAGCCCCATCTGTCTGCTGATCGACGTGCACGAGTGCGAGGGCATAAGCATAGGCCGCGACGAGGAACTCATGGGAATGCGCGCAAGCTCCGTTGCCGAGGTCATATTCGATAATGTACACGTTCCGGCAGAGAACCTGCTCGGCGAGATCGGCAAGGGCTTCCACGCGGCCATGTCCACGCTCGATGCGGGCAGGCTCGGCATATCCTCCGTCTGCGTGGGTATGGCTCAGGACGCTGTCGATCAGACCGTAAAATATACCAAGGAGCGCATTCAGTTCGGAAAGCGTATCTCGCAGTTCCAGAACACGCAGTTCAAGCTTGCCGAATATCAGACCAAGGTCGAGGCCGCACGCCTTATGGTATATAACTGCGCAAGCCGCATGGATAACGGAGAGCGCGTTTCCCACCTTTCGTCTATGGCTAAATACTATTGCTCCGACGTGCTCAACGAGGTAGTGCGCGGCTGCCTGCAGCTTCACGGCGGCTACGGCTACAGCAAGGATTTTGTCATTGAAAAGCTCTATCGTGACGCAAAGCTCACCGAAATATTCGAGGGCACGAGCGAGATCCAGAAGAAGATAATTGCCAAGTGGATGGGCGTTAAGTGATGGAGGTGCAGAAAATGAATATTATTGTTTTTATAAAGCAGATCCCCGACAGCGACGACGTAAAGCTCGATGAGAACGGAAACCTCATCCGCGACGGTGTCGGTACGATGATAAACCCCGTTGACAAAAACGCGCTTGAGCTGGGTCTTGCACTCCGTGACCGCACGGGCGGCAAGGTGACGGCTGTCACCATGGGACCTGCTCAGGCAAAGGATGTCCTCAAGCGTGCGCTGTTCATGGGCTGCGATGAGGCCGTGCTGCTCTCTGACCGCGCCTTCGGCGGTGCCGACACCCTTGCGACCGGATATGTTCTTTCCATGGCCGCAAAGAAGCTCGGCAGCTTTGACCTTGCCATTTTCGGCAACAAGGCCTCCGATGCCGAGACCGCGCAGACCGGTCCCGTAACGGCCGGCTTCCTCGGGCTGCCTCTGGTGACGAGCGTTGAAAGTGCGCAGCTTGAGGACGGCTCGATCATCTGCCGCCGCAGCTTCACGAACGGAGTCGAGACCTCGAAAACCGCTCTTCCGGCAGTTATCACGGTTACTCCGGCAATAAACACACCACGCTTCATGACTCCCGCAAACGTCATTGAGGGGCTCAAGAAAGGTATAGCCGTCTGGAACTGCGCAGACCTCGGCTGCGACGAGGCGCGCTGCGGTGTCAAGGGCTCGCCCTCGCGCACGAAGCGCGTGACCGCACCGCAGGTGAGAAAAATCGACTCCGCCGTTATCTGCGGCAGCATCGACGAAACTGCAGGTGTTCTGTCCGGACTTCTCGCGGACATGCATCTCATCTGAGGGAGGAATAACAAATGAGCAATGATATTTGGGTCTATGCCGAGACTAACGACGGCAAGCTTTGCGATATAGTCCCCGAGCTTCTCACTAAGGGCAGACAGCTCAAGGCGCACAAGGGCGGCAAGCTCATTGCAGCGGTTCTGGGATCAGCCGGTGAAGATGTCCTGACGGAGCTCTCCGAATACGGTGCCGATAAGATCATCATCGGCGAAAGCGACGTGCTTTCAAGCTACAGTGCCCGCAGCTATGCGCAGGCGCTGACAGAGCTTTCGAAAAAATACGAGCCCGAAATTCTCCTGATCCCCGCGACCTGCGCAGGCCGCGAGATCGCTCCCCTGACCATGCAGGCGCTCGGCACCGGCCTTACCGCCGACGCACTCGACCTCATTTTTGACGAGGACGGCGATTTCATTCAGGTCACTGCCGGCTTCGGCGGCAGCATTCTGGCGCATATCTGCATCGGTGAAAAGCGCCCCCAGATGGTGACGGTCTGCGCGAAGGTATTCGATGCAGAGCCTGTCGGTAATTCCGGCACAGCCGAGCTCATCCGAGAGGCGGTCGGGTGCAGCAGCGATCCCGCATACGAGCTTCTTGAGACCGTCGCCGCCGAAAAGGCGCAGGCGCAGCTCAAGGACGCAAAAATAGTTGTAGCCTGCGGACGCGGTGTCAAGAAAAAAGAGGATCTGGACATGATAGCCGAGTTTGCCTCGCGCATCGGTGCCTCGCTTGCCTGCTCAAGGCCGATCTCCGACTGCGGCTGGATGCCGCATGCGGCGCAGCTCGGTCAAAGCGGCTGCACCGTCAAAGCAGACCTTATCATCAACATCGGCATTTCCGGCTCGACGCAGTACCTTGCCGGTATGCAGAATTCCAAGTGCATCGTCAGCATCAACACCAGCGACTCGGCTCCTATCATGGCAATATCCCACTATGCGATCGTTGCCGATTACCGCCGGCTCATCCCTGCGCTGCTCAAAAAGATGGGCTGATAAGCCTGCAAAGCAAAAAGCTCCGGCACAGTGTACGACGTACGCCATGCCGGAGTTTTCCGTATTTTCACTTTTTGCAGTCCCTGCAATTTTTCGAGCAGCCGGAGCATTTGCAGCCGCAGCAGCCCCTGCCCCTTCTCATGCTGCGCACGGCAAGCACGAGCCATACGGCGAGCAGGGCGATTATGATAATTTCCATGTCAAAGGATCACTCCCATAAGCATATACACGCAGAAGGCTGCCAGCCACGCCACGCAGCACTGCGAGAGCATTACGAGCACAGTTTTCACTCCGCTGCCGAGCTCACGTCTGAGCGCCGCAAGAGCGGCCACGCAGGGCGTATACAACAGGCAGAAAACAAGAAAGCTGACCGCCGAGGGCAGCGTGAACAGGCTTCCCAGCGCCGCGCTGCCGAGGTTTGCGCCGACTCCCATAAGAACGCCGAGCGTGCTTATGACCGCCTCCTTTGCCATGAGACCGGTGACCAGCGCCGTTGCCACGCGCCAGTCGCCGAAGCCGAGGGGCGCGAATATCGGGGCGAGCCATGTGCCGATTATGGCAAGCAGGCTGTCGCCGCTGCCCTGCCCGACGACGTTGAGGCGAACGTCGAAGTTCTGCAAAAACCATATAACTATCGTCGCAGCGAATATGACCGTGAAGGCGCGGCGGATAAAGTCCCATGCCTTTTCCCACATGAGCAGCAGCACGGTCTTGAGCGAGGGCATGCGGTAATTGGGAAGCTCCATGACAAAGGGCACAGGCTTTCCCGTGAACGCCGTTTTGCTGAGTATTTTCGCCGCTATTATACCAACGAGCATACCGAAGACATACAGGCAGGTCATGACCAGACCGCCGTTATTCGGAAAAAACGCCGCCGTGAACACGGCGTAGATGGGTATCTTCGCCGAGCAGCTCATGAACGGGATCAGCAGCATCGTCATTTTGCGGTCGCGCTCGGACGAGAGCGTGCGCGTTGCCATTATCGCGGGCACCGAGCAGCCGAAGCCGATGAGCATCGGCACAAAGCTGCGGCCCGACAGTCCTATGCGGCGCAGGAGCTTATCCATGACGAAGGCGACACGCGACATATAGCCGCTGTCCTCGAGGATGGCGAGGAAGAAAAACAGCACGACGATAAGCGGCAGAAAGCTGAGCATACTGCCCACGCCCGCAAACACGCCGTCAATGACAAGGCTGTGTACGACAGGATTCAGGCCGTAGGCCGTCAGCGCATTATCGACAAGAGCCGTCACGCCGTCGATGCCCAGCGCCAGAAGATCGGACAGCCACTTCCCCAGAACGCTGAAGGTCATCCAGAATATGAAGCCCATGATGGCTATAAACATCGGTATGGCAAGGTATTTGTTCGTGAGCACCTTGTCTATTTTTACGCTGCGCAGCATTTCCCTGCTCTCGTGCGCCTTTGTGACGCACTCGGAGCACACGGCCTCTATAAAGCGATAGCGCATCTCGGCGAGGGCTGCGTTGCGGTCAAGTCCGCCCTCGTTTTCCATTTCGAGCACGGCGTGTCCGACAAGCTCAAGCTCGTTTTCGCTGAGCTTGAGAGCGGAAATTATGTCCGCGTCCTCCTCGATGACCCGTGTTGCGGCAAAGCGCGGAGGCACACCGATCTTTTCGGCGTGATCCTCAACAACGTGGCTGACAGTATGTATGCAGCGGTGCACGGGACCTGCCGAGCAGAAGTCTATCCTGCGCGGTTTGCACGCATTCTCGGCTGTCTCGGCAACAACGCGCATGAGCTCCTCAACACCGTCGTTTTTTGCAGCCGCGATCGGCACGACGGGTATTCCCAGCCTGTCGGACAGCTTTTGTATATCAATGCTGCCGTGGTTGCCCAGAAGCTCATCCATCATGTTAAGTGCAAGCACCATGGGCTTGCCCATTTCGATGAGCTGGAGCGTGAGATAGAGATTGCGCTCAATATTCGTTGCATCGACGATGTTTATTATCGCGTCCGGTCTGCGGTCGATTATGAAATTGCGAGTCACCTTTTCCTCGCCGGAATAAGGCCGGATCGAATAGATGCCCGGCAGATCGACGAGCTCATAGTTTTTCCAGCCTATCACCTGACCGAGCTTGTGCTCTATCGTAACGCCGGGGAAGTTGCCGACGTGCTGATTTGAGCCGGTGAGCTGATTGAACAGCGTTGTTTTTCCGCAGTTCTGATTTCCAACAAGAGCAATGAGCATGGTCATATCTCCTCTCTGGGGCTGACCTCTATGCGTGCGGCATCCTCCTTGCGCAGGGTCATCGTATATCCCCGAAGATACAGCTCCATGGGATCGCCGAGCGGCGCGACCTTGCGCACCGTGACCTCCGTGTGCGGTATCAGTCCCATATCGAGCAGATGACAGCGCAGGTCTCCCTCTCCGCCGACCTCGAGAATTATCGCGGGTTTGCCTATCGGCAGCTTATCAAGTGTCATAAAATACCTCCGCGGCAGCGCCAATACGTTAGGTCTGCCTAACATATGTTAGTTTACGCTAACGCGGAGGTTTTGTCAACAATCAAGCAGTCGCTATAAGCTCGCCGCTGTCAAGCGTCAGTACAATCATGCCGTTTGCATCGACGATATAGGCGCAGCTATCAACATACACTGCGCGCTTATATGAGCCGTCATCGTCAAGAGCTGTCTCGCTGCGCTTTTCAAAGCCGCTTTCGTCGCTGTAGGAAAACAGCAGATAGCTTTCACCCGTGCAGAAGCCTATGACGCTGCGCTCGGGCGATATCAGCAGCGCGGTGTGGTCGTACAGCGCAGAGGTATAGCTGCCCTCGGCGAGGTTCAGGGTGTTTTTCACCGTGACAGCTGCCTTATCCGAGGTGTCGAACATCACGAGCTTGAGCCCAGTGGTCATGCCGCTTGCTTCATCGGCCTCATTGCCGAGTCCGAAAAGTCTGTCGTCCGACCATTTGTGCAGATACTCGGAAAAGCCGCTTATCTTCAACTCGCTGAGTATCTTTGGAGACTTGGGGTCTGACACGTCAGCTGCAAAGAGCGGATCGACCTGACGGAAGGTGCAGAAATACACAAAGCCCTCGTCAAAGCGAGCCGAGTATACCTGTTCGTTCTCGGCAAGTCCCTCCACCGAGGAAAGCATATTCAGCTCCCCGTCGAGAATATACAGGTTATTTGACATTACGCTGCGCTCGGCATCGTATTTATAGCTTTCAAGCTCGAGAGCCGCGTCTGTATATATGCGCCAATAGATTGGAGTCGAGGTCGTTACGACGCGCAGAGCGCCATTGTACTCATCCATGGAAAACTGGCTGTCAAGATAGCCCTCGACCGTGCCGCTTGCCTCGGCTGTGAGCTCGGGCACACTGAGCTTCATAATGTCCGTGTACTGCCTGTCTGCGCACTCGGAGACATCGTAGACGCTCTCCTTATAGGTCTTGAGCGTCTCATGCTCTACTCTCGCGGCGCTCAGATACAGGCTCGTTTTGTTCATATAGACCGTGCTATCCGCGCCGAGAACGGCTCTGTGCGCCGCCAGTGCTCCGCTTTTCATGTCATATGCCGCCGCGACGGTGTAGCAGGTCGAGACAGTCTCCGGCATGATGCTTATGCATGAGCCGTCGGCAAGGGAAGCCTTGCCGTTGAGGTAAAGCTGCGGGACGTAGGTCTCGGGCTTTGTCCTCACGGCTTCATCCTCGACATAATAGCTCGTGACGAGATACAGCCTGCCGTCATAGAGCCTGCTCGTCATGAGCCAGCCGTCCTGCCCTGCGGAGGCTATGAGCCTTGCGTTTGCTGGGTCTGAAAC
>CAVDFD010000056.1:0-10007 GCA_963608145.1 Bacteroidaceae bacterium | reverse complement strand
CGTAGAACTCGTAGGGAGCAAAGTCGGGGCTGGTGGCCACGGTGAGCTTGCCGTCGGTGACGGTCTTGAGCTCTGCCTTGAGCTCGTCAAGAGTCATGCTCGAATAATCCTTTGCGGTGTCGGTATCGCTGTCCTTATTGTCCGTGTCGCTGCCGCATGCGCACAGTGAGAATACCATGAGCATCGCCAGCACAAGTGCTGTAATCTTTTTCATTTGTTATCCCTCTTATCAAAAATTTTTAACTGAATCATGCGCCGTTTATTACGACGCTGCCTATATTAGCATGTTTATGCATTCTTGTCAAGGATTTTTTGAAAAAATATTCGTATTTTTTCGTTAAACTGGTGTTTAAAGTGAATAATATTCATTTCCGCGTGAATATTCGCCGTTTTGATGAATTTATGCCCGCTTTTTTAAGAATGCCGCCAGCGAAAATGCCGCAAAAGCTATGATATTGACGATGACTATCGCCGCGCCGGACGGAAGCTCCAAGGCATAGGACGCGGCCATGCCGATGATAAAGCACACGACGGAAACCGCGCCCGAGCATATGACGACGCTTTTGAAGCTGCGGCACAGGCGCATTGCCGTGAGCGCGGGGAAAATGATAAGGCTGGATATGAGCAGCGCGCCCATCATGCGCATGCCGATAACGACGGTAACGGCGGTGAGCACGGCAATGACGCTGTTTATAAGCTGCGCCCTCGTTCCCGTTGCGCGGGCAAAGGTCTCGTCAAAGGTGACGGCGAATATGCGCGGGTATAGCAGGACGAACATGAAAAGCACCGCTATCGAGAGGGCTACGCTCAAAACCGCGTCGGCGCGGCTGAGCGATAAAATGCTGCCGAACATGTAGTTTGAAACGTCGGTATTCATGCCGGTCGTGAGCGATACGGTCACAACGCCTATTGCCAGCGAGGACGAGGATATGAGCGCTATCGCCGCGTCGCCCTTTATCTTGCCGTTCTGGTTTATCCTCAGCAGCAGGAAGGCCGCCGCAATGACGACGGGCACGGCAAGGTACAGCGGCGCGACGTTCACCGCCGCGGCTATCGCCAACGCGCCGAAGCCGACGTGCGACAGGCCGTCGCCTATCATGGAATAGCGCTTGAGCACGAGCGACACGCCCAGAAGTGCCGCGCACAGCGACACGAGCACTCCGACGATAATTGCGCGGAGCATGAAGTGGTAGGAGAACATTTCCTTTACAAGCTCTATCATATTCTCGACCCTCCCACAAATCTGCGCGCAAGGTCGCTTTCGCGGTACTGCGCGGTCGTGCCGAAGAAAAGCTGGCTGCGTCCGAGGTGCAGGATATGCGTTGCGTATCTCACGGCGGCGTGGATATCGTGCGATATCATGATAACGCTCGTATTGTCGCAGAGGTTTACGAGCTTTATAAGATTATACATCTCGTTTGCAGCAACAGGGTCGAGCCCCGTCACCGGCTCATCGAGCAGCAGCAGCTTTTTCGTCGCGCACATCGCCCGCGCAAGCAGAACGCGCTGCTGCTGGCCGCCGGAGAGATCGAGATAGCAGCGGTCGGCGATATCGTCGATGCCGAGCCGCTCCATGTTCTCGGCTGCCGCGGCCTTGTCCGCTGCGTTATAAAACATTCTGCCGTGCATGGAGTTGAGCCTGCCGGAGAGCACGACCTCGCGCACCGAGGCTGGAAAATCGCGCTGTATCTGCGTCTGCTGCGGAAGATAGCCTATCTCCGTCGGCTTTAGCTCGCAAAAGCTTATCTCGCCCTTTGAGGGGGCTTTAAGCCCCAGAATGCCGCGCATTAGCGTGCTCTTTCCCGAGCCGTTTTCGCCGACGATGCACAGATAAGCGCCCGCGTCGAGTGAAAAATTTATGTCGCTGAGCACCGTTTCGCCGTCGTAGGCAAAGCTCAGATCCCTGCATGTTATCTGTGCCATTTCAGTAAAGCGCCTCCTTCAGGGTCTCAATATTCATGCGCATGAGGTCAAGATAGGTCACGCCGTCGGAAAACTGCTGCGCCGTGACGCTGTGTGCCGAGTAAAACGGCAGCTTTTTGCAGCCGGTATCCTCACAGATGACATCTGCCATCTTTTCGTTTGAAAACTCCATGTACAGCACGGCAGGTATGCCCTCCTCGCGTACATGGTCGATGAGAAAAGCGACCGTCTTTGCAGAGGGCTCGGTCTGCGAGGCGCAGCCCGGGTAGGCCGCGTAGCAGGTCAGGCCGTACTCGCGGGAAAAATAGCGCATCGGGAAGCGGTCGGCGAAAACGAGCGTTTTGCGCACGCCATTCAGCACCGTCGTGCGTATCTCGATATCAAGCTCCATGAGCTGCGCGTTGTATACCTCGTAGTTGAGCATATACTCGTTCATGTGCTCGGGATCAGCCTCCATGAGCTTATCGCACAGGGCATAGCATATCTTCGCAGCATTCCCCGGCGTTGTCCACACATGCTCGTCGAGCTCTTCCTCCTCTTCCCCGCCGGAGCTCTCCTCGGCGGCATATATGCCCTCGCTGCTCTCGGCCACGGTCTCAACGCAGTCCATCATGCGCAGGACGTTCACGCTCCCGTCTATGAGCGACTCGACCCACTCCTCCGACTCGCCGCCGTTGCATATGAACAGGTCGCTTTCCTGTATGGCAATAATGTCCTTCGGCGCAGGCTCATAGGAGTGTACCTCCGCGCCCGGCTTTATCAGCAGCTTTATCTGCGCCCTGTCCCCCGCTATCTCGCGGGCAAAATCGTAGGCCGGAAAGCTCGTGCAGACGATTTGCAGCTTGGACGAGTCCTTCTCCTCCGCTGCATCCGCAGAGCAGCCCGTGAGGAGCAGGCACAGGCACAAAAGCGCCGGTGCAAGCCTTTTCAATGCACTTTTCATGACAGCAGCACCGCCGCCGCAGTTCCGATAAGGCTCATGCTTTCGGCGTTTATAAACTCATAGCGCCTGCCCATGATCTCACCTGCGTACACATCCATAAAGCGCTCAAGCTCGGGGCGCAGGAGCTTGCTCTCGGAATACAGCGAGCCGTCCACCGCGATGCACACGGGGCGCTGCCGTCCGGCGCCGGTGACTTCAAGTATGCCGCAGAGCATCGAGGCTATGCACCTTGCCGCGCGCTCGAAGGTCTCATTTATTATGTAAACCAAATTGACCTTATCCTCGCTGCTGAGTCCCTTGGGAAAGCGCCCGCTGCCCCATTTGTCGATGGTCGGGGCAGCGACCTCGGTCATCTTTTCTATCATCTCAGCCGCACGCTCGGAGAACACTCCCTCCGCCGCCGCCATTTTCAGCGTATACATGCACAGCCGTCCCAGATAGCGGCCGGATATCATTTTCTCGGCGGTGAACTCGCCCGTATCGGGAAGGTCTGAGTCCATGGCGATATCCGCATCGCCGCGCGGGAAGGCGTTGAACGAGCCGCTTTCAAGGTCAATGAGCATTTTTTTGCTGTTTTCCGTAAGCCCGAGCTTTGCTATTTTTCCGCATTCGATCTCGCAGCAGGTGTTGCAGCCGGTCCCTGCAACGAGGCCGATATATCCGTCGTAGCTGCCGTGGGCAAGGACACGACCCGCAAGCAGCGTCGCGGGAGTGTCGTTTAAAACGACTATCCTTTCGGGCTTTTCACCTCGCCGCTCAAGCTCTGTGCGCAGAGCCGCGCCGAGGTACGAGCCGACCGCTCCCTCGATCTCCACCTGCTTTGTGAGCCCCAGCACCCTGCCGTCACGCTCTGGCGTTATGTCAACCGGATACGAAAAGCAGAAGCCGATATCCTTCGTCTGCGCAAGAAGCGGCTGCACGCAGTCGGCAACGCAGGATATGAACCCGTCCCACGAGACGGGTGTCTTCGCCCCCGGCATCGGGCGCTTTTCAAGCGACTCGATGAGCGCGTTTTTACCGTCAAAGCAGACGAGCGCCGTGCGGAGGTTCGTGCCGCCGGCATCAATGACGATGGCTTTTTCGCCCTTTTTGAGCTTGCCGGACGAGTAGAGATACGTCGGCAGCATGGGCACATCCTTCTGCGGCGCGGCGAGCCCCGCGAGCATTGCCCCTGCAAAGGCTCTCGTGCTTTCGGCAAGATCGACGCGCTCGGCATCCATGCCGTGAGCCTTAATAAACTGTGCTACTTTTATCATTTCATACCTCAAAAAGACCCTGCCTTTGGGCAGGGTCTTTGATTAAAAATTTTCTTACTTTTCTGCGTCTGCCGGAACATCCTTTATCGACTGAACAACGCCCTCGGCAAGACCTGCAATGCCCTGTATCTCGCTGGGGATGATGATCTTTGTTGCCTTGCCGTTTGCAGCCGCCGTGAATGCCTCGAGAGCCTTGATCTTCAGCACCGCGTCGCTCGGCATGGATTCGTTTATGAGGCGGATGCCTTCCGCGGTAGCGGTCTGGACCTTGAGGATAGCCTCGGCCTCGCCTTCCGCTTCAAGGATCTGCTGCTGCTTTTTCGCATCGGCGCGGAGTATTGCCGATTCCTTTTCGCCCTCGGCTTCGAGGATGGCGGCTCTCTTCTCGCCCTCGGCGCGCAGGATAGCCTCGCGGCGTTCACGCTCTGCCTTCATCTGCTTTTCCATTGCAGACTGTATCTCTCTGGGCGGCAGAATGTTCTTGAGCTCAACGCGGTTGACCTTGATGCCCCACGGGTCGGTGGCCTCGTCAAGGATAGTGCGCATCTTGCCGTTTATGAGGTCGCGGCTTGTAAGGCACTGGTCGAGCTCGAGATCGCCGATGATGTTACGCAGCGTCGTCGCCGAAAGATTTTCGATAGCGACCATGGGGTGCTCGATGCCGTAGGTGTACAGCTTGGGGTCGGTTATCTGGAAGTAGATAACGGTGTCTATCTGCATGGTGACGTTATCCTTGGTGATAACGGGCTGAGGCGGGAAGTCTGCCACCTGCTCCTTGAGGGAGATGGTCTTTGCGACGCGCTCGAAGAAGGGGATCTTGACATGGATGCCGGTCCCCCATGTCGCCTGATATTTGCCGAGGCGCTCGATTATCATTACCTTGCTCTGCTGGACGATGCGGATATTTCTTACGATTATTATAAGCGCAAGAAGTATCAGCACATAAATTACATACTGCATTTGCTTTCTCCTTAAAAAATTATTTTACTGCTTCGGCTGCGGACATGACTATGAGCTTCACGCCGTCAATTCGCTGCGCCGTTACGAGCGTCCCCTCGGGGATCGTCTCGCCGTCGCTCACGCTCCGCGCCGTCCACGTTTTGCCGTCTACATACACTGCGCCCGTTCCGGCGATATTGTCTATCGTCTCCGTCACGCGGCATTCCTTGCCGATAACGATATCGGCGTTGGTCGGTTCGACCTTGTTGTTGACATATTTCTTTACAAGCGGCCTTGTGTAATACAATGTCACCGCCGACACGATGAGAAACGCGACTATCTGAAGCCACACGGGCGCATTGAGCATCGCGCACAGCAGCGCCGCCAGAGCGCCGATGGCAAACCAGATGCACATAAGGCCGACCGTCGCCGCCTCGACAATGAGGAAAAAGACCATGGCTATCAGCCAGAACGTAGTCATCGTTATTTCAAATGGCATTGCTTTCACCTCCGTTTTTTCTGATTTATATTGTATTACATTTATCAATATTAATCAACAACAATTTGTGCGGGCAAGCACAATTCACAGCATTAGCACTTTACATTTGTAACGTATTGATGTAATATAATTATATAGTATACCGAAGGAGGTATTCAAATGAACAAGCTTAACAGAAAGCCCCGCAACAGGGATATGTACAAGGCGATACTTACGCTCAACACCGTTGAGGAATGCATGAGCTTCTTCGACGATCTGTGCACCGTCACCGAAATTCAGGCGATGGAGCAGCGCTATCAGGTCGCCGTATGCCTTTCCAAGGGCATGATATATAACGACATTCTGGCCGAGACCGGCGCGTCGAGCGCTACGATAAGCCGAGTCAACCGCTCGCTGCAATACGGCAAGGACGGCTACGAGATCGCATTTGAGCGTCTTGCCGAGCAGCAGGATGACGACTGATGGCAGCTTCCTACGGGCCGCTGTCGATGTGGTACGATGTTCTCACGGGCGATATCCCGTACCACGAGTTTGCCGACTTTTATGAGACGCTGTTCGGCAGTGACGGCGGAGAGTTCAAAACCGTTCTCGACCTGTGCTGCGGCACCGGCACTCTCACCGCGCTCATGGCGCAGCGCGGCTACGAGATGATAGCCGTTGACGCATCGGCGGATATGCTCATGCAGGCCTCCGGCAAGGCGGCAAACGCCGAGATCCCGCCGCTGTTTCTGTGTCAGGACGCAGCCGAGCTCGATCTTTACGGCACGGTGGATGCCGCTTTCTGCTCGCTTGACGGGATAAACTACATTCCGCCCGACAAGCTGAAGAAGGTCTTTGACAGGCTGCATCTTTTCGTGCGCCCATACGGGCTTTTCATATTTGATATCAAAACGCCGGAGAGCTTAAAGGCTCTCGACGGTGAAATTTTCGTCGATGAGACGGAGGATGTGCTCTGCCTCTGGCGCGCGGATTTTTCCGAGGAGGATAAGAGCCTGCTGTACGGCATGGATCTTTTCTCGCGGCGCGGGAAGCTCTGGCAGCGCGAGTGCGAGGAGCATGTGGAATACGCCCACTCGCCCGAGGAGCTTAAAGCAGCGCTTGAAAAGGCAGGCTTCGAGCAGCTTCGGTTTTACACCGACTGTCCGCAGGGCGACAAGGGACGGCTGTTCATATCGGCGAAGAATACGAGCATTTATTGAGGCATTATTATGGATAAAATATTAAGGGCAACAGCCGGAGACGGCTTTATAAAAATGTCGGCGGTCAGCGCAAGGGACACGGTGCAGCGGGCAAAGGATATCCACGGCTGCACGCCCACGACGGCAGCAGCGCTCGGCAGGACGCTGTGCGCTGCATCCATGCTCGGCAACATGATGAAGGAGGACAACGGCAGTCTCACGATACGCATAAACGGCGGCGGCCCCATAGGCAGCGTCATAGCGGTTTCCGACAGCGCGGGCTTCGTGCGCGGCTATGTGACGAACCCGAAGGTCGAGCTCCCACTCCGGCAGGACGGCAAGCTCAATGTCGGCGGCGCGGTAGGCCGCGACGGTATGATCACCGTCAGCCGCGATATCGGGCTCAAGGAGCCGTATATCGGCTCGACGCAGCTTGTTTCCGGTGAGATAGCCGAGGATCTGACGGCGTATATGCTTGAAAGCGAGCAGATACCGGCAGCCTGCGGTCTCGGCGTTCTGGTGGACACCGATCTGAGCATAAAATCGGCCGGCGGCTTCATCGTGCAGCTCATGCCCGGCGCTCCCGACGAGCTTATAGACAAGCTTGAGGATAACATCACGATGATGGACGCGCTGACGACCATATTGGCAGAGGACGGGCTCGAGGCCGTGTTTGAGCAGGTGCTCAAAGGGCTTGAGCATCACATTGTCGGCGAGGATGAGGTCGGCTATCGCTGCAAATGCAGCCGTGAGCGCGTTTCGAGCGCCATTCTCGGCATCGGTGAGGACGAGCTGCGCAGCATGATAGCCGAGGGCAAGAACGTTGACGTAAGCTGCCAGTTCTGCGACGCGGTATATACCTTCACGCCGGACGATATCTCCGTTTTGCTCCGGCAGGCAAAAAACGATTAAAAACTTCAAAATTGTTGTTGACAATTGGGGTCAGCTTTAGTATAATAAACGAGCCGCTGATGAGGGAGCATAGCTCAGCTGGTTAGAGCACCTGCCTTACAAGCAGGGGGTCACTGGTTCGAGTCCAGTTGTTCCCACCATTTTATCAGCACATGCCTCTGTAGCTCAGTAGGTAGAGCAGCGGACTGAAAATCCGCGTGTCGTTGGTTCAACTCCGACCGGAGGCACCATTTGCGGGCATAGCTCATCCGGTAGAGCGCCACCTTGCCAAGGTGGAGGTAGCGAGTTCGAGTCTCGTTGCCCGCTCCAGAAAAAGCGTTTGCAGGCTGCGTTATCAAAAGCCTGCAAACTAATATGGCGTCATAGCCAAGTGGTAAGGCAGCGGACTGCAAATCCGCGATTCCCCGGTTCAAATCCGGGTGACGCCTCCAGCAAAAAAGCGGTTATCCGATGGATAACCGCTTTTTTGAATTAAGACGCGCTGACGCGCTGATGAAGTCGCTTCGCTTATGAAGTAATGATGTTTGTCCTCGGTATGCGATGGCTCAGATGCGTCTTATCTTCATTGCTTGCGCCAGCAAGCTGCTTCATTGCTTCATTAGTAAAACGTCTTCATTTTTTCGGAGGAAAGCATTATGAGAAACGATAAGCTATCCGTTCAATCCGTTGACTTTGCCGTTGCTATTATAGAGCTTGTAAAATTGCTCAAATTAAAACACGAATCAATAATTTCCGGCCAGATAGGCCGCAGCGGCACTTCTATCGGAGCAAATATCCGCGAAGCTCAATATGCCCACGGAAAGGCTGATTTCATTGCGCGGCTACAGATAGCGCTTAAAGAGGCCAACGAAACAGGATACTGGCTCGAGCTTCTGCACAGAACCAATTACATCTCTGATTCCGAATACAAGGCTCTTGATGCCTCATGCGCGAGCCTTCGGGTAATGCTGATCTCATCTATCAGGACAGCAAAGGAAAACTCTTAGCCTCACCCACACGCTCTTGACCTTCGCGTTTTTATGACATATACTCTACTCAAACCTTATAGCAGGAGGAGAGTTTTATGGATCTTCAAAAGCTGTCGATCGGGCAGATGGCGGAGCTTAACCACATAAGTGAGCAGACGCTCAGGCTGTATGACAAGGAAGGGCTGCTGACCCCTCATTTCGTTGATCCTTCAACGGGTTATCGCTATTATCACATTGCGCAGTCGGCCAAGCTCGACCTCATCCAGAACATGAAGGTATACGGCATGACCCTGCGGCGGATCAGGAGCTTTTTTGACGACAACGACCCTGCCGCGCTTCAAGGTTTGCTCGAAGCTCAGTCGGCAAGCATAGACGAGCGCATTTTGCAGCTTGAGCGCTCGCGTGCCGCCATAACGCGGACGCTGAACAATTACCGCCGCTATGACGCCATGCCCAAAAACGGCGAGATTTTCGTCGAATTTATCCCCGAACGCTATATCTTTTGCCATAAAAGCGAGCTGAACTATTTCGAGCAGGACGAAAGCGGCTACGAATGCATGCTCCGGCAGCTCAAAACGCAGCTTGTTTCGAACAATATGCCGCTGTCGTTTTTCAGCAATATCGGCACTGTCGTTCGCAGACCGCGTCTTGACTCGGGCGAGCTGTTTTCCGACGAGGTATTCGTTTTTGTGGACAGCTCCGAGGAAGCCGAGCGCATACCTGCCTCGGCCTATGTCTGCCTGTGCTCCGATGACGCAAGCCGAGAGGCAGAAAACATGAAAAGGCTTCTGCAATACATTGAAACGAGAGGCTGCGAGATATGCGGCGACTACCTGTGCGAGGTCGTCGTCGATCTGCCCATGCTTGACTTCGACCGGCGGTGCATGTTCTATAAGATACAAATTCCGGTGCGATTTTTTAGCTAATTTGCGCATATAGAATAAACTTGACTTTATAGCGGCAATAATCTGTATAATAGCCTTGTAAGGTTGTTAAAAAACTAACCATTTTTAAAAACAAGGAGGCAATTATAATGGATCGCAAAATCAAGGTCGTTCAGTACGGTGCAGGCAAGATGAGCCGCTATCTTATGCGCTATGTCATTGAGCATGACGGCGAGCTGGTCGGCGCATTCTGCCGCAACAAGGGGCATATCGGCAAAGATGTCTCCGAGATAATCGGCGGAGGCTTCCCCCATGTGGGAGTGACCGTCGAAAATTCCGCAGACGCGGATAAGCGCATCGGCGAGCTCAAGCCGGATGTCTGCATCATAGCAACGCGCAGCACGGTCGCCGAGCTCGAGGACATTTTCACCATCTGCGCAAAGCACGGCGTAAATGCCATCACCACCTGCGAGGAGGCTCTGTACCCGTGGAACTCCTCCCCCGC